>CAUJJI010000031.1 GCA_963205265.1 Pseudomonadota bacterium
GGCCTTTTCGCCTGTGCATCGCAGGGGTCTTTATGTCTGGTGGTTCATCATGGCGGTCACCATCGACCGCAGATCAGTATCGACATCACGACTATGCGGATTTTGCGCAGGAGTACCTGCAACGCAACGCCGACTACCGCCTGGATCACACCGAGACGATGGCGCGGATCGCTGCGGCCCCCGATGTTGAGCCATTAGAAAGGGAGGGTCTGGCCGGGCGGTGGGGCCTTTGCTTTCCCCACCGCGCCCGATTCAGATCCCCGAACAGCGCCAGCCCTTTGGTCCCCAGCAGAAGCGCCCGACGTGGTCGTGTTGGCAACCGCCGATATAGAGGCAGCGGTATCACTTTTGTCCGACTTTGAATCACTGGCGGAAGCAATTTCCAATAGCGAACACCACATGGTCATCGCACTGGGAATTGCTCGACTTCGGCTTTGCCTGCGCCCCGTGCCATTCATGTGCCCCGAATGTCTGATTATCCTCCATGATCAAAGTACAGCCATCCGCCTTGCCGCTGCGGCCCGCTTTGATCGGGCGACACACGGCGACCGTCTTATGCCGGATCGGATATCCATGCCTTCCGCTTACCAACGTGCGCGCCATATCCAGCTCCTGCGAGTCCACGATGCGCTGGAGGCTGGTGCCTCCTCGCGCGACCTCGCCTTTGGCCTTATCTTTCGGGGACATCGCCCGCTTGTTGGGGCGATATGGAAAGGATCGGGCGAAAGGAGGCACGTGCTCCGGTTAATCTCCGAAGCGCGCCGCATGGTGAGCAGCGGATACCGCATGCTGCTCCGTCACCGTTGATTCGCATCAAGGGGTGACAATTTTCGCACCCCCACATCTGTCACTCCCTCCTGCCTTTCTGTCTTCGCCATTGATCTCCGCAACCAGCGGCAGTCCGCCGCTGTGCCCGAATCTCAGCGGAGCAAGCCGATGGATGCCAGACCCACCCCTGTTATAGCCCGCTTCTTGCGGACGCCCGATGCTGCCGTGCATCTTGGGCTGTCCGCCCGCACGCTCGAAAAGCACCGCTGTTTTGGGACCGGGCCGGTTTACCGCAAGCTCGGCGGGCGGATCGTTTATTCGATCACCGATCTCGATGCCTGGGCCGAACTCGGCCTGCGCCGTTCAACCAGCGATCCGGGCAAGGGCGTGGTCCATCCCGCACGGCGGATGGACGGCTATACTCCGCCAGTGCGGCGCTGAGTGGGATCGATGCGCCGTACTTCCCCCTTTTCGGTCCTGGGACAGCAACTCGACCTGTTCGTTAGCGCCGGCGGCGACATCGCCGCCCGCGACGCGCAGGATCTGATGGCATGGCCCTTCTTCAGCCTCGCCAAATCGAAGAGGGTGCGACCGATCGACTTCCGGATGGGCGAAGTTTCGATCCTGGTCGAGGCGACGGCAGAACATGGCATGGCGACCATCTGGGACGCCGACGTCCTCATCTGGGTCGCGAGCCAAATCGTCGAAGCGCGCGATATGGGACGACCAACCTCGCGGCTGATCGCTGCCACCCCGCATGAGATCCTCGCCTTCACACGGCGCGGAACCGGCAAGGCGAGCTACGAGCGGCTCAAGGCCGGACTCGACCGGTTGCAATCAACCACGATCGCGACGTCGATCCGCCAGCTCGGAAGCCGGCGTCGGCACCGCTTCTCGTGGATCAATGAATGGAAGGAACGCCTCGACGGCGCGGGCCGCGCGCTCGGGATCGAGATGATCGTTCCCGACTGGTTCTACGAGGGGGTGATCGACCAGGCTCTCGTGTTGACCATCGATCCTGCATATTTCGCGCTGACGGGCGGGCTGGAACGCTGGCTCTACCGTCTGGTGCGCAAGCACGGTGGAAAGCAGAAAGGTGGCTGGAGCTTCGACTTCCAGCACCTGCACATGAAATCCGGCGCACTGTCGCCGCCCAAACGCTTTGCCTTCGAGCTGCGCGACATCGTGCGGCGCCAAGCCCTGCCCGGATACCAGCTCACAATCGAACATGCGCTTGGCCGCGAGCGGCTCAGCTTCGTCGCGGCCCCTGTCGATCCGTTCGACGCGGCCATGCGGCGCGTCGGGCTTCGTCCCGCCGATATTAGCCCTGTGGATATGTCGTGATGCAACACGGACTATCAGGAACCGCCAGACTCGGACGATCAGGAACCGAAAGTTCGGACTATCAGGAACCGAAATGGCCTTCAAAGCCGCAGAAAACTGCGCCGAATTTCGCCCTTAACTTAGCTAACAAAGAATCCTTCGGATTCTTGCTAACGGACTCGGCGCTGTGGACGGATGGCGAAGTACCGCCACACAGACCTGCCGAAACGAGGTTAAGCGATGGGCCGCAGCTGACTCACGTCACGCTGGTCTGGCGCGAGGGTCAACGCGAGGACTGGCTCAAGTTCGGCAAGCCGGTTGCCGAGCGAATCGTCAGCCGCAGCGGACGGATCGAGAGCTACGCCGCTGGCCAGGTGTTCGCCTTGGTGCGCTGGGCCTCCAATGATTACGGTACCATCCGCTCGACGCTCGACATCGTTCGTGCCGTCGATGGACACGAACCTTGCACACCGGTGCCGCAGGTTGATCCGGGCGGAGATGTCCTGCTCAGCGTTCATGGCTGGCCGAAAGTCGCGCAGGTCTTCCGCCTGATCGACGCAATCGAAGCGGCAGGCATCGACCCATGCGATGTCGCGCCCGATCATTGGCGGCATATCCACAACCGGCTTGCCGGGCGCGAAGTGCCGCGCGACTACAGCCCTGCGCGTCATCGCGCCTGGCTCCAGCGCAAGGCGCTGTTTCCATGACCCGGCGCAGCTTCGTCCTGGCTGGCGCCGTCCTGGCCGCCACACTCGCGACGCTGATCGTTCCGGTCTCGCGCTATGCCGTGTGGAACGCGACTGCCTCGGTGCCGACTGGGCTTTACGCGATCCGCGGCAAGGCAAGCCTGCACGTCGGCGAACGCGTCGCCGTCGAACCGCCGCCTGAACTGCGGCGTTTGCTGGCTGAACGGCATTACCTCCCGACCGGCGTACCGCTTTTGAAGCGCGTCGCCGCTATGCGCGGCCAGCGCGTCTGCCGATTCGCGCATGGCATCACCATCGATGGCCGATATGTCGGCATGGCGCGCGCGCGCGACCGACTGGGTCGCCCTCTGCCCGTATGGGCGGGCTGCCAAGTGCTGCGCAATGGCGAGCTGTTCGTGATGAACCCGGCTGCACCCGACAGCTTCGACGGGCGCTATTTCGGCGTGCTGCGCATCACGCAAGTCATCGGCCGCGCGACACCGATTTGGACCGATGAAGCAGGCAATGGCGACCATGTCTGGTTCGCCGATCCCCATTCGAACCAACCCACCAGTTCAACAACCGAAGGAGACTGAACGATGAAGATTGGATATTTTGTGACCGCCGAAGGCGGCCTGGCCGGACACATCACGACGCTGACGCTCGACATCGGCGTGGTGCTGCTCCCCACCGAACCCTCCGACAACGAGAACGCGCCCGATTACCGGGTGGTTGCTGGCGACGGCGACGAGGCGCGTGAGATCGGTGCAGGTTGGAAGCGCACCGGCGAGAAGGCTGGCGACTATGTCGCGCTCCAGATCGACGACCCTGCATTCGTCCAGCCTCTGCGGGCCAATTTGTTCCACGACGACGGCACCGGTCACGTCCTGGTCTGGTCGCGCCCGTCCCGGCACGACAAGGCGGATTGAGTCGATGCGCTTGATTCGCTTGAGCTTAGCAGCGTTCCTCGCAGCGGCCCTGTTCGGTACCGCGCCCGCCTTCGGGCAGGCCGCTGCCGAACAGGCGCAGCCGCACGCCATCGACATTGCTCCGCACGTCGCCGAGGCGTCGCAGCGCTTCGGCATCCCTGAGCACTGGATCTATGCCGTAATGCGTACCGAAAGTGCAGGCCGGGTCGGCGCAGTCTCGTCAGCAGGAGCGATCGGACTAATGCAACTTATGCCCGGAACCTGGGCGCGCCAGCGCACCCGGTTCGCCCTGGGAGCTGACCCGTTCGATCCGCGCGACAACATCATCGCGGGCACAAGCTACCTTCGCGAAATGTATGACAGCTATGGTGCCTCCGGCTTCCTCGCTGCCTACAACGCGGGGCCGGGCCGCTACCAGGACTGGCGGGATCGTGGTCGCCCACTCCCTGCCGAAACCCGCGCCTATGTCGCCAAGATTGCACCGATGCTGCAAACAGGCAGCGCGGCAACAGTCGTTGCCAGCACATCGCCTGTGCAACCGGCTCGCCCATCCTGGACACAGGGCCAGCTTTTCGCAGTGCGCGGAGGTGCAGCGGCGGACGCAACCGGCAGCTTCGCCGCCGCCGTGCCGCCGACATCCATTCGCGCTTCGTCTGCGCCCCTGAACGGCCTCTTCGCACCCGTTTCGGGGAGCCGTCCGCAGTGATTGACCGTTTGTCCTTCTGGCGTGTCACGGCGTGGTTTGGCGCAGGATTGTGCGGAAGGTCGGCTGCAGGAGAGGAAGGTTCAGGAGGATGGCAAGATAAAAGCGGAGCCAGCCGCTGGGGTGTGGGGGCGCAGAATTACGAGCCTTCCAGAGCCAGCCGCCTTACCTCCCGGCTGGCCCGCTTTCGGGAAATCGACGCATTTCCGCCATGCAATGGGCCAGCCGCCAATCATTTGCCCTTGCAGCCATGAGCGACGATGATTTCGAGATAAGGCCGGGGCGTATCCGTGATCGCAGCGCTGGCCAGAGCAAAGTGCGCACGCTCAAAGCCCAGCTTCGCGCTCTCGCCAACCGGTCAGGTCATGGTGACCGGGGATATGGTTCCGGATCGCGGCGCGGAACTGGTCGCCATGCGAGAGGACGGATCGCCAGTCTGCGCGCAAGCTCGCGCGCCAGCCATCGGCGGGTCACCGTCAAAGCACGGATCGTGCGACATAGCGGTTCGAGGTTCACCGCCGCGCCGATCGCGCAGCACCTGACCTATCTCAAGCGCGACGGAGTCACCCGGGACGGGAAGGATGCCGAACTGTTCGGCAGCGGCGATGGTCCCAGCGACGGCAATGCCTTTGCCGAACGCTGCGCCGATGACCGGCATCACTTCCGCTTCATCGTCTCTCCCGAAGACGCAGCCGAGCTTGCCGATGTCAGGACCTTCACCCGCGAACTGATGGCCGTTATGGAAAAGGATCTCGGCACCAGTTTCGACTGGGTCGCGGTCGATCACTGGAACACCGACAATCCCCACATCCACATTCTGGTGCGGGGGCGCGCCGATGATGGCCGCGATCTCGTGATCGACCGCAGCTACATCAGCGAGGGGATGCGCGCCCGTGCCGAGCAGCGGGTTACACTGGAGTTGGGCGTCCGCACCGAACGGGACATTGACCGAACATTGAGCCGGGAAGTCCAGGCCGACCGCTGGACCAGCCTCGACCGCCGCCTACGCGCGATCGGCGACGAGCTTGGCGGCGTAATCGACCTACGCCCAGACCCACACCGAACAGCCAACCCAACCAACCAGCACCTCATCGGGCGCGCTACCAAACTCGAACGCATGGGGCTGGCAGACCG
>CAUJJI010000032.1 GCA_963205265.1 Pseudomonadota bacterium
TGCCCTGCCTTACGTTGGGTAATTCCCCGCATCCGGATAAGTGGTCGCCCTGACAGGCGCCGGCCCTTGGGGTAGCGGCGAGCGAACCGGTTCCGCTCCCTGCACCCGTGAGGTATGGGGCATATAACCAATGTGGTTCGTGTTGTCAAGCCTCAATGCATTCGCGTCACGGCGAAATCCGCCACCTGCTGCAGCAGCCGTGCCCGTTGGCCGAAGCTGGCCAGTTCGTCGCGGCAGGAGGCGGCCAGGCGGATAGAGTGGTCGCGCGCGCCGTCGAGGCCCCAGGCATCGACCGCCGTGCGCCTGCCGGACTGCCGGTCCTTGCGCAGCCGCTTGCCGACTTCGCTCTCGTCGCCGATGCGGTCGAGGATGTCGTCGCGAATCTGGAAGGCCAGGCCGAGCTTCTCGGAGAAGCGGATCAGCTTGCGGCGATCCTCGTCATCGCATCCCGCCAGCAGCGTCCCGGCCTCGACGCAATAGCCCAGCAGAACGCCGGTCTTGAGGTCCTCGCAGCGGGCGATCTCGTCGGCCGTCGCGTCGGGCGGCGGGTAGAGGTCCATCATCTGCCCGAGCGCGAGCCCGTCCTTGCCGATGGTCCGCGCCAGCGCCAGCACCAGGCGGGCGCGGACACTGCCGTCCGGGTGCGCCTTGTCGTCGGCCAGCATCTCGAAGGCGAGCGCCAGCAGCGCGTCGCCGGCCAGGACCGCCGTCGCCTCGTCGAAGCGGCGGTGCAGGCTGGGCTTGCCGCGGCGGTAGTCGTCGTCGTCCATGCAAGGCAAGTCGTCGTGGACCAGCGATTGCGCGTGCAGGCACTCGACCGCCGAGGCCACCCAGACCGCCTGCCGATAGTCGGCCCCCAGCATTTCCGCGACCAGCACCGTCAGCAGCCCGCGCATGCGCTTGCCGCCGCCGAGCACTGCATAGCGCATGGCTTCGTTCAGCCGCGAGGGCCGGCCATCGGCCTGGCGCAGGATCTTGTCGAGGCAGCGCTCGATGTCGCGGCGCACGGTCTCCATCCGCTCGGGCAGCGAGAGCTCGCCGATCGGCGTCATCGCCACCGGCCTGAACTCCGCGGTCTCGCGCCTGCCTTCGCTTTCCTCGGCGACGAAGCCGAGCGCCTCGAGCCGCTCGCAGACCGCGTTCACCGCATCCGGCGGGGTCGAGGCAGCCGCGGTGAGCCCGACGATGCGCGCCGCATCCAGCCATTGCGGGTCCAATGCCGCGGCATCGTCGACCAGCGCCACTTCGGCGCATCCCGCCGCCCTGGCCACTTCGGTAAGCCGCTTTGCGTTCGACGACAGGCGGTCTCCGACGACGACGATGCGATCGGCCTGGGCGGCTATCGCTTCGATCGCGGCCTGGCGATTGGTCGTCGCATAGCAGATGTCGCTGGAGCGCGGCGCCGCCACATCGGCAAAGCGCGCCAGGATCGCCGCGCCGATGCCGGCCGAATCCTGCACCGAGAAGGTGGTCTGCACGGCGAAGGCCACGGAGGTGTTGGCGGGCAGCGACAGCGCGGCGAGGTCCTCGAGCGAGCCGATTACCGAGATCGCGCCCCTCGGCACCTGCCCCAGGGTCCCGACAATCTCGGGATGGCCCTGATGGCCGATCAGCAGGATGTGGCGCCCGGCATGGTAGTGATCGACGACCTCGCCGTGGACCTTGGCGACCAGCGGGCACGTGGTGTCGAGCGTCCTCAACTGGCGCTCGGCGGCTTCGCGCAGGACCGCCTGCGGCACGCCATGCGCGGACAGCACGGTCACCGCGCCCTGCGGGACTTCGGCCAGTTCCCTGACGAAGACCGCGCCCTTGGCGGCCAGCGCATCGACCACCCCCTGGTTGTGCACGATGTGGCGGCGGACGTAGACCGGCGGGCCATATTCCTCCAGCGCCCGCTCCACCGCCGCGATGGCCCGCTCCACCCCGGCGCAGAAGCCGCGCGGATTGGCGAGAAGCAGCCGCTTGCGGGCGGCGCCGGACCTGTCGCATCCACCAGTCGCTTCGCTCATCCTCACCTCGCCGCCCGCCGAATGCATTGCGCACTATGCAGGAGCCTATGGCGCAGTGGCAAGCCGGCCAGATGTACCAAAGGGAATGGCGCTTTCGGCCGGGATTGGGAAATGGCGCTTTAAAGTTCTGCGTCGGTCCCTGCTAATGCGGAACTTCCCGCCGCTCTCCGTCTTTGCAGGAGCAAAGCAAAGGAAGATGCCATGCGCAAACCGCTCTGTGTGCTGTTCACCGCAGCGATCATGATCTGGGCGACTGCCGCCGAGGCGAAGCGCGATCCCGAGGCTCGGCTGGCCGAGATCACGAAAGGTCGCACCGCCGGCGAGCCGGTCGACTGCATCCAGCAGATCCGCATCAGTTCGACCGAGATCGTCGACCGCACCGCAATCGTCTACAAGATGAACGACGGCACGATCTACGTGAACCGGCCGGCTTCGGGAGCCACTTTCCTGAGCAAGGGTGATGTGCTGGTGACCAACACCCATTCCAACCAGCTGTGCAGTATCGACATCGTCCGGCTGGTGAGCAACGGGACCCACATGCCGGCCGGGTCGGTCGGCCTCGGCAAGTTCGTGCCTTACCGGCGCCGGTAAGGCACGGCGATCGCGCAGGCCTGCCGGCGGGAGAAGGCGCTACTCGGCGGCCGCAAGCCGATAGGCAGCCAGGCCGCGCAGCCGCATCTCGTCGATGATCCAGCCTTCCTGGTCGGCGTTGTAGAAGTAGTTGTAGAGCGAGTGGCGGTTGCGCCTGTTGTTGCCCGCGGCGATCAGTTCGGGGATCCGCTCGACCGAAAGCCACATCAGCTGCGAAGGCGCATTCACCGAGGTGTTGGTCTTCAGCCCACCGACTTTCTGGAAACCGAGCATCCGCTCGTAGAACATGATGTGACGGGGGTTCACTTCGATGAACAAGTCCGTACCGAGGAAGTTTTCGGTTCCATAGATGAAGACGAAGTGGAACATGGCCGCAAGGATGCGCTTGGAGTCGTCGTTATAGTCGACCGCGAACTTCTTGAGCTCGCAAAGCCGCGCATTGGGCTTGCGCCGGAAGAACTTCATTTCTTCCGGGAATGTCGCTTCAACCGCCAGGCCGCGATCGGAATCAGCGCAAAGGGTTACCGTTCCGATCAGCTGATCGCACTTGCGAGCGCAGAACGTCGTTTCGTTGTGGCGGCCGGAAAGACGATGATCCGACCCGTAGCCGCGCCAGGCGTAGCGGCGATTGATGAGCTCCAGTGCCTCGCCGCGCGTTTCGGACAGACGGGTGAGCAGGATGGAGAAGCTGCAATCGGTCCAGGCGTCATCGGCTATGGGCAGGTGGAATATCTCATCGACGTCCGCGCCCGACGCCGCAGAGCGCGATGCGCCGATATCGGGTTCTGGCGCGAGCGACAAAGAATTCATGCACGCCTCCTAGGGCCGATGCACGCCAGAGCTAACGGGCGGCACATATCTGAGGCGAGGATTACGCCTCACCGGATGATTTATTCCGTGGTTGATCACCACGGGCTGATCAAAGAGAGTAAACGGCCGGTAAACTGCTCGCAGCAGCTCGCCCCGACGCCCCGCGCGTCGATGGCCGGATTGAAACACCCTCCTCGCAAAACTCTCACAGCGACATGCCGGTCGTCTTGCAACCCTGGCGAGACAGAATGCCTCTCAGTTCCGACAGATGTACCCAGTTTTGAACAATCGCCGCCGGGCCGTCGGCGAAGCGAGCCGACGGTGCGTCAAGTCGTTCCGCGGCCCTGGCGACTGCCGGCTCCGCACTGCCCGTAATGCCTCGTTATCCGGCCGCCGACGCGGCTCGATGGACGACGGTTCCGCCTTCGAGTCTGCCGTCGTTCACCGCGCAGCATCGTCCGTTCACTAGCGCTTCGCGCTTCGCCACCAGACCAGGAAGACTTTCGGGCTCTGCACGAGATAGCGTCGCCACATCCGTCGCGGCTCGGCAAGCAGGCGATGAAGCCACTCCAGCGATGCGCGGCGCATCCACGCCGGCGCACGGCGGCGCGTGCCGCTGAGGAACTCGACCGATGCGCCGATGCACAGGCAGGTCCCGCTGGCGCGGCCTCTCTGCTTGATCAGCCCGGCGACGATCTCTCCCTGGGGCGAACCGATCGCCAGGAAGACCAGGCTCTGCGGGCAGGACTCCACGAATTCGGCAATGCGCGCCTGCTCGCCCGGATTGTCCAACAGCCCCATCGGCGGCTGCATGTGCTCGACGCGGCGCCCGGGCAAGGCCGAAGCAAGCCACTCGGCCTCGCTGGCGCCGCCACCGACGAGCACCACGGTGGCATCGAGCGGGATCCGGCCCGACGTGATCAATTCCCGGGTGAGGTCGCTGCCCGGTACCGCCGGCAGGTCGATCCCCGACAGCCGCGCCAGCTGCGCGAGCACGCGGCTGTCGTTGATGCACAGATCGCTCGTCGCGACCGCCGCGCGGTAGGCGGATGCCCAGGGCGCGTCCGCTGTCCCCGAAAGGCGTGCGATGTGATCGGCATTGGGGGTGACGACATAGCGGAACCGCCCGGTCTCGTCCGACCGGCCGATCCAGTCGATAGCGGTCTCCAAGGTCATCCTGTCGAACTCTACGCCGAGGAACGGGGTCCTTGCGGCGGCCGGCACGGCCAGGTTCATTGCAGCCTGCTGCCCAGCAAGGGATTGGCCCGCCTCTGGCCGGGCGGGAGGTCGATGGCCAGATTGCGCCACGACTGCGCTTCGCCTTCCTCGGCAGTCGCCTTGCAGTCCGGATTGCCTGCCCTGCCGCACATCTCGGCCAGCAGCCGCCACGCGCTCGGCTTGGCCGGTGCCCGGTCGGTCAGCGAATTGGCCACGGAGACGGCCCGTTCGGCCTTGCCGCTGTCCGCCAGCCAGCGCGCATAGGCGGCGGACATGGAAACCTCCAGCGGACGGGCCGATATGCCTTCTTCGAAGGCTCGCTGCACTCCTACCGGCTTTCCGAGCATCATGTAGGCGCGGGCGAGCAGCAGGAAGCCATCGTCGCGATCGGGGCATTCGGTCGAAATGCTCTGAGCGTCGATCACCGCCTGCTGCGCGAGGCGCCGCCGCAGCAGCGACACCACCCGGTTGGCCATGGCGTCGCAGTTCATCTTGTCGACCGAGAGGATGACTTCCGCCGCCTTCTCGGCCGCGAGATCGCCGGATGCCTGCGCGATCCGCGACATCAGCGCGCGGCCGTCGATATCGCTCATGGGCCGGACGGGTATCGCCGCCGAGGCGAGATCGCCGATGTCCAGGAAGAAGCGAGCCACCATCAGGCGCGCCTGATACGATCCGTTCGCCGCCAGCCCTTCGAGTTGCGCAGCCGTCAGCGGCCGTTGGTCGTACTCGCGCCAAAGGCTGGAGAGCCGGGCCAGGGCTTCCACGTCGCTGCCGTGCTGAGCCAGCAGGATCGCGGCAGCCGAGCGGGCACCGGCGACGTCCTTCTGCTTGTAGCGGACGTTGATTTCGTCGATCTTGTAATCGACGCTGTCGGGGGAAAGCGTGCGTAGAGCCCGCAATTGCTCGAGAACCAGCTGCGCGTCACCGGCGTCACGGGCACATTCCATCAGCGCGGCCAGCACATAGGTGGAGGCTGGGTGCAAGGCGCGTGCTTTCGAGAGCAGTTTGATCGCCTCTTTACGCTCACCCAGCAGGAACTTGCTGCGCGCCAACAAGACGGTGCCTTGATCGCTCGACGGATCGGTCGCCAGGATCGATTCACCCAGCTTGCGAGATTCGTCGAACTTTCTTTGATTGATATAGGCTATGCCCTTTATCATTTTGGCGTTGACATTATTGGGATCGACCATCAAAATTCGGTCGGCGAACTCGAGGGCGCGCAAATCGTCTCCGACAAATATTCCCAATAATGCTACGCCGTTCAGCGCCTCGCTATTTCCTGAGTCGATCGAAGCGGCCAGATTGTAGCTATCGAAAGCACCAATCAGATCTCCGGCTCTCATCTTGATCTGTGCGTCCAGCAGAATGATCGGAAGCTGGTCTTCCTTCAGCTTCATGGCCTTGGCGATAGCCACGCGAGCTCCCGCCAGATCACCCGCCTCGAGCAGGGCCGCGGCCTTGTCGGCTTCGATTTGAGCCCGTTCGATCCGGTCACTACATCCGACTGTAAACGTTAATGCGAGTAAAATAATCAGCCGGCTCATGCCCCGTTTTGGGATCACTCTGCCGACTGAGGGTTGGCGGTGTCTCATCGTCATGTTAGTAGCTCGCCGCCTCTTATTGTCCAGTTGTATCATATAGGTGTTGTGTGGCAAAAGTGATTGAACCAAGGTTACCGGCGTCCATACGACATTCGACGACCGCCCTTGCGGCAATGGTGACTTTTGCCATTTCTGCCGCGACGCAGGCGCAGGTGCCCGCCAGCGATCAGCCGCAGCCGGATCCCCAGGCCAGCTCGCGCGTGTCGTTGCCTCCGCCGGTGCAACGCGGGACGCCGACCCCGTCGGTGTCGGCCTACAAGATCAACCCCGGCGACGAGCTGGAAATCTACGTCTGGGGCGAAGAGCGCCTGCAGCGCGAATTGCGGGTCCTGCCCGACGGCACGATCGCATTTCCCCTGGTCGGACAGCTCCGGGTGCAGGGCCAATTGCCCCAGGATGTCGAGAAGCAGGTGGCCGATCGCCTGAAGGGACAATACCGCGGCGACGTGCCTTCGATCACCGTGTCCGTGAAGAACCCGGCCGGCATGCAGTTCTCGGTGATGGGCAAGGTTCGCTCGCCCGGTTCCTATGTGGCAGGACGCTATATCAATCTGCTCGATGCGCTCAGCCTGGCGGGCGGGCCGGCGGAATTCGCCAATCTCGACAGTGTCTTGATCATTCGGCAACAGGATGGTCGTCTCGTCACCTTGCGGGCGAAGCTTGGCGGGCTGTTCAAGCCGGGTGCCGATGCAGGGGATGTCAACCGGGCCGGCATCGTGCGCATCGAGCCTGGCGACGTGATGATCGTACCATGAGGGGGAGCGAAGACGTGCGGGGCAGGCTTTCACTTTCGCAGAGGTCGGTCGGGGGATCGGCCTTCATTTTGCTGGCAGCGCTCGAGATCGGCTGCGGGACCGCAGTGGCCCAGGAATGGAAGGCGGGCGCAACTGCGTCGGCTGAAGCCGAATATGCGAAGAACCCTTATCTCACGGAAGGCAAGGGCTCGTCCTATGCGTCGGCCTCGCTCGACCTGAGGCCCTTCGTGAACTATACCGACGGCCGTACCCAGATTCGCCTCGAGGGCCGTGCCGAACTGACTCAGTTCAACAAGGATCTGGGCCTGGAAGACAACTATCAGGCGACTTTGCAACTGATCCGACAATTGTCCTCGCGCCTCGAGCTCACGTCCGCGGTAAGCGCCGATTATACCGAAGCCAGGCTGGGAGCGCTCAGGCGGCTGCAAGACGCAGGCGCATCGCCCGGAGCGGGTCCCCAGCTTCCCGAACTGGACCCTGCCATTCCGGACGTGACCGTGCTGGGAGGACGGACGCGATCGAAGGGCCTCTGGGGAACGGCCGGTCTGGGACTGCAGATGGATGATCGCAACCGCCTCGAGGCCGATGTTCGCGCCTCCGGGCAATGGTTCGTCGACCCCAGCTACGACGACTACAAGTCCTATGGCGGAGAGGCGCGGTATCTGCGAGTTCTCGACAGCCGCCTCAGCATCGGCCTCATCGGGGGAGTGACCTTCACAGAGTACGACGGGACAAACGCGATCAAGAGCGGCCGTTCGATCTTGACGATGGCAACCGCCCAGATGCAATTCAACTCGCGCTGGAAGGCCACCCTGGACGCGGGCATGTCGTTTTCACGCGTCAAGGGCACCGTCGGTCAGCTGTCCTCGACTTTCAATTCGCTGAGTTTGCGCGGCTCCGTCTGCCGCAACACGACGAGGGTCCGTTTTTGCGGCCGTGTCCAGCGCATGCCGCAACCCACCGCGTTCGGCGGCATCCGTGTCTCCACCTCGGCAATGCTGGATCACAGCATCCGGCTTTCGGAAAGCAATCAGCTTACCACGTCAGCCAGTTACGTGCGAACGTCACAAGGCAGGGGCCCGGTGCTGGGATTTTCGAAGATCGAGTTCTTCGGCGGTAACGCTCGCTTCGAACACCGGCTCAACCAGCGACTTTCCGCTTTTGCAGCGGCCACGGCAGGGAAGCTGCGCCAGAATGGCCTCAAGAGGGACGCCTCACTTTCGATAAGCGCCGGCATATCGATCAAGCTGGGTTCGATCCGGTGAGCGAGGACAATCTGGAACAGGAAGATTCGGCATCCGAAGGCAGGGGCGGCAATTTCCTCGCACAGCTCCCTTCGATCATCTGGCAGCGGAAATGGTGGCTGTTCATCCCCGCCATCGTCGGCATGCTTGCCGCGACGGTCCTCGCTTTCGTCCTGCCGACCAAGTACGAAGCCTCTGCCGTCCTGCTGGTGCAGTCGAAGAGCCTGCCGGAAGACGTCGTGGGTCAAGCGGGGAACGACCTGATCGATCGCCGCATCGAGGCCCTGCGCCAGCAGGTGATCAGCCGGCCCGCGCTCGTGAGCCTGATCGAAAGGAACAGTCTCTACGACAAGGAGCGGCAGAGCGAATCGCTGTCTTCGCTCATCGAAGAGATGCGTGAATCGATCGCTCTCATGCCCAGGGAAAGCGTGCTCAAGAGCTCCAGACCCGACGAGAACACGATTTCGCTGCAGCTTTCGTTCACTTACCGAGATGCAACGAAAGCTCAGGCCGTCACCCAGCAGCTGATGGAGAAGATCCTCGAGATAAACTCCATCTCGATGGCCGCACGCATGACGCAGACGGTGCAGTTCCTTTCCGAGCAGCAGGCCGAGGTCCAGAAGCAGATCGCAGCCGTCGAGGGGCAAGTCGCCGACATCAACGCGCGCTACGGCAAGGTGCTCTCGGGCGCAGGCGGCATCGCGATGATCGGCGCAGGTTCTGCGGGCTTCGACATGCAGATCGCCGCGCTCGAGCGCGACAATTCCATGCTGCAAAGCCAGCGCGAAACCGCGGCGACATCGGACATCCGCGATCCGGCCGTGGTGGGCGCCGAGGCGAGCCTCGCCGCGCTGCGAGCGGTCTACGCGGAAACCCATCCCGACGTGATCATCGCCAAGCAGCGGCTGGAAGAAGCGAAGCAGTTCGCCAAGCAGAACGTCAGGCGCCTGCCGGTCGAGAACATCGACCGCCAACTGGCTATCAACAACAGCCAGATCGCCGCCCTGCGCATGGCCAAGGCGCGCGAGGCCGCGCAGGTCAGCAGCACTCTGTCCGAGAAGTCGCAGGCGCCGCTGATCCAGGAGCAGGTGTCCCAGCTCCAGCAACGGCTGGAAGCGCTCTATCGGCAGAACGAAGCGGTCTCGAACCGCCTCATGTCTGCGCGGGCCGGCGCCCGGGCGGACGAGGAGCAAATGGGCGAGAGGCTGGTGGTCATCGATCCGCCGGTCATTCCGGAAGATCCGGTTTCGCCGAACCGGCCGTTGATCGTGGCTGCAGGCTCCGCGGCGGGGCTTGCGCTCGGCTTCCTGCTCGCCATGGTCGTGGAACTGCTTCTGCGTCCGATACGCGATCCTGCGGCGATCACCGCCATAACCGGGGCGCCCCCGCTGGCGCTCGTTCCGGTCGTCGAAACGAGGCAAGGAAAGCTCGGCTTCGGGGCGCGACTGGCGGGATCGTTCCGATGGCCCAGGCGACGCCGCAAGGACGAGGCGGCTGCAGTCCAGGATGAAGAGTTTGGAAATGAACCCGATGTCTGAATTAGCCTCCTCATCCACAGATACGCCCGTTCTGCCGCTCATCACCGATTTCGAGGCCGTGCCCTCCATTCTGCTGCCGCGCGAGCACCTCGACCGCAGGCTCATCGTCGGCTTCGAAGGCTATGACGATCGGTCTCGGCCGTTCAACCTGCTGCGAACGCGCGTCGCCAAGACCTTGAAGCAGCGCGGATGGCGGATGATCGGCGTGACCAGCGCAACGCCGGCTGCAGGCAAGACGTTCAACGCCGTCAATCTTGCCGCCGCGCTATCCAAGCTGGAAGATCAGCGCATCCTGCTTTGCGACTTCGATCTTCGGCGCGCATCCATATTGCAGATGCTGGGAATCGGTGTGCCGACGGCCATCAACGAATATCTCGACGGCACGATCGACGACTGCGGAAAGGCCGTCTACCGGATCAACAACGGCAATCTCTACATTATGCCGGTGAACGAGGTGATGCGCGATTCCAGCGAGACTTTCGCCAGCTCTCGGTTTCTCGACATCATCGCCCGGCTGCGCGCCATGCCCGACAACTGCATCGTGATCTGCGACTTGCCGCCGGTATTCGCCAACGACGACACGATGCTGTGCATGGAACATCTCGACGGCTTCCTGCTGGTTGTCGATCACGGCCAGACCACCGCTCGCCAGCTCGAGGAATCGATCGCATTGCTCCGTCCGACGCCCTGCCTGGGGACCATCCTCAACCGCTACCAGGGCGGCTTCGCCGACGACTACGGCTATGGCTACGGCGACCCCTATGGCCTGAAGTCCTACGGCAAGCGAACCTCGGCCTGACACGCGCAAGCGCTCGCCAGGGTCGACTTGATCGGGCGGCTATAAGATCCTCCCCCGTAGGGGGAGGTGGCATTCGCGTAGCGAATGACGGAGGGGTGTCAGCGTCTGATCGGAGGGGGACACCCCTCCACCACCGGCTGCGCCGGCGGTCCCCCTCCCCCTACGGGGGAGGATCTTTACGCTGGACACACTTCAACCCCCGCTGGCGAATGCGGGCTTGCGCCGGCACCGCTGGCCTCATCGATGGAACTTTCTGCCCAGATCACAGCGGTCCCGGGTCGCGCCCTTGACGACGGACGTGGCCCCTGAACCGAAGTCGCCCACGCCGACCAAAGCCATCCGCGCCTACCTGCAGGTGGCCCCAAATGCGGCTGTGTTCGCCGCAGCTCCCCTGGGTTAGGGTTTTCTCGGCGTGCTGTCTCAGTTCGGCTCATCGGGCCGGCCGTGGGATTTTTGCTATTGTGGGCTTGGCCCGAGCTGCCTATGATCTTCAACAAGTACAATTTCGACAGAAATAAAGACCAAGCGTTGAATATTAAATGAATATTGGTCTTTGTCTTAAATTCATAACTTATGTTAGACATTGTGACTGGTATGATTGACGGAAATTCAACGATCTTCGACGTTGCCATTATCGGTGCCGGTCCGGCGGGGCTGACGGCCGGCTATCTGCTTACCAAGCAGGGCAAGTCCGTCGCCATCATCGAAAAGGATGCCGTATACGTCGGCGGAATCAGCCGCACGGTCGAACACGACGGCTACCGCTTCGACATCGGGGGGCACCGCTTTTTCTCGAAGAGTCAGCAGGTTGTCGACCTGTGGAACGAAATCCTGCCCGACGATTTCATCCAGCGCCCGCGGATGAGCCGCATCTATTACGAGGGCAAGTTCTATTCCTATCCGCTGCGGGCATTCGAAGCGCTGTGGAATCTCGGCCTCTGGCGGTCGACCTGGTGCATGGCCAGTTTCGCCAAGGCGAAGCTGTTTCCTCGCAAGTCGGTGAAGAGCTTCGAGGATTGGACCACCAACCAGTTCGGTCACAAGCTGTATTCGATATTCTTCAAGACCTATACCGAGAAGGTCTGGGGCATGCCCTGCGACGAAATGAGCGCGGACTGGGCGGCCCAGCGCATCAAGGGGCTTTCGCTCTGGAGCGCGGTCATGGACGGACTCAAGCGCTCGCTGGGCCTCAATAAGACCCCCAACGACGGGCAGGCGGTCAAGACGCTCCTGGAGACCTTCCGCTATCCCAGGCTGGGACCGGGCATGATGTGGGAGGCCGCGCGCGACAAGATCGTCGCAACCGGCAAAGGCCAGGTGCGGATGAACCACGCGCTGGAGCAGCTGGCACACGACGACGGCGGCTGGACCCTGACTGCTGCCGGCCCGGATGGCCGGGCCGTGATTCGCGCAGCGCACGTCATCAGCTCTGCGCCGATGCGGGAACTGGCGGCGCGGCTCCACCCGCAGCCGCAGACGACGGTCAACGCATCGCAGCTCAAGTACCGTGACTTCCTGACCGTCGCACTGAAGATCCGCTCCGAAGACCTGTTCCCCGACAACTGGATCTACATCCACGACAGCAAGGTGAAAGTCGGGCGGATCCAGAACTTCCGCAGCTGGTCCCCGGAAATGGTGCCCGATCAGGACGTCGCCTGTGTCGGACTCGAGTATTTCTGCTTCGAAGGCGACGGGCTGTGGTCGATGGCGGACGACGACCTCGTGGCGCTGGCGACCCGGGAAATGGAAGTGCTCGGCCTCGCCCGGCCGCAGGACGTGATCGGCGGTTCGGTCGTTCGGCAGGAAAAGGCCTATCCCGTCTACGACGAGGACTATGCCGCCAATGTCGCGGCGATGCGCAAGGAGCTGGAAGCGACCATGCCGACACTGCACCTCGTCGGCCGCAACGGCATGCACCGCTATAACAACCAGGACCACGCGATGATGACCGCGATGCTGACGGTGGAGAATATCATCGCCGGCGAGCGCATCTACGATACGTGGTGCGTCAACGAGGATGCCGAATATCATGAAGCCGGCGACGAGGGGGCCGAGAAGACGCTGCCCAGTCGCGAGCTGACCGAGGATCAGGCGGCGGCGATCGGCTCGCTACGGAAGGTGCCGAGCAGGGTCTATCCCTGAACCCGAGAGGCGAACGATGGATTTCCGCCAACTCCGCGCGGCCCTCTTGAACAGGGTACTGATCAAGTACCTGCTTGCGAGCGTCTTCGCGCTCGGCATGGACATGGGCAGCTTCCTGGCGCTGCTCGCCTGGGGGATGGCGCCAGTCCTCGCCTCGGTGATCTCCTATTCGATCGGGATCGTCGGCCACTGGCTCGCCTCGAGCCGCGCCGTGTTCCGCGCGGGAGTGAACGAGCGGGGGCCGGAGCGGACGAAGCAGAAGGTACAGTTCGTGCTTTCGGCACTGGTCGGCCTCAGCCTGACTGCAGCGATCATCGATGTCGGCGGACGGCTGGGCATCGACCCGCGCCTGTCGAAGCTGGTCGCCGTGGGCGTGGCATTCGTCGTCACCTACTATATCCGTAGCGCCTATATCTTTGCCGTCGGCAGCGATCGGGTACAAGAACGGTGACGGACAGGCCCGGGATCCGAGGACACCCGCTGTCGATCGGTCGGATCTCGCAGATCGCATTTGCCCTCTTGGTCGGGGCTGCGATCCTCACCTGGCCCGCGCTGCTGAACCGTGGTGCCTTCTTCATCCCGGACACCTCGGCTTACGTGCGCTCGGCCGATGCGGCGATGCACCTGGCGTTCGGCGTCACCACGCCGTGGTCCGACAAGCTGGACGGATTGACGCAGACCGTGCGTCAGGAAGAAATCGGCAGCCAAGCGGATGGTGGCAATGCTTCCGCCAAGGGAACGCCTCGCAGCCGGATCATCCATCCCCCATTGCTGGGCCGCTCGATCTTCTTCGGCGCCCTGATCTATCTCCCAGTCGTCCTGCTGGGCGAGCTGGCAGCGGTCTACGTCCAGTGCCTGCTCATCGCGAGCGTCATCTGGCTGTCGCTGAAGCCGGGCAGCGCGCGCGCACCGCCTCGCGCCAGGGTTCGCGGCTTTCTCGTCGTCTGCCTCGCGCTCTCTCTGCTGACCGGCGTCGCTTTCGTCGGCAGTCTGCTCGTGCCCGATTTCCTGACAGGCGTCATGGTCCTGTCGTTTGCGCTCCTCGCATGCTGCTGGGATCATTACCGGCCGGTCGAGCGAACCTTCCTGGCAGCGACGATCGTCTTCGCCGTATTGTCCCACACGTCGAACCTGCCCCTGCTTCTTGCGCTTGCAGTGGGGGGCTTCCTGTTGCGGGCGATCGGCCGGAAGATCTTCGCGCCCGCTCTCGTGATCGGGATGATCGGCTGCCTCGCCGGCCCGGCCAGCGAGTACGTCTACAAGGAAGCCGTGCGAGCGACGCTGGGCACCGCACCGATCCGGCCGCCGTTCCTCACTGCGCGGCTGATCTCGGACGGACCGGGCATCAAGCTCATCGACGAGCACTGCGACGAGTTGGCATTCGTCGTCTGCCGCTACCGCGAGCGCCTGCCTTACGACAGCGACCTGTTCCTCTGGAGCACGGATGCCAGGACGGGCGTGTTTTCGGCCACGGGCTTCGGTGAGCAGCGCAAGCTGTCGAGCGAGGACAGCGCCTTCGCCCTGGCCACGGTAGCGCACTACCCGCTGGATACGCTCGGGACGTCGTTGCGGGCATTCCTCCGCCAGCTCACGCTGATGGACTTGCGGCTTTGGAAAGGTCCTCCCGCCACTGCGGCCGGCGAGGAGACCGGCGCATGGTCCAATCTGCCGCCCGACGTGCGGAGGCGGATGCTGCAGACCCGCAACGCGCGGGGCGACATGCCTATCCAGCCCTTTCAGGCACTGTGCATCGCGGCTGCCGTTGCCAGCCTGCTGATCGGCGGCGGCTTCTTGCTGAAGAATCTGCGCAGCCGGGACGACGAGACCGCCTGGATGGTAACAATGTTTATCATAATCCTTGGGGGAATCGTGATCAACGCGCTCATAACGGGCACCTTGTCCAAGCCCGATTCGCGCTATAGCTTGCGCGTGCTCTGGACGCTCCCCCTGCTCGCCATGATGATCGCGCCTGTGCTCTTACGCCGCCTTTCGGACAAAAAAGACGCGCAATCAGCCGCTTGACCAGCCGAAATCCCGCCGCCCGGCGATCCGGCTGCTGCGGCGCCTGTTCCATTTCGAAACATAGGTCAGAGAAAAATCCGTTGCGTCCGGAAACCCTTCGGAGGTAGGTAGAGGTACGTAAATACACCGCTAACCAAGCTTAGGAGCTGAATATGAAGAAAATGGCTTCGATCCTAACGTCAGTCATGGCACTGGCGTCGGCTTCTAACGCATCTGCCCTCGTCATCTTCCCCGGCGTCGGCGACCTGGATCCGGGCGCTCCCACGGCGACCTTCGCCGTGTCTGGAGACATCTCCTCGGGTCCGGTTTCGGCTGAGATCGGTCGTTCGGGCCTTCCGTCGGGGATCGATACCGACGAGTTCCGGTTCATCATCGACCAGTTCGGCGTGGGTGGCGGCTCGATCACCTCACAAATTGCCGGCGGTACTCTGGGCGACTCGACCGATCTCGATTTCCTGGCGGTGGATTTCAGCAACGACGGCGGCACGACCTGGATCAGCATTCCGCAGGTTCCCAATGGTGCCATCGAATTCGCCGGCCTCACGAATATCCCGATCATCAGCGGCAATTTGAACATCCTGCGCGTGCAGTACGAAGCGCGCGGCGACGGTGCCTATGGCGGCTCCCTGACCTTCCGCCCGGCGGTTCCCGAGCCGGCGACCTGGGCGCTGATGATGCTCGGCTTCGGCGCCATCGGTTTCGCGATGCGCCGCCGCAAGCAGGAAGTGCGCGTTCGCTACGCGATGTGATTTCTGCCGCAAGGCCGATTTCAAAAGGGCGCCCGTATTTCGGGCGCCCTTTTTCGTGTGTCCTTTCTCCTGCGGGCCGATGCCGCAGCCGAACGCAGCCGGACCAGGCCAGGCCGGTCTTGCGGCGGGTTCGCGAGGCGGATCGACGACCCAGGACTGTGGCCACTACCGCCTGAAATCCGAACCGAAGAGCGCGGGGCGCTGCGTCGCCTCCTCAAGCCGGAAGCGGAAGGAGGCAGTGCGGCCGCTCGGCGTCAGCCGTCTAGCCTGCGGTTCGGTTCGGCGATGAGCTTGCGACGCTGGTCGTCGCTGGCGATCAGTGATCGCGGCGCTTGAAAAAGCTCTCCGGCGGCCACTTCAGGACCTTGTAGACGTAGACACCGACCAGCAGGAGAGCGATCGCCGCGCCGACGTCGGAATAGTTGTTGCCGATATAGTTCGAGATCGCGCAGCCGGCCGCGGGTGCCAGGTATTGCAGGAGGTGATCGCGCGGCGGATCTTCGCTCGAGCGCTGAAGCATCAGGACGATCAGCCCGCCGAATGCAATAACCGTGATCCAGTCCCAGAAAGTTTCCACATGGGCCCCCTGACAGCACTCCGGTCCATTTCGAGCGACCAACGCGTTGAAGTTCCTGATGACAAGGAATCTGCAAGCGGTAAACCATTATCTGGCCGTCGGCCGCAAAGGAGCCAGTTCGAGTGAGGGCGAGACTGTCGGGCAGCGCCGAGCCATCGGTCGAGCGGATCGAGCGCGACCCGCTGCCGCGCATTCTTCCGGCAGCCGCCACTTCCGGATCCGGGGTCTGCGCCGCCGAACTGGCTGGAATTCAGTGACTCCCCTCGTTCCCGGGATCGTTGCATGGCTGCTCGCCGTGCCGGCGGCGACGCTGCTGGGATATTTCGCGCTCGAAACGCTCGTGGGACTGCCGAAGTCGCGGCAGCGTCCGCTGCCCGCATGGGCCGGCCGGCTCTGCGTGCTGGTGCCGGCGCACGACGAGGCGGCCGGCATCGCGCAAACGCTCGCCGCGCTGGAGGCGGTGTCGGCGCCCGGTACCGAAATTCTCGTCGTCGCCGACAATTGCCGCGACGACACCGCCGCTATTGCCAGAGCCGCCGGTGCGGAGGTCGTCGAAAGACACGATTCCAGCCGGCGCGGGAAAGGCTACGCCCTGGCCTGCGGTCGCGACCACCTCGCCGGGCGCCCCGGCGGCCCGCCCGATGTCGTCGTGGTGCTCGATGC
Organism: Pseudomonadota bacterium; assembly: GCA_963205265.1. Lineage (GTDB taxonomy): Bacteria > Pseudomonadota > Alphaproteobacteria > Sphingomonadales > Sphingomonadaceae > Novosphingobium. Next base: position 16,722 of record CAUJJI010000032.1, read on the forward strand.
CGACTGCCGCCTGCTGCCAGCGAGCCTGGAAAGGCTGGGTGCGACGGCGCTGGCCGAAGAGGTGCCGGTCCAGGCCGTCAACCTCATTCTCGCCGATCTATCCGCGCCGCCCATGGTGCAGATCTCGAGCTTCGCAATGGTCGTCAAGAACCTCTACCGGTCTCGCGGCATGCAGCGGCTGGGCGGCGCTGCGCTGCTGACCGGGACGGGCATGGCATTTCCTTGGAAGCACATTGCCGCCGCCGATCTTGCGACGGGCGCTCTCGCCGAGGACCTGGCGCTCGGCATCGAACTCACGCGCAAGGGCCATGTCCCGCAACTCGTCCCCGAAGCGGGCGTGCGCAGCCCTGCAGCGGCGATGAAGGACGCACTGGCCCAGCGCCGGAGATGGGAGCACGGCTTCCTGGACTCGGTTCGCGCACAGGCGCTGCCGCTGGTGCTCGGCGGCATGAGGCGGCGATCGCTTGCCGAGGTACTGCTTGGGCTGCATCTGCTGGTACCGCCTTTGGCGATGCTGGTGCTGATTTCCGCACTGTTCCTCCTGCCGGCCGTCCTGGCGACGCTGCTCGGCGACACGCGAGGACCGCTGATCCTCATGACGATCGCGCTCGCCCTGGCCGCCCTGGCGATCACGCTGGCATGGGTGGGAGAGGGACGACGCTATCTCCGGCTCTCCGCGGTGGCTCGCGCACCGCTCTACATCCTTTGGAAGCTGCCGATCTACGTGGGCTTTCTCAGGAACTCGCGGGCCGAATGGCAGCGCACCCCACGACCCGCCGACAACGGGCGCTCTCTTGAAGAGGGCGACGTTTCGCAAGACGGCCCTTAACCGATCCCCCCGCGGGTGCACGAATGCGGGACAGAACCGACGCTCCCCCCATCCGGGCTTTGCCAAAGGCGACAAGTCGCCCTATGCCCTGCCGTGGAGTTAAGCCAATTGTATAGCCCCCTCCTGCCAAAGCTTGCTGATGCCGTAATGTCGGTCACCCCACGATGAAACCCATTGCTCATATCGACCCCGATGAAATCGGGTTTGTCGGCGAGCCCGAGGGCACCGCTGGGGCGGACAGGCGCAGGATCCCGCCATCGCTGCTTCTGCTGGCACTCGGCGCGGTGGCATTGGCCCTGCCGACCATGATCGACGTGTCCAGGCTCACGTGGAGTACGGATGCGGGCGCGCACGGGCCGATCGTCCTGCTGACGGGCATCTGGCTGCTGCACAGGGCCTGGCCGTCGGCAAGGCCCCTTGCCGCGCCGCCGCCGGCCTGGCGTGCCGTGCTGGTCTTCTCGTGCTCTTGCCTGCTGTTCATGCTGGCCCGGCTGACCCAGATCATCGAGCTGGAAGGCTACCTGATGTACGCGACGATGGTCGCGACGGGATATGCGCTGATCGGCGGTCGCGCCCTGGCAAGATTGATCTTCCCGATCGTCTATGTGGGCTTCGTCTTCCCGCCGCCCGAGACCGTGATCTACGGCCTGACCATGCCCATGAAGATCGCGATCAGCGAAGCGGCGGTCTGGCTTCTGCGCCTGTTCGGGCTGCCCATCGGCGGCACCGGGGTGAGCATTCAGATCGGGCAATACGAACTTCTCGTTGCAGCGGCCTGCTCCGGTCTAAATTCGATCGTTTCACTTTCCGCGCTTACGACGTTCTATATCTATGTCCGCCATTTCACCCGCCTGAAATATGCTGCGACACTCCTGATTTTCGTTGTACCTGTAGCGATCCTGGCCAATTTCATCAGAGTCCTTATCCTCATTCTCCTGACCTACTATGCAGGCGAAGCGGTCGCGCAAGGCTTTGCACATGATATTGCCGGGATTACCATGTTCGCCCTCGCGCTCGGCCTCATCTTCCTGTTCGACACGCTGCTGGCTCGCATCTGGCCACAGGATCCCGAACCGCTTCCCGCGTCGGAGGCAAGGGCATGACCGGCTCCCGGGCGGATCGCGCGACGATCGATCGGCGCCGCTTCATCCTGGGGGCGGCCATGTGCGGCGCCGCCGGGCTGACCTATGCGCGGATGCCCCATCAGGTCGCACCCGCGATCACCGAGAAGCGCTTCACCAGCCTTGTGCCCGACCGGGTCGCCGAATGGGAGTTCGAGACGTCGAGCGGCCTGATCCTGCCGCCGCCCGACGCATTGTCCGATCGCCTCTACGACAATCTGGTCACGCGGATCTATGGAAGCGACCGGCATCCGTCGATCATGCTGGTGGTAGCCTACAACCCTCGCCAGGACGGCGTTCTGCAGATTCACCGTCCCGAGTTCTGCTACGGAGCCGGCGGCTTCACCCTGACACCGACCAGGCCGCTCGACATAGCGCTTGGCCCCCAGCGCACGCTGCCGTGCCAGGCCTTTATTGCGCAGGGGCAGTTCCGCGAGGAGATCGTGACCTACTGGACGCGGGTCGGCGAGGCGTTCCCCCGTTCCTGGCGCGAACAGCGCCTCTCGGTGGCGCGCGCCAATCTTCTCGGCTTCATACCCGACGGTATCCTTGTCCGCGTATCGGTCATCGGCAACGACCTTCAGGAAAGCCTCCCCTCGATCCAGCGATTCATTGCCAGCTTGAACATTTCCTCCCAACCAGAGTTTCGGCGCCTTCTGTTTGGATGAAGGCAGCTGCCGCGCCGACGATTTCCCACTATCGACAACACATCCGGAGAGTCAGAAAATGCACCAGTCACTTGCAGGGATTGCCTCAGGCACACCGCGGTCCGCAGTCATCGCCGCATGCTCGCTCCTGTTGCTCGCCGCATGCGAAAAGCAGCCGGAAGGCCAGGTGGTGGCGGTGATGGACGGCCAAGAGATCACTTTGCAGGAGCTCAACCAGGAGCTCTCGGATGCGAATATGCCCAACGCGAGCGACGACAAGGCAATCCGCAAGAGCGCGCTGCAGAACATCATCGACCGCAAGCTCGTTGCGGACCTGGCTCGCGAGGAAGCCATCGACGAAACCCCGGAATATATCGTCCGCGAGCAGCGGATGAAGGACAGCCTGCTGATCCAGATGTTCGCCCAGAAGGTCGGTCGCGCGCTGAAGCAGCCCACGCCAGAGCAGGTGAGCCAGTTCATCGCCCAGAATCCCAACAAGTTCGAACAGCGCGCCCTGTTGCTGGTTGACCAGATCCGACTTTCGATGACCCAGGATCCCGACGTGGTGAATGTCCTGCGCAACGCCAAGACCGTGGCCGACGTCGAGCAAATGCTGGCAAGCAAGGGGCTGCGCTTCGAACGTGGGGAAGTGCAATTCGACACTGCCAAACTGCCGCTGGCCGTTGCCGAGAAGATCCGGTCCTTGCCGGCCGGCGAACCCTTCGTGATCCCCACGGCCACTTCATATACGGTCAACCATGTCACGGCCACGAAGCCGACGCCGGTTACCGGCGATGCGGCGAAGCCGATCGCACTGGCGGAACTCCAGCAGCGTGCGCTCAAGCAGGAACTGCAGAACCGCATGAATGCCGCTCGCGCGAAAGCGAAGATCGACTATCAGAAGGGCCTGGAGCCGCCGGCCGCCAGCGCGGCCGCAGGAGCGAGTGCGGCGCCCTCCAAGCAGTGACAGACCTGCCCAGGGGGCGCAGCCGTCGCTACGGGCGCATCCGGGCGGAGATGACCGGACTCTCCGGAGAGGCCAGTTCTGCCCTTGCGCGATGGCGGTAAAGCATAGGCGGGGCGAACGGCGCCGGCCGCTCCCGCCGCAACGCCGGTGGGCGATTTACTTTCGCATGTGATCGAGTCGCGATTCGGAACACTGCCAATGCGCCGCGGCGCAGGGGGTTGCGTTCCGCATGTCGCCATTGGACAATGTCGGTCGCCCGGGCGGGGCCGATCGGGGGACGCAAGCCGGCATGCTGTTCAATTCGCTTGAGTTCCTTGTTTTCCTGGCAGTCGTCTATGGGCTCTACCGCGTTCTTCCGTTCCGCGGACAGAACTGGATGCTCCTGGTTGCCAGTTACGTCTTTTACGGCTGGTGGGACTGGCGCTTTCTCTTCCTGATGATCCTGTCGACATCGGTCGATTTCTGGACGGGTCTGGTGCTGGATCGAGGGCACCTAGCCCGGCGACAGGTCCTCATTCCCGCCGCATTCCTCTCTGCCGCCGCGATCCTGTTGATCGGATTTGATTTTTCGGCACTGTTGCACTGGCTGGCCGGAAAGCCGGTTGCGGGACCGCTGATTTCTTCGGCGATGCCGCAGGTCCTGCTCGGCATACCGCTGTTCGCCGCAGTCGCGGCCACCGGCTACCACATACTCGTCAGGCTTCCGGCCGATCGCCGCAGGCTTGCCTGCATGATCGTCAGCATCGTCGTCCAGCTGTCGATCCTGGCCGTGTTCAAGTATTTCAATTTCTTCATCGACAGCCTTGTCACCGCCCTGAACGCGTCCGGCATCGAGGCGACTGCACGGCATTTCGACATCGTCCTGCCGGTCGGCCTCTCGTTCTACACGTTCCAGTCGATGAGCTATGCGATCGACATCTATCGGCGGGAAATCAAGCCGACCGATCGCTTCTTCGACTTTGCCCTGTTCGTCGCATTCTTTCCGCAGCTCGTTGCCGGTCCGATCCAGCGCGCCCATACTCTCCTGCCGCAGATGGCCAGCCCCCGCGTGATCACATTCGATGATTCGATGCGCGGCCTGTTCCTCATCGTCTTCGGGCTGTTCAAGAAGGTTGCGATTGCCGATGGCATAGCCGCCACCGCCAACCAGGCCTTCGCCATGCCGAACGCGACCTGGGGCACGATCGTTGCCGGAACGCTTGCCTTCGCCGTCCAGATCTATTGCGATTTCTCGGGGTATTCGGACATCGCCCGTGGCGTGGCCAAGCTGTTTGGCGTCGATCTGATGGTCAATTTCAATCAGCCCTATTTCGCCAAGTCCCCGCGGGAGTTCTGGCAGCGCTGGCACATCAGCCTTTCGACCTGGCTCAGCGACTACCTCTACAAGTCGCTTGGCGGCAACCGCGGCACCCTTGCCTTCACCTGTCGCAACCTGATGCTGACGATGCTGCTGGGCGGACTGTGGCATGGCGCCGCCTGGAACTACGTCCTCTGGGGCTTCTATCACGGGACGGTGCTCTGTGCGCATCGCGTGCTTCGCGAGCGGCTGGGCGCGGCGCGGGACACCGTGGTGAGCGGCACCGCCAAGATCCTCGGGTTCGGGCTGATCACGCTCTACGGCTGGCTCCTGTTCCGGGCGACCTCGCTCCAGCAGGTGCTGTCCTTCTCGCACACCCTGCTGACCGGCGAGGGAGGACTGACCATCAATACGGCCCGCCCGGGATTGTCGGCGGCGATCGGCGTGGCACTGCTGGCGGTCTGGGAACTCGCCCAGTACCGCAGCGGCGGCGAGGCGCGCTTCTACCGGCGGCTACCCGCGCCGGTGATCGGCCTGGCCGCTGCCCTGATGGTGTTCCTGACCCTTATGGGAACGAGCAATGAACCCGCGCAATTCATCTACTTCCAGTTCTGAGCCGATCGGCATGCCGAAGCGTAAGGCATTTGCGACGGTGGCATGGACGCTGCTGTGGCTGCTAGCGATCGACTTTGCGGCCAACGTGCTGTTCGCCTATCCCCGCGATCCGCGAAACACCCAGCCCAATGCGGTTGCCCTTTACTTCGATTACGGCCGCTCGATGGAAGGTCGTCTGCGGCGCGCCACCAGAGCCGATCCCGCCGCCGCCGCGCCGATCACCCAGGCCGGCTGGTACGAGCCGCTGGTCGCGACCAGGCGCCCGCCCAAGCCGGACGGCGTCGAAGTGACCATCTACGGCATGTCGCACGCGATGCGGCTCGCCGACGCCCTGCAGACCGAATCCGACCGCTATTCGGTACGCAGCGTCGGCGCCCCCGGCGCTACGATGAACTGGGCCTATGGGGCCTATCTTCGCGACCAGGACAAGGGCTCGTCGAAAGTCGCGATCCTTGCGGTGATGTCTTCGACTCTGCCGATGATCGTCTCGCCCGCGCCGATGGATTGGAACACCAGCTTTGCGCTGCCCTATACCGCCGACCGCTTCGTCGCAGGCGATGGCGGCATCGAGAGGCTGCCTCCGCCCTACGACAGCTTCCGCGAATACGTTCGGACCCTGGACGACCCGGCCTCATGGGAGCGTGCCAATGCCTGGTTCGCCCGCCACGATCCTTACTACGACCGGTTCCTGGTTAGAGAGACATGGCTCGACAACTCGACGATGTTTCGCCTGATTCGCCGGGCCCTGGCGCAGCGGCGGGACCGCGCATTGCGCGATGGCGCACGTGACGGGGCGGGCTTTCGTCCCGACAGCGAAGCCGTGCGGGTCGCCAACGCGCTGATCGCCGATTTCGCCCGGACGGCACGCGCCAACGGTCAGGTTCCGGTGATATATGCAGTCGACAGCATGGGATATGGCGACGATCTCTACAGGGTCATCGCCGGGTCGCTGCAGCGGGAAAAGGTTGCCTATCTTTCGACCCACACGGTAATCGACCCGCAAGACCCGACCGCCTATCTTGCCGACAGTCACTTCACGGACGAGAACGACCGCCTCCTTGCACGGGCCATGGCGCAAGTGATCGACCGGGCGATGCCTTCCCCGCCGCGCGCTCCGCGGCCCTAGCACTTGAATGCAGGAGTCTGTTTGATGCGAATTCTCGTCACCGGTGGCGCCGGCTTCGTCGGGTCACATTTGTGCGACCGGCTTGTCCAACAGGGGCACCAGGTGACGGCACTCGACAACCTGCGCACAGGCAGCCGGCTCAACGTCGCGCATCTAAAGGATAATCGGCTGTTCGAATTCGTCGAGGCCGACGTGCAACAAGCGCTCCATGGCGACTACGATCGCATCTATAACCTGGCCTGCCCGGCTTCGCCGCCGCACTACCAGGCCGATCCGATCTACACATCGATGACCTGCATAAGCGGCGCCCTGAACGTCCTCGACCTGGCGCGCCGCAACGATTGCCGCGTGCTCCAGGCTTCGACATCGGAGGTCTACGGCGATCCGGACATCTCGCCCCAGCCCGAATCGTATCGTGGCAGCGTCAATCCCCACGGGATCCGCGCGTGCTACGACGAAGGCAAGCGCATGGCGGAATCGCTGTTCTTCGATCACCATCGGATGCATGGGACGCGGATCAAGGTTGCGCGGATCTTCAACACCTATGGACCGCGCATGGACCCGAACGACGGGCGGGTGGTATCGAACTTCATCGTCCAGGCCCTGCAGGGCCGGTCGCTGACCCTGTACGGCGACGGCAGCCAGACGCGATCGTTCTGCTATGTCGACGACATGGTCGAAGGTCTCATGCGGCTGATGGAATCGGACGAGGATGTGCTCGGCCCGATCAACCTCGGCAACGAGGGCGAATTCTCCATGCTCGAGTTGGCGAGCCAGGTGCTGGAACTGACCCGCTCGCGCGCATCGACCGAGTTCCTGCCCTTGCCGCAGGATGATCCCCGCCAGCGCCGGCCCGACCTGACGCTGGCCCGGACCCGGCTGGGATGGGAACCGACCGTTGCGCTCCGCGACGGGCTGCGCCGCACCATCGACTATTTCGCGGCCCGCCTTGCCAAGGCGGCCTGAACGGCACCAGCGCGGCGACGCCATCGCGCCTCGTCGCGCCGTGATGCTCGGGGGCCCGGCTTGCCGGGCGGACGCGGTTGCGGGCTTCGGCAGATGCGATACATGGCGCTCGCGCATCAATCGGTCGCAATCGTGAAAGTGAACGGACTAACATGAAAATCGTCGTCGTCGGATCGGGATATGTCGGCCTGGTTTCGGGTGCGTGTTTCGCCGACCTGGGCAACACCGTGACCTGTGTCGACAAGGATGCAGCCAAGATCGACCGTCTCGAGGCAGGGGAAATCCCGATCTACGAGCCAGGCCTCGAGGAACTGGTGCGCAAGAACGTCGCGGCCGGTCGGCTGTCGTTCTCGACGTCGCTGGCCGGCTCGCTGCAGAGCGTCGACGCGGTGTTCATCGCGGTCGGGACTCCTTGCCGGGAGTCCGACGGCCATGCCGATCTCAGCTTCGTCCACGCGGCGGCGCGCGAGATCGCCGAGAACCTCTCGGGGCCGACCGTGGTCGTCACCAAGTCGACCGTGCCGGTCGGCACCGGCGACGCGATCGAGGCGATCTTTCGCGAGCGGCCGGAAACACCGGCGGTATCGGTGGTCTCGAACCCGGAATTTCTGCGCGAGGGCTGCGCCATCCATGACTTCAATCAGCCCGATCGCATTGTCGTCGGCGCCAACGACGACCTTGGCCGCAAAGTCATGGAGCGGCTCTACAAGCCCTTGCATACCAACGACGGGCCGTTGCTGATCACGAACCGGCGCACGGCCGAGCTCATCAAATACGCTTCGAACGCCTTCCTCGCCACCAAGATCGCCTTCATCAACGAAGTGGCAGACCTTTGCGAGAAAGTGGGAGCCGACGTTCAGGACGTTTCGCGCGGGATGGGACTCGACCGGAGAATCGGACCCAAGTTCCTCGATGCCGGGCCGGGCTACGGCGGATCGTGCTTTCCCAAGGACACCGTCGCCCTGGCGCGTGCCGCCGAGGGGGTCGGGACGCGCATGCAGATCGTCGAGACCGTCATCGCCTCCAACGCAGAGCGCAAGCGCGAGATGGGCAAGCGCATCGTCGCGGCACTGGAAGCGGCGGGCGGCAGTTCCAGCGGCAAGCGCGTGGCGCTGCTCGGGCTGACTTTCAAGCCCGACACCGACGACATGCGCGAATCGCCCTCGATCGACATCGTCGCGGCACTGAAAGCCGGCGGCTGTACAGTGTCCGCCTATGACCCGGCCGGCGCGCAGGAAGCGCACAAGCATTTCGGAGATACGATCGCCTATTTCAACGATCCCTACGAGGCATGCAGGGGCGCCGACGCGGTGGCGCTGATCACCGAATGGGGCGAATTCCGCAATCTGGACTTTGCACCGCTGCGCGCGCTGGTCGCCCAGCCGCTGTTCTTCGATTTCCGCAACGTCTTCGACCCGAAGGCTGCGCAACAGGCCGGCTTCGTCTACCATTCGATCGGGCGGCCGTGACCTGGCGGCCGGCCCAAGTCGACCCGCGCTCGACGTTGCCCGAAACCATGCAAGGGAATTGACCGGTAGCAAAGGATATCGTGTAACAATGCGGTGAATTGGTTAATCACCGAGCTCGCCTGTAGCGGCCGATCGGCCGCAAAGTCGAGCGTAACGTAGTTAACGTTGTTGTTCGTTTTTCCAAACGTTCTATCTAATATTCCATACGGCTGGCGTGATTTCGGGTAAGCACTGGGGGTCTCCGGCGCGACAGGGTCTTGATGAGGGTCAGATTGCACCAGAATCGCATCCTTTCCAAGGCTACCCCCGCGGGCGGTTGGCGCAGCCAGCTGTTCTCGAATCTCGAACAGATGCGGGTCATGTGCATGCTGGCGTGCGCCACGCTCGATGCCCTTGCGATCTATGCGGGCTTCAGCACGGCCGAGGCTATCCAGCACTACCGCTGGCTGGACCCGGGCGGCGTGCCGCTCGGCATCATCATGTCGGCCGCGTTCCTCTACCTGGCCGCGACATACGAGGCATATTCCACGCCGACGCTGATCAGGGTCTCGAGCTCGGTCGTGGCGGCCTGGCGAGCCTTGATCGCCTGCCTGCTCGGCCTCATCGTCTGCATCTTCCTGATGCATCTGGCCAATTCATTCTCCCGGCTGGCCTTGTTTCACGCGACGGTATCCGCCGCCATCTATCTCGCGATCTCGCGGACATGCTGCGCGATCGCGATCCGCCGCCTGTTCAAAGGCGGCTTTTCGCAGGATGTCGTGATCACCGATCAGGAGGGCGGGAACTACCCGGACTCGGTCGAGGTCATCAACGCCGCCGAGCACAGGCTGATACCCGATCTCAACGATCCGGTGCAGGTCGCGCGGATATCCGAACTGCTGTCGGGCTGCGACCGCGTGATCCTGGATTGCTCCATGTCCGTACGCGATGCATGGATCGTTCTCCTCAAGGCCACGGGCGTGAGTTGCGAACTGATCGTGCCCAGTACCTCGATCTATGCCGCTGTCGGCGTAGGCCAGTTCGGACTTCGGGATACGCTGGTCCTGTCGCGGGGACCGCTCAGCCTTGGCAGTCGCATAAAGAAGCGCGCTTTCGACCTCGTGCTGACGCTGGTGATCCTGGTTCTGACCGGACCGCTGATGCTGATCACCGCATTGCTGATCCGGCTGGAATCGCCCGGGCCGGCGCTGTTCGCCCAGGAGCGGGTCGGTCAAGGCAACAAGACCTTCAAGATCTACAAGTTCCGCTCGATGCGGCAAGCCAGCTCGGACGCGCGCGGCGAGCGCTCCACGGGGCGCGACGACGACCGCTTCACGCGCATCGGCCGGTTCATCCGGCGGACCAGCATCGACGAGCTCCCGCAGTTCTTCAATGTCCTGCTGGGCGACATGTCGATCATCGGGCCGAGGCCGCATGCCCTGGGCTCCCGCGCCGGTGAGCAGCTGTTCTGGGAAGTCTCGGATCGTTACTGGATGCGGCACGCGCTCAAGCCGGGAATTACCGGCCTGGCCCAGATCAAGGGCTATCGTGGCGCGACCGAGCAGAAGGAAGACCTCGAGGCGCGGTTGCGTTACGATCTCGAATACCTGCAATCGTGGAGCCTGCGGAACGATCTCGCCATCCTCCTCGCCACCCTGCGCGTCGTCGTGCATGAAAATGCCTATTGACGGCGACGGCCCGGCCCAGAAGACCTTGCATCGGCCGGGCCATGTCTGGCCTGCTTCCATCGGAAGATTTCCATGCAATATATAGTCATTGCGCTGATGGTCCTGGCGATACCGCTGTTTTTCGGCCTGCCGTCCCGCGACGGCGCCAGACGGAACTACGCCTTGACGGCGATCGGCCTGCTTTGCTTCGTCGGCGGCACGATCCAGAGCGATGCCGCAATTGTCAGCTGGCCGGTCTGGGCCGGCCCGTCCCGCGGCTTCGTGCTGGGCCCGCTGGACGTCCTCGCAGCCCTGCTCGTCTTTACCCGAAGGAATACCGTTGCCGGGCTGCCGCTGACATGGCTGGTCGCGCTGTACGGCGCATCGGTCGCGGTATCGATCTTCCTGGCCACAGTACCCATGGCGACGGCCTTTTCGATCTGGCAGCTCGCACGATCGAGCCTGCTGTTCTTGGCAGTGGCAGGCGAATTCGGGCGCCGGGGCGCGATGACCGCCTTGCTCAAGGGACTGTCTCTGGGCCTGATCCTCCAGGCGTCCTACGTCGTGAACCAGAAGCTTCACGGCGTTGTCCAGGCAAGCGGCACCTTCCCCCACCAGAACCTGCTGGGGATGATGGTCACCCTTGCCTTGCTGCCTCTTGCCTCGGTGATCCTGGAAGGCGAACGAAGCCGCCTGATGAAGTTGGGCGCACTCGCCGGAATGGTGATCATCGTCGGTGGCGGATCGCGGGGTACCATGGGCGTCTCCGCCGCGGCTCTCGTGATCCTGGTGATCGCTTCGCTCTGGCGACGGCGCACGAAGCTCAAGATGCGCATGCTGGGCGTGGGCCTGCTTGCAATGGTCGTGGTCGTTCCCCTGGGGTTCCTGACCTTGAAGGAACGCTTCGGAAACACCTCGATCATGACTCAGGAGGACCAGCGGGCCGCCTTCGAAAGGGCGGCTCGCGCGATTTCGCGCGATCATCCGTTCGGCATCGGGGCAAACCAGTTTGCCAATGTCTCCAACCTCGGTGGATATGCAGAGCGCGCAGGCGTGGACTGGAGCTACGCCAATCGCTCCGTGCCCGTCCACAATGTCTATCTGCTGGCAAGGGCCGAGACGGGCTGGGCCGGCCAGGCTATCCTCCTTCTGCTGTTCGTCGTCCCGATCATCAGCAGCTTCCGCGCCGCTTTCGCCAACCGCTCGAGCTATGGCGGGGGCTTGGTGCTGGGCTCGGCGGTCGCGATCCTCGCCATCGCGATACAAAGCAACTACGAGTATGCCTTGGCGATGTTCCCGGTTCAGGCGCTGCTTCTGGCAAATATCGGCTTCGTCTCCGGGCAGTTGAAGGCTGGAGCAAAGCGGCCCAAGGCTGCCAGAACGCGCCGCAAGGCCTTCGTCATCGAGGAAAATGCCGCTGCGCCCTTGCTGACCGCAGCCGACAAGCGTTCTTGAAAAGGTAACCATATCACCAGAAAGGGGTGCTAGGTACCTGCTGGTTCAAAAAGCCGAAAGGACGTCGACGTTGGCTGACCACAGACCGAACGACTGGGAAAGTGCAATGCTCGGCTACGCCGATGCACTGAAGGCAATCGTTGCGCGCTACCCCCATGCTCGGTTGCTGGAACTCGGGGCAGGCCGACGTCCGTCCTTCGCGCCCGACGAGATGCCGGGCACCATCGAATCCTACACCGTCAACGATATCAGCGAAGCCGAACTCACGCTGTTGCCGGAAGGCTACGAGAAAGCCTGCTTCGACGTCAGCGGCGACGCCGGCAAGTTCCGCGACACCTATGACGTGGTCTTTTCCCGCTTCCTGGCCGAACACGTGCCCGACGGCATCGCCATGCACCGCAACGTCTACGCAGTCCTGCGGCCGGGAGGCGTGGCCTTCCACCTGATCCCGACTCTCTACGCCCTGCCGTTCGTGATCAACAAGTACCTGCCGGAAAGGCTGACCACCACCATCCTCAAGGTGCTTGCGCCCCGGCGCGCGATCAGTCCCAAGTTCCCGGCCGTCTACTCGGCCTGCTATGCAAACCCCCGGCGCATGGAATCGATCCTGCGCGGCCTCGGCTACCGCGAGGTCAGCGTCCTTCCGTTCTATGGTCATTTCTATTACGAGAATATCCCCGTGCTCAATGCCCTGCACCGCCGCTTCTCCCGACTTGCGGCATCGCTCGGGTGGAACTTCTTCGCATCCTATGCCTATGTCGAGGCGCGGAAGTAGGGTGTGGAGACAGTGCTGAAATCGCCGACATGGTAGGGTAATGACCAGCATAGCTGCAAAGCTTGCGCGGTTTCCGCGCAATACGCAGCGATTGCTGCGCGGTCGTCTCGGCGCTGACGCGGCCTGGATCGCCGTTCCCTTCGCGGCGCAGCAGGCGATCCGCCTCGCCACCAACATCGCCCTCGCGCGGATGCTGGCCCCCGAGATGTTCGGGGTCATGGTCATCGTCAACACCTTGCGGACGGGGCTCGAACTGATGTCGGACATCGGCATCGGGCAAAGCGTGGTGCGCAGCGACAACGCCGGGGACCGCGAGTTCCTCGACACGGCGTGGACGCTGCAGCTTCTCCGCGGCGCATTGCTTGCGCTGGCCTGCATGATCGGCGCCGCTCCGATCGCGGCGAGCATGGGCAATCAGGACATGACGCCGATCCTGTTCGTCGCCAGCAGCGTCTTCGTCCTTACCGGACTGCAGGGACCGGGGCTGTTCCTCAACCAGCGCGCGGTCAAGCTGCGGCAACGCGCGACCTACGACATCGGCTGTACCATATTCCAGTGCGCGATCACGATCGTGCTGGCGGCAATCATGCCGAGCGTCTGGGCGCTGGTCTGGGGCCTGGTGATCAGCTCCGTATTCTCCACCTTGATGAGCTATGCGTTCAGGCCGCTGATGCTGCCGCGGCTGGCCTGGCATCCCGACCACGTCCGCGAGATATTCCATTTCGGCAAGTGGCTGTTCGCCTCCACCGCGATCTATTTCGCCGCCATCAGCACCGACAAGATCTACTTCAGCGCCAAGCTGCCTCTGGTGCTGGTCGGCATCTACAGCATCGCCCGCACCTTCTCGGACCTCCTCGGACAGCTGGCGCAGCGTGCCGCTTCCTTCCTGGTGTTCCCGAAGATGGCCATGCTCAAGGAGCAGCTCAAGGAGCAGCGCAACGAACTGGCCGACCGGCTGCGGGGTGCCCGCATAACCGCGCTGGCCCTGCTGGCCCTTGGCATGTCGATCGCGATTGCCGGTTCCGACGCGTTCTTCCTGCTCTGCTACGACGCCCGCTACCATGCCGCGGCCTTCATGCTGCCGTTCCTCCTCCTGGGCACATGGTTCGGCGTTCTCGCCACCTTTGCCGAGGCGACGCTGATGGGATGCGACCGGCCGGCTACTGCGGCGGCCGGAAACGCTGCGAAGTTCGCAACGCTGGCCGTGGGACTGCCCCTGGCCATGGCGGGAGGAAACCTGTTCGTCGCGCTGCTGGTGCTGGCCGCGGCAGAAATCGCTCGCTGGCTGCTGTTGTGCGGCTTCCTGCAGCGCGAAGGGCTGGCGTCGGTCGGGATCGAGGCCATGCTCACGCTGGGCATGCTGATCCTCGCCGTAGCGCTCAAGCTGGTGGCCGGGGCGACCGGGATCGTTCCCGATCTGGCGGAGCTCTGGCAGCTGGGAAGCTCGGTCCATGGCTGAGGGGCGCAGGCGGCGGGGCCGCGCGGTCGGCTGCACATGACCGGCGGCGGGCCGCTTACGGCATCACCTGGCCCCGAGGCGAGGTCGCGGGTCGGCTATGTCATGACCCACTATCCACGGCTCGCCCAGACGTTCATCGCGGGCGAGATCGACATGGTCGAGCGCCTTGGCCTGTCGGTTCAGCCGTTTGCGATAAACACGCCCGACAGCGTCGAGCTTGCGGCCCTGGGGGCGAGCGAGCGGGCCGGGCGGACCATCTACCTCAAGCGTTCGCTCCTCGCCGCCGCCGGGATCCTGTCGTTGCAGACGATGCGCCACCCTCTTGCGATGGCGCGCGTCTGGTTCGCAGCGGTGCGCAGCGGCGGCGGCCACGCCAAGCGAACGCTCCGCCGGCTCGCGCATCTGGCGCAGGCAGCGCTGGTGGCAAGGCAGTGCGCAGCCCAGGACATCGAGCGCCTGCACGCCCATTTCGGCCTCGCGCCCGCCACGATAGCCTGGCTGGCGAGCGAGATATCGCAGGCTCAAGGGCGCCGCTGCGCGTTCAGCTTCACCATCCACGGCTTTCACGACTTCGTCGATCGCGATGAAGCCAGGCTCGACCTCAAGGCGGCAGCGGCACGCGAGGTCGTCTGCATCAGCGACTTCACGCGCTCGCAGCTGTGCCTGTTTTCCGATCCCGCACTGTGGCAGCGCTATCGCGTCGTCCGCTGCGGCGTCGATCTGGCCGCCTTTTCCTATCGCGATCCACGGCCGCTCGACGGCGACGCGGTGCTGCTCGCAGTCGGCCGCCTCTCGCCGGAAAAGGGGCTCGGCGTGCTGATCGAAGCGGTGGCCGAGCTGCGCCGCGACGGCTTCGGCGTGCGCCTTCGCCTGGTCGGCGACGGCCCGCAGCGCGCGGCGCTGGCCGAGCAGGCGCAGGCGGCCGGCATTGCCGAGCATGTCCACTTCGCGGGCGAGCTGCCGCCCCGGCGCGTGCAGGAGGAACTGCGGGCAGCCGACGTCTTCTGCATGGCCTCGTTCAGCGAGGGACTGCCCGTCTCGCTGATGGAAGCCATGGCCGTCGGCGTGCCGGTCGTGACCACCTGGATCGCAGGCATCCCGGAGCTGGCGGAGGACGACGTCACCGCCCTGACCGTCCCGCCGGCGCGGGCAGACCGGATCGCCGCCGCCATAGCGCGCCTGTGCGCCGAGGTCGAGCTGGGGCCGAGGCTCGCCAGGGCAGCGCGCGCGCGCGTGGAAGCGCTGCACGACCAGACCAGGTCCGGGGCGGAAATGGCGCGCATCCTGGGCCTCGCGACATGAGCGCCGCCAGGCCCGGCGATCCCCTGCGGGCGGCGGTGATCGGCTGCGGCGCCATCGCCTACGAGCATCTGCCGTGGCTTGCCGCCACGCCGCAGGCTAGGCTGGTGGCGCTGTGCGACCAGTCGCCCGCGCTCGCCCAGGCGGCGCGCGATCACTTCGGCGCGGGCTCGATCCATGTCGATGCCGCGGCCATGCTGGCGGAAGTGAAGCCGGACATCGTCCATGTGCTCACCCCGCCCCATACCCACGACCAGCTGGTTCGGCTGGCGCTGGCCGCCGGGGCGCACGTGGTCTGCGAGAAGCCGATGTGCGGGACGGCTGCAGAGACCGCCGCCCTGCTCGATCTCGCCCGCGAGACCGGGCGGAGCCTGATCGAGAGCCGCAACCTGTTGTTCAACGACGCCATCCTGGCGATCCGTGGTGCCATCGCCGAGGGCCGGCTCGGCGACGTGCGGAGCTGCGACATCGTGCTCCATCTCGACTTCCTGCAGGGGCCGTTCGGCGACCTCAATCTGGATGGTCCGGCGGTTCGCGTGCCGGCCGGCGCCATCCACGATTTCCTTCCCCACCTGGTCTATCTCTTCGCCGAACTCACCGGCAGCACGCAGATCGACGCGGTGCACGGCAGTCTCGAGAACCGGAGCGGCAATCGCCGCGCCGGCTTCGACTTCCTGGACGTGCTCGTCGCGGCCGGGGCGGTCCGCGGCCGCCTGCGCATCGCCACCGATGTCCAGCCGGAGCGCTTCCGCCTGAGCGTCGGCGGATCGCGCGCCACGGTCGAGACTGACCTCTACAATCCCTACCTGCGGTTCGAAGGCGCACCCGATGTCGGCAAGCGCGCACCGCTCGGGCAGCTGCGCAGCGGGCTGGCGATGGCACGGGCGGGCCTGACCAACCTGTGGGACAAGGTCGGACAGCACGGCACGATGCACGGCATGCCGCGCATGCTCGACGCCGTCTATTCCGCGCTGCGCGGCGGCACTGCCTTGCCGATAACCCCCGATCAGATCCTGACGACCGCCCGGATGGTCGACCGGATCGTCGCGCTGGGCGATCGCGCATGAAGGTGCTCGTCACCGGTGCCGGGGGCTTCCTCGGCCGATCGGTCGTCCGCGCGGCGGCCGGGGCCGGCCATCATGTCGTGGCGATGCACCGTCCCGCCTCCCTGCCCGATCCGGCATCGCTCCCGGCCGGTGTCGAGATCCTGCCGGGCGACCTCCGCCAGCCGGGTCGCTGGGCGGAGCACCTGTCCGGCATCGAGGCCGTGATCCATTGCGCCGCCGCGGCCAGCGGCAATCTGCCCACCCAGCTTGCCGGCACCGTCGTTGCCACCGAAAACCTCCTGGCGGCGCTGCCCGAAAGCCTGAAGCGCTTCGTCCATGTCAGCAGCCTGTCGGTCTACGATTTCTCCGCGCCGCGCTGGCACGGTTGCCTCGACGAGGATACCCCGCTCGAAAGCCGGCCGCTGCGCCGCGACGCCTACACCCAGACCAAGTTGCAGCAGGAGGCGATGGTGCGCGCCCATTGCGCCGGCCGCCCGATCGGCCTGGTCGTCGTCCGGCCCGGCGCGATCTACGGCCCCGGCAAGGACTGGGACTTCGGCCGCGCGATGCGGATCGGCCGGTTCGATCTCATCTTTGCGCCTCTATCGCCCATGCGCCTGACGCATGTCGGCAATTGTGCCGACGCGATCGTCGCGGCGCTCGCCGTCGCCCCGGCGGGCGAGACGATCGTCAACCTGATCGACGACGAACAGCCGAGCCATTGGGCCTACCATCGCCTGGCCCGGCGCGCAGGGCTGCCGGCAGGCATCGGCATCGGCGTGCCCTATCTCGCCGTCCGCGCGCTCGGCCTGCTGGCGCGCCTGGCCAGCCGGCTGGGCTTCGCGGGCAAGGCGCGCCTGCCCGAATTGCTGGATCTTCCCCGGCAGGAAGTGCGGTGGCGGCCCTTGCGCTATCCGAACGCGCGGGCCAGGCAGGCGCTGGGCTGGTCTCCCGCCGTGTCGCTGCGCGAAGGCGTGGCTGGCCTGGCCGCCGCGCAGCAGGCGCAAGCGGAACTGCCGGAATCCGGCGAGCCGATCAGGGCCTGACGGATTCGCTGAGCCGTCCCGACTGGAACGGCTCGACCAGTTCGCCGCGGTTGGCATCCGCCGCCAGGACGCCGCGCACCTGGTCGGCCAGAGGCCGCGGACCGCTGGTCAGTCGCGGCAGGTCGGGCGCTGCGATATGGCTGAGCGGAGCGATGATCCCTGAATAGGGCGCCTGGTTTGGCGGGGCGAGATGCGCATCGGCATCGATTGCGGCCAGGGCTTCGGCACCGAGGCCGGCTTCCTTGCCGTTGAGGACGATGCGTCCGTCGGCAAACGACGCCAGGGCGGGCTCCTGCCCAAGGTAGCGTCCGTTGAAAGCCTGCTGCCGTCCCCAGAAACCCCGCCAGCGATAGAAGATATGCGCCCTGATGGTCGTCACCTTGTCGAGCGAACTGGCCCAGTACGGCAGCACCCAGACCGTATGGTAATGAGTCGCCGTGCCCACGCCTGCGAAGACCTGCCCGCGCAGTGCCTGCTCGGCGACCTGCCTCGCCCGATCCCACCATGCCTGGACCGGCCGCCGGGCGAGACTGCCATCGCAAGTGAAGCTGAACTGGCAGCCGGTGGTCCGCTCCGCTCCCTGGAAGACGACGCCGCACACGGTCTTGGGGAAGGCCGGATGGCGAACCCGGTTGAGCACGACCTGCGCCACGGCGCGCTGCCCCTCTTCGCCTTCGCTGGCGGCCTCGTAATAGATGGCCGCGGTCAGGCAATCGAGCGCCGTCCTTTGCTGCGCCGCGACGATCTGTCCAACAAGCGCGGTAAACGGCCGCGCCGGCTCGATCGGCAGGGGGGACGGGCTGTTGGCATTGTTGGCGAGCAGGGCCTGCTCCGGCGTCAGCGGCTTCAGGCGCTGGTCGGGCAGCGTGGGTAAGGGCGGGAATGCGACGCGTATGGTGTCGGGCGCGGACGACGGGCCTGCCCGCAGCAGCCACAGTGCACTTGCGCTGACCAGGCAAACGGCCACCGCAGCCAGCAAGGCATTGCGATATCCCTGCTTCACTGAATCAAGGTCCTACTGTGCGGAACGCGTTTCAAGCCAGAGTCCTACGAATTTTCCCTAACGAGTCAACAGCGGGGGCTGGACCCGGATTCGACCAATTCCCGCGCTGCAACCGCTTTCCGAAGTGGCGAATACCTATTTCGATCACTTTGGAACGGAATTCGGTCCGGAAAGTTGCGCAACGGTGTGACCTCAGCATCTACAAACGTAAATTAACCAAATGCGATAACACCTTCACCGATAGTGAATGGTTAATAATTTCCTTGATAATACCGTACTGATCGTCACCGTTGCAAGTTGAATATAAGTTGTCATTGTCCCAATTTAAGCCAGATGCAGCAGGTGCCGCCAATTGTGCCCGCCTGTCGGCTGTGGTAGAAAGCGATGAAGTGATGGTTCGGAGCGCCGGATTGCGCTCGGGCCGCAGGCGGGGGCGGATAAGGTTAATGGTTACCATGATAGCCGACGGCGATGGCTAGTTCCGCAATACCGCCTCAAGACCGCGTGAAAGGTTTCCTTCCCCTTGCCCTCGACAGGCGGGCGCTGATCGCGCTGGTGGTCGGCGGGCTGATCATCGCCTTGCCGACGATGATATTCGTCGCCCGCGAAACCTGGGACAGCGAAGAAGGGGCGCACGCCCCCATCGTGCTCGCCACCGGCCTGTGGTTGCTCGTCCGCCAATGGCCGAGCGCGCTCATGGTGGCAAAGCGGCCGCCACTGCTGCGCGTGGTGCTGCTGCTCGCCGTCCTGCTGCCGCTCTACTGCCTGTCGCGCATCACCCAGATCGTCGAGATCGAGGGCTATCTGATGTATGCGGTGCTGATCGCCGCGCTCTACAGCCTTGTCGGGGGACGGGCGCTGCGGCGGCTCTGGTTCCCGCTGCTCTATCTCGCATTCATATTCCCCCCGCCCGAAACGATCGTCTGGACCATAACCTTCCCGCTCAAGATGGCCCTGTCGAGCGTGGCGGTGAAGTTCCTGGCGCTGTTCGGCTATCCGATCGGCGGCAAGGGCGTATCGATCTACATCGGGCAGTATGAATTGCTGGTTGCGGCCGCCTGCTCGGGCCTGAACTCGATCATATCGCTGTCGGCGCTCACGCTTTTCTACATCTATCTCCGGCACCAGGCGGAGTGGCGCTATGCGCTGCTGCTGTCCTTGCTGATCGTGCCGGTGGCGCTGCTGGCGAACTTCGTCCGCGTGCTCATCCTCATCCTGCTGACCTACCATGCTGGAGAAGCGTCGGCGCAGGGCTTCCTGCACAATTTCGCAGGCCTGCTGATGTTCATGATCGCGCTTACCACGATGATGGGGATCGACGCGGTGCTCAAGCCCAGCCTGCAGCGGCTGAAGGCACCGCTATGAGCGATGCAGACCCCATGATCGACCCCGCAAAGGCGGCCCCCCGGGAAGGCTCGCTGCTGGACAAGAGCTGCCGGCTGGCCAGCCGTCGTCATTTCCTAGTCGGCGCAGCCTGCGCCGCCGCCGCCGGCGTGGCCCAGGCGCGAATGCCGACGCAGAAGCAGCGGCCGATCGCGCACGAACGGTTCGAGAAGTGGGTTCCGAACCAGGTCGGCCCGTGGCATTTCCTGACGGCGAGCGGCGTCGTCCTGCCCCCGCCGGATGCGCTGTCGGATCGCCTCTACGACAACCTCGTCACCAGGATCTACGATTCCGCCGAGCGGCCGGCCGTCATGCTGGCGATTGCCTACAACAACGTCCAGAACGGCGTCGTACAGGTCCATCGCCCGGAATTCTGCTATCCGGCCGGGGGCTTCAGGCTCACACCGACCGAACCGGTCCAGGTCAAGACCCGCGAGCGCTCGCTGGACTGCAACTTCTTTTCCGCCACCGGCTACGACAGGGCCGAGCAGGTCCTCTACTGGACGCGGATCGGCAACTGGTTCCCGCGCACCTGGGCGGAGCAGCGATGGGCGGTCATCCGTGCCAATCTCGCCGGGGAAATTCCCGACGGCATGCTCGCCCGCGTCTCCGTCGCCGGCGACGACCGGAGAGAGGCAGAGGCTGTTCTCGGCGAATTCATTCGGCAGTTCGAAGCGGCCGTCGCACCGCCGCTCCGGCGCCTGCTGCTGGGCTGACGATCGCGTCGGGCCAGCCTGAAGGGGTATTTTCGTTGAAAGGGGAAATCGTGAAACGGATAGTGACGGGCGCCACCATGGCGCTGATCTTGGCAAGCACCGCCGCCTGCAAGCGCGAGGCGACCGGTCAGGTCGTCGCGGTCGTGAACGGCGACGAAGTGACTCTGCAGGAAGTGAACGCGGAAATCGGCGGAAACCTGCCCGCCAACGTCGACAAGAAGGCCATCCAGGCCGAGGCGCTGAAGCGCGTGGTCGAACGCCGCTTGCTGGCCCAGGCGGCAAAGGAGGACGAGATCGACAAGACTTCGGACTACCTCGTCCGCTCGAGCAGGATGAACGATGCCCTGCTGGTCCAGCTGCTGGGCGAGAAGATCGCGCAGGGCGTCAAGATGCCCGGGCCCGCCGAAGTCAGCAAGTTCATGGCCGAGCGGCCGCTGGTCTTCGCCGGACGCAAGATCTATTCGGTCGACCGCATTCGCTTCCCGCAGCAGAAGGACCCGGCGCTGGTCAAGTCGCTCGAATCGCTGCATTCGCTGAACGAGATTGCCGCGAAGCTGGATTCCATGGGCATCCGCTATGTCCGGGGCACGAGCCAGTTCGACACGGCGCGGACACCGAAGGAAGTGGTCGAAAAGGTGGTGGCCCTGCCCGCCGGCGAGCCGTTCGTGACGGTGGAGCCCGGCGGGGTCAATGTCGGCGTGATCACCGGCAGCGCGGCCGCACCGCTCGCCGGACCCGACGCGAACCCGATCGCCGTGCAGCTGATGCGCCGCGAAGCCCTCGAGAAAGCGCTGAGGGATCGCCTCACGGCCGCGGAACGCGCCGCAAAGATCGAGTACCAGACAGGCTTCGCTCCAAAGCCGGCAGCGCCGGCGAAACCCTGACGCCAACGCGCCGCGCGCTCGATACCCGTCGTCCCGGGCTCGACCCGGGACCCGCTGTGATCTGGACCGGACGCTTCAATATTCGTCACCCTGAACTCGTTTCAGGGCCCATTTCGCCTCGAGGCGCCGGAGTGCGGCATGGACGGACAACGGCGCCGTTGCGTTTCATTGCTAGGCTTCGGGGCTTGGGGAGAAATGGGTGCTGAAACAAGTTCAGCATGACGGTTGGGGGGCGTCATTCGTCGTCCCGGGCTAGACCCGGGACCGCTGGAGACTGGGCCGAACGTTCCATCGATGAGGCCAACGGTCCCGGGTCAAGCCCGGGACGACGCGGTGCGATTTCGCTTGACAGGACGAACCCTGTTGGTTATATGCCCCATACCTCACGGGTGCAGGGAGCGGAACCGGTTCGCTCGCCGCTACCCCAAGGGCCGGCGCCTGTCAGGGCGACCACTTATCCGGATGCGGGGCTGTGCCTGCTTAAGATCCTCCCCCATAGGGGGAGGGGGACCGCCGGCGCAGCCGGTGGTGGAGGGGTGTCCCCCTCCGATCCAACGCTGACACCCCTCCGTCATTCGCAACGCGAATGCCACCTCCCCTTCCAGGGGAGGATCTTTAAGAACCTCCCCGTGCCGGGGTGGTTCTTGGGGCCCATCCTCCCCCAAGGGGAAGAACAGGATTTCCTTACTCCGCCGCTTCGCTGATCTCTTCGACCTCGGCGGCCTGGCGCGTCCACATCTCGGCGTAGAGGCCGTCCAGCCGGAGCAGGTCGGCGTGGCTGCCCGATTCGGCGAGGCGGCCGTCGTTCAGCACGTAGATCCGGTCGGCATCGGCGATGGTCGAGAGCCGGTGCGCGATCGAGATGCTGGTGCGGTTGGCGGCGACGGCGTGGAGAGTCGCCAGGATCTCCTGCTCGGTGCGGGTGTCGAGCGCGCTGGTGGCTTCGTCGAGCAGCAGGATCGGCGGATTCTTGACCAGGGTGCGGGCGATGGCGACGCGCTGCTTCTCGCCGCCCGACAGCTTGAGCCCGCGCTCGCCGACTTCGGTGTCGAAGCGCTTGGGCAGCCGTTCGATCAGCGGCATCAGCGCCGCCGCCCGGGTCGCGGCCTCGATGTCGGCGGGGCCGGCATCGTCGCGGCCGTAGCCGATGTTGTAGCCGATGGTTTCGTTGAACAGCACCGAATCCTGCGGCACGATGCCGATCGCCGCGCGCAGCGAGGTCTGGGTCACCTCGCGGATGTCCTGCCCGTCGATCAGGATGCGGCCGTCCCAGGGATCGTAGAAGCGGAAGATCAGCCGCGCGATGGTGGACTTACCGGCGCCCGAGGGACCGACCACCGCCACCTGGCTCCCGGCCGGGACCTCGAAACTGAGCCCGTGGAGAATCGTCCGGTCGGGCTCGTAGCCGAAGACGACATTGTCGAAGACCAGAGTCGGCCGGCGGATCGCCAGGGCCGGCGCGCCGGGGGCGTCCTTCACCTCGATCTCGGTGTCCATCAGCTTGAACATCGCCGCCATGTCGATCAGCCCCTGGCGGATCGTGCGATAGACCATGCCGAGCATGTCGAGCGGGCGGAACAGCTGGGTCAGGTAGGTGTTGACGAAGACCAGGTCGCCCACGGTCAGCTTGCCCTGCGACCAGCCCCAGACCGTATAGCCCATGGCCCCCGCCATCAGCAGGTTGACGATCAGCGCCTGGGCGATGTTGAGCAGGCCCAGCGAGTTCTCGCTCTTCACCGCCGCCTCGGCATAGGCGCGGGTGGCCTGGGCGTAGCGGGCCTCCTCGCGCGCCTCGGCGGCGAAGTACTTCACCGTCTCGTAGTTCAGCAGCGAATCGACCGCGCGGGCCAGCGCCTGGCCGTCGAGCCGGTTCATCTTCTCGCGCAGGGCATTGCGCCATTCGGTGATCCAGCGGGTCACCGCGGCATAGGCGGCGACCGCGACCGCCGTCGCCACGACCAGGCCGAGGCCGAAATTGAAGTAGAAGATCACCGCGACCGCGATCAGCTCGATGATGGTCGGGGCGATGTTGAACAGCATGAAATAGAGCATGACGTCGATGCTCTTGGTCCCGCGCTCGATCACCTTGGTGACTTCGCCGGTCCGCCGGGCGAGGTGGAAGCGCAGGCTCAGCCGGTGGAGGCGGCCGAAGACGTCCTCGGCCAGGGCCCGCGTCGCGTCTTGCCCGACCCGCTCGAAGACGATGTTGCGCAGGTTGTCGAATGCCACCCCGGCGAAGCGGCCGAGCGCATAGGCCAGCACGAAGGCGAGCGCGACGGTCAGCAGCCTGTCGCCCTGCAGGGTCATGGTGTTGACCGCCTTCTTGTAGGCGAAGGGCAGCAGCAGGGTGACCGCCTTGGCAGCGAGGATCAGCAGGACGGCGCAGACGATGCGCCAGCGCAGGGCGGCATTGCTCTCGGGCCACAGGTAGGGAACGAACCGGCGCAGGGTGTGCCAGCCGTCGTGGCGGTCGTCGGGCGAGGGGGCGGGGCTGTCGGGCGGCATCGCCGCCAATGTAGGGCGATCTGGCGAAAACGGAAGCGCGCTGCCGTCGCCGGCGCTCAGTTGCGGCGGAGCATGGCCCAGGTCTGCCGCACCAGCCCGGGCCAGAGCAGCCAGAGCGTGCCGCCGTAGACGGTCGCCCCCGCAGCTGCGAGCAGGGCCAGCTGCAACGGCGCGGGCAGCGCCAGCACGCGGTTGTCGAGCAGCCAGACCGCCGCCGCCATGGTGCCGCAGCCGGTGGCAGCGGGCAGCAGCGCGCGGCCGAGCTCGAGCAGGCCGACGCCGATCGCCGGCAAGGTCGCAGCCAGCGTCACTACGAGCAGCAGCGGGGCGGCGACGTGCCAGGCGACAACCAGGCCTTCCGGTCCGCTGGCGACGCCGTAGAAGAAGCAGACCGGCATGATCACCGCACCGCTGGCATTGGTGAAGAGGTAGATGCCCGGCCGTCCCAGCGCATTGGTCGCCGGCGAGCAGACGATCTGCAGCGCCATCAGCGGCATGGCCAGTGCCAGGCCGGCGACGATCGGAATCATCGCCAGCCACTTCGGGCCGAAGAAGGTGGTGACCAGCGGCCCGGCGACGAGGCTGAGGCCGACGTAGAACGGCGCGGCGATCAGCATGATCATCCGCACGCCGGAGACAAAGGCCGGTCCCAGCGGCTTGCCGGCGTTGTTGAGCTCGGCATAGGCGGGAAAGGCGACTTCGTTGAGCGGCGGCAGGAAGCGGCCGGTGAAGATCAGCACGAGGAACAGCGCCTCGGAATAGAGGCCGAGGTCGTGCGGATCGAAGCTGCGGCCGGCGATGATGATGTCCGACTGGCTCTGGACGATCCAGAACAGCTGGCACAGCGTCAGCGCCGTGCCGAAGCCGACGATCTCGCGCGCGCCGCGAAAGTCGAAGACCGGGCGGACGAGGCCACCAGCGGCGAGAGTGAGCCCCAGCGCCCGCGTCGCGAACATGGCGATCGGCGCCCAGACCAGCGCCCAGACGCCGTAGCCGGCCCAGGCCAGCGCCAGCGCCACGCTTGCGCCCACCGCCGCGCAGATCAGGTTGACCAGCGCCTGGGTGCGGAAATGCAGCCCGCGCGCCAGCAGCGAGGCGGGCAGGGCGATGAACGGGGTGGTCAGGTAGATGATCGCCTGGACCCGCAGCAGGTCGGCGACCATGGGCTGGCCGTAATAGCCCGCGGCCAGCGGCGCAAGCAGCAGCTGGGCCCCGGCGAGCAGCAGGTTGGACAGGATCAGCAGGCCGAAGACCTGGCCGATCCGCCGCTCGTCGACTTCCTTGGACTGGATCAGCGATGTGGCGAAGCTGTAGCCGTTGAGGAAGTTCAGCGCCGCCAGGATCGCCTGGGTCATGGCGAAGAGCCCGTAGTCGTGCGGATCGAGCAGGCGGACGACCATGATCGTCGTCGTCCAGGTAATGATCTGCGCGAGAATCTGGCTGCCCCAGCGCCAGAACACGGCGCTGCGCACGCGATCTCCGAATCCGGAGGGGGAATCCATGGCAATGCCGGGCTGGCTCATGGCGGAATGCTTAGTCTTCAATGGTGAACAATTTCCGAGCGGAGCGCCGGCCTGAGGGGGCCACGCCCATGATTCTGCGGGCAGATTCGCGCGCGTCGCCGAGGATTCGCCCTGGAGCCGGCCGCGCGCCGCGCCGGGGGGCCTGCGAAACCCGCAGAAATCCGCGGCTCAAAAAAAGTCTGCCACAAAAATGCAAAAAGGCGTTGACCGACTCAAACACCCTCCATATATGCCGCTCCACCGACGGGGACGTCGCCGCTGAGACGGCTTCTCCACTCGGTCGCCAACATAGACGGACAGCAGTCCCCCGGTCACAAAATCGGGGAGCACTTGTTGTCCGCCTCTTTCTGTCGCTTCGGTGGCAGGTTGGTGGCTCTTTGACATTGTTGGTTTAGATGAAGGGACATGTGGGCGACGGCGCCCGGTCCGGGGATCTTCGGGTTCCGGATACCGGTTAAATTATGCCGATGCCTAATGGCTCCCAGGGAAGCTTGCTTCGCTGGTGGGTCTAACATGTCCTTCGTATCCATTACGTTTGACAAGTGCAGGTATCGGCTCCCGAAGTTCGATGCTGCGGTCGGCGGGGTTTTCCTCGTGCCGTGGTTTCGTGACACAAACTTGAGAGTTTGATCCTGGCTCAGAACGAACGCTGGCGGCATGCCTAACACATGCAAGTCGAACGAGACCTTCGGGTCTAGTGGCGCACGGGTGCGTAACGCGTGGGAATCTGCCCTTCGGTTCGGAATAACTCAGGGAAACTTGAGCTAATACCGGATAATGACGTAAGTCCAAAGATTTATCGCC
>CAUJJI010000033.1 GCA_963205265.1 Pseudomonadota bacterium
GCCGATGGCGACGCAGGGCAATTCGAACAGCCTCTGCCACCAGGTGAGGATCTCCGGCTCGGCGCGATGCTCCACCGCTTTGGTCGTCGTCGGGAAGAAGGCGCCGAAAGCGACATAGTCAGCCCCCGCCTCGCCCGCTTCCATCGCCAGGTGGCGGCTGGCGTGGCACGTCACGCCGATCTGCGCTTCGCGGCCCAGCCGCCTGCGGGCATCGGCGACCTCGCCGTCGGACTGGCCGAGATGCACGCCGTCGGCGCCGATCCGCTTGGCCAACGCGATCGAATCGTTGACGATGAAGGCCACGTCGCGATCGGCGCAGATGCGCTGCAACGGCTCGGCCAGGCCCGCGGCGGCGTGCTCGTCGCTATCCTTCACCCGGAACTGGAACGCGGCGACCGGACCGGCATCGCAGGCGCGCGCCAGGCGGTCCGGAAAGGCTCCGCCGACATCCAGCGGCGAGATCAGGTAGAGCTGGCAGCCGGCACGATCGTCTGATTCAGTCATGGCGCCCTGATTGCCGGTTGCGGCGTCCAGCGCAAGCGGCGTTCGGGCAGCGTTCAGCCTCGCTTGGCGATATCGCGCGCATGAAGCTCGCTCCGCTCCTAATCCTGCCCCTTGCGCTCCTCGCCGGCGGCGCCGGCAAGCCCGATGCGTCGATTGCCCACGGCAGGCTGGGCCAGACACTGGACCTCGGCCGCCTGCGGGTCACGCCGCTGCGGGTGATCGAAGACAGCCGCTGCCCGGTTCAGGTTTCCTGCGTCTGGGCCGGGCGCCTGCGGCTGCTGGCCAGGATCCAGTCCGGCCATCACCGCCACAACCAGGAACTGACGCTGGGAGTGCCGGCGACGGTCGCGGGCGGCAAGCTGGAACTGCTCACCGCCGTGCCGAGGCCGTCGCGCCAGGGCGCGACAGCGCCGGGCGCCTATCGCTTCGGCTTGCGGTTCCGGGCGGACGCTCGGCCCGCCCCTCGCCTTCAGACCGTGGCGGCGACGCCGACTTTCTGAGTCGAGCCCTTGTAGATGTCGTCGATAGCCGACGCGAGCGAGGCGTCGAACTCGGCGTCGCTCATCTGCGCGCGCAGGTCTTCGAGCAGCGCGCGGCTGAAGCTGGCGATGATGCCGCGGTTCTTCGACAGCTCGACGCAGGCTTCGGGACGCTTGTAGCCGCCCGACAGCGCGACCACGCGCAGGACGCGCGGATGGTCGACCAGCGGATCGAACAGGCCGGGCTGCACCGGCAGGCTGAGCTTGAGCATGACCTTGGCGTCGCCGGGCATGGCCGAGAGCTGGCTGGTCAGTTCCTCGAGCAGGATCTGGTCGCATTCGGCGCGAGTCGCGCTCTTGATGTTGATCTCGGGCTCGAGCATCGGCACGAGGCCGGCGGCGAGCACCTGCTGGCCGACTTCGATCTGCTGCTTGACGATGGCGGCAATGCCTTCGCGATTGGCGCTGTTGATGACCGAGCGCTCCTTGGTGCCGAACACGCCCAGCCCCTTGGCGCGGGCGAGCAGCGGGTCGAGCTCGGGCATGGGCTTCATCATCTGGACGCCGTTGGCCTCGTCCTCCAGGCCCTTGTCGATCTTGATGAAGGGCACGACGCCGCGATCGTGCAGCGCCTGCGGCGTCGGCTTGCCGTCGACCTGGCCGTCCATCGTGCGCTCGAACAGGATCGCGCCGATCACCTTGTCGCCGGTGAAGGCCGGCGAGGTGATGATGCGCGCGCGCATCTGGTGGATGAGGCCGAACATCTCCTCATCGTTGCTCCAGGCGCCTTCTTCGATGCCGTAGCCCTTGAGCGCCTTGGGGGTGGAGCCGCCCGACTGGTCGAGCGCGGCGATGAAGCCCTTCCCGGCGGCAATCTTGGCGGTCATTTCGGAGGTGTTCATGATCGGTCCCTGTGTTTGTGTCGCTGTTTCCCGGAAAACTTAGCTTTCGGCCGGTCCGGCCGCAACCGTGCTAACCATGTTCAGGCGCTGAGCGCAGCCACGCCCGGCAGTTCGCGCCCTTCCATCCATTCGAGGAAGGCACCGCCGGCAGTCGAGATATAGGTAAAGTCCTGCGCCACGCCGGCGTGGTTCAGTGCCGCGACCGTGTCGCCGCCGCCGGCGACCGAGGTAAGCACGCCTTCCCTGCTCAGCGCGGCGGCGATCTTCGCCAGGGCGACAGTAGCGGCATCGAAGGGCGGCGTCTCGAAGGCGCCGAGCGGACCGTTCCACACCAGCGTCCGGCAGGTCTTGAGGACATCGGCAAGCGCTTCGACCGCCGCGGGGCCGACGTCGAGGATCATCTCGTCGGCAGAGACCTCGTGCACGTTGCAGGTCCGCAGCGACGGGGGATTGGCGGCGAACTCCTTGGCGACCACGACTTCGTAGGGAAGATGCACGGTGCAGCCCGCCTTGTCGGCCGCCGCCAGGATCTCCTGCACGGTCGGCGCCAGATCGTGCTCGCACAGCGACTTGCCGACATCGACGCCCTTGGCCGCAAGGAAGGTATTGGCCATGCCGCCGCCGATGATCAGGTGATCGACCTGCCCGACGAGATGCTTGAGCACGTCGAGCTTGGACGAGACCTTGGCCCCGCCGACGACCGCCGCGACCGGCCGCACCGGCTTGCCGAGGGCCTTTTCAAGCGCCTCGAGCTCGGCCTGCATCGACCGTCCGGCATAGGCCGGCAGCACGTGGGCAAGCCCTTCGGTCGTCGCATGGGCCCGGTGTGCGGCGGAAAAGGCGTCGTTGACGTAGAGATCGCCGTTGGCGGCGATCGCCTCGACCAGCTCGGGGTCGTTCTTCTCCTCGCCCTTCCAGAAGCGCGTGTTCTCGAGGATGGCGATGTCCCCGTCGCGCAGGATGCCGATCGCCTGCTCGACCACCGGGCCGGCCACTTCCGGGACGAACATCACTTCGCGCCCGAGGATGTCCTGGACGGCGCCGACCACCATGCTCAACGACTGGGTCGATACGCGCTCTCCCTTGGGGCGACCGAAGTGGGCGAGCAGCAGCACCTTGGCGCCGGCATCGGCCAGTTCGAGGATCGTCGGCATCGCGGCGCGGACGCGGGTGTCGTCGGTCACCGTCCCGTCCTGCATCGGCAGGTTGAGGTCGACGCGGACGAGAGCGACCTTGCCCCTCACGTCGCCGAGATCATCCAGAGTACGAAACCCGTTCATTCCTCGATCCTCACAACATCGCCGACGGCAATCTCGCCGTCGCTCAGCACTTTTCCAAGCACGCCTCCGCGCCAGTCCGGCATCAGGGCCTCCTTGAGGCCCGGCCTGAGCTCTTCCATGCGGCGGCACGGATCGCATTCCAGCGTCACTTCGATCCGCAGCGAGGTGCCGATGGCGATGACCTTGCCGGCCTCGCGCGGCAGCCGCAGCCCTTCGACCAGCAGATTGGCGCGACGGGCCTGCCACGGCAGCGCGTCGTCGGCGCCGAGGCCCAGTTCCGCCATGGCCGCGGCCCAGCTTTCTGCTTCGATCAGCGAGATTTGGCGGTCGCTGCCCTTGCCGGGCCGGATCGTTCCGCGGCTGTCCCCTTCGACGCCTTCGCCACGAGTGACGGAAGCGCGCAAAAGCGTCTCGATTGGCCCGCGCGGCCGATCATGCCGCGCAATTCCGCCGAGACGCCCTGACATGCCGCCCTCAGATCAGCCGGGCGATGGCGCCCGCCGTATCGACCATGCGGTTCGAGAAGCCCCACTCGTTGTCGTACCACGACAGCACGCGCACCAGCTTGCCGTCGATCACGGCCGTTTCCAGGCTGTCGATCGTCGAGCTGTGGGCGTCGTGGTTGAAGTCGATCGAGACCAGCGGCTCGTCGGTATAGCCCAGGATACCCTTCAGCGCGCCTTCCGAGGCCGCCTTGAGCAGGCCGTTGACCTCCTCGACCGTGGTGTCGCGGCCGGGGGTGAAAGTCAGGTCGACGACCGAGACGTTCGGCGTCGGCACGCGGATCGCCGAGCCGTCGAGCTTGCCCTTCAATTCCGGCAGGACCTCGCCCACGGCGCGCGCGGCGCCGGTGGTGGTCGGGATCATCGACATCGCGGCGGCGCGGGCCCGGCGCGGATCCTCGTGGATCTGGTCGAGGATCTTCTGGTCGTTGGTATAGGCGTGGATCGTCGTCATCAGCCCGCGCTCGATGCCGATCGCCTCGTGCAGGACCTTGGCGAAAGGCGCGAGGCAGTTGGTGGTGCACGATGCGTTCGAGACGATCAGGTGATCGCCGGTCAGCTTGTCGTGGTTGACGCCGAAGACGACGGTCAGGTCGACTTCCTTGGCCGGGGCAGAGATCAGCACGCGCTTGGCGCCGGCGTCGAGGTGGGCCTGGCCGCCCTTGCGGTTGGTGAAGAAGCCGGTGCATTCCAGGGCGATGTCGACGCCGTTCGCCGCGTGCGGCAGCTTGGCCGGGTCACGCTCGGCGGTGACGTGGATGCGCTTGCCGTTGATGATCAGGTCGTTGCCGTCGACCTCCACCGTTCCGCTGAATGCGCCGTGCACGCTGTCGCGCTTGAACAGAAGGGCGTTTGCCTTCGCATCGGCGAGGTCATTGATCGAGACGAGCTCGAGATCGTGGTCGTTCCGCTCCAGAATGGCGCGAGCGACATTGCGCCCGATACGTCCGAATCCGTTGATCGCAACCTTCGTCGCCATGTAATGAACTCCTGCTAGCTGCCTAGTTTGGCCTTGATTTTCGAGGTGACGGCTTCAACCGAGAAGCCGAAGTGCTTGAACAACACGTCTGCCGGCGCAGAGGCTCCGAACGTGTCGATGCCGATGACAAGACCATCGTCTCCCACGAAACGTTCCCAGCCCAGCGTGACGCCGGCCTCGATCGAGACCTTCAATACGTCCCTGGGCAGCAGCGCCGCACGGTATTCCGCGTCCTGCGCCTGGAACCGCGACATCGACGGCATCGACACGACATCGACGCCGATTCCCTCAGCCTCCAGCGCTTCCTGCACCTTGACCGCCAGTTCCACTTCCGAGCCGGTGGCGACGATCGCCACCTTGCGCGCGGCGCCGGCCGGCTTCAACAGGTAGGCGCCCCTCGCGCTCAGCATTTCGCCGGCTTCGCGCAGCTGCGGCAGGTTCTGGCGGCTGAGCGCGAGCACCGAAGGCTTGTCGGCATTCTGCAGCGCCAGGTTCCAGCATTCCGCGGTCTCGACGATGTCGCAGGGGCGGAAGACCTCGAGGTTGGGAATCATCCGCAGCGACATGACGTGCTCGACCGGCTGGTGCGTGGGGCCGTCTTCGCCGAGGCCGATCGAATCGTGCGTCAGCACGTAGACCACGCGCGCATGCTGCAGCGCCGACAGGCGGATGGCGTTGCGGCAGTAGTCCGAGAAGACCAGGAAAGTGCCGCCGTAGGGAATGACGCCGCCATGCAGCGCCATGCCGTTCATCGCCGCCGCCATGCCGAACTCGCGAATGCCGTAGTAGACGTAGCGTCCGGCGTAGTCCGCGGCCGAGAACGGGGTAGTGGCCTTGGTCTTGGTGTTGTTCGAGCCGGTAAGGTCGGCCGATCCGCCGACCATCTCGGGAATTGCCGCGGTCAGCACTTCCAGGACCATCTCGCTGGCCTTGCGGGTCGCGACCTTCTGCGGGGCGGCAAGCATTTCCTGCAGCGCCTTGCCGCCGGTGTCGGCCGGCAGATCGCCGGCCATGCGGCGGGAGAATTCCTTGCCCTGCGAATCGCTTGCGAGCCGGCCTTCCCAGTCCGCGCGAGCAGCCTGGCCCCTTGCGCCGAGCGAGCGCCAGTCGCCGAGGATGTCGGCCGGGATCTCGAACGGAGCCGCGGTCCAGCCCAGCGCCTCGCGCGTCGCGGCGATCTCGTCGGCGCCGAGCGGGCTGCCGTGGACGTTGTGGCTGCCCTGCTTGTTCGGCGCACCCTTGCCGATCACGGTGCGGCAGGCGACCAGCGACGGCCGCCCGTCCGCCTGCGCCGCCGCCAGGGCGCGAGCTATGTCGGCATGGTCGTGGCCGTCGCAGGCTTCGACGTGCCAGCCGGCCGCGGTGTAGCGGGCGCGAACGTCCTCGCTCGTTGACAGGTCGGTATCGCCGTCGATGGTGATGCGGTTGTCGTCCCAAAGCACGATCAGCCGGCCGAGCCCGAGATGGCCGGCAAGGCCGATCGCCTCGTGGTTGATGCCTTCCATCAGGCAGCCGTCGCCGGCGACGACCCAGGTGCGGTGGTCGACCAGCGCGTCGCCGAAGCTCGCGTTGAGGTGGCGCTCGGCGATGGCCATGCCGACGGCCATGGCCAGGCCCTGACCCAGCGGGCCGGTAGTGCATTCGGCGCCGGGCAGCTCGTGGTTCTCGGGATGACCGGCGCAGGGGCTGCCGAGCTGGCGGAAGTTGCGGATCTCCTCCATCGTCGGGTTGGCATAGCCGGTGAGATGGAGCAGCGAATAGAGCAGCATCGAGCCGTGGCCGGCCGACAGCACGAAGCGATCGCGGTCCGGCCATTTCGGCGCGGCGGGATCGAACTTGAGGAACTGCGAGTACAGGACCGTGGCGACATCGGCCATGCCCATCGGCATCCCCGGGTGACCGCTGTTGGCCGCCTGGACCGCGTCCATCGACAGCGCTCGGATGGCGTTCGCCATGGGCGCAAGGCGTGAAGCGTCGAGACTCATCAGTTGCATGCTCCGGGAGGCGGCTTTGCCGGTCGATTCGATGCCGACCCCTTTAGGGGGAGGGGCCGCGCCGTCAAGTTCGCCACCCGCGCAAGTGCCGAAACGGCTCGACCCCGGAAGCGTGATCTGTTCGCAAGTCGCCGCAGCAGCGCTTTGCACCGCCGTGGTTTTGCGCTAGCCATGGGCGCATGGACGGGGGACCGATCGAACATGCGCTGAACCGCATCGAATCCGCGCTGGCGCGGCTGGAGACCGCGGCCGCGCGGCCAAGGCCGGCGGACGAAGCGCTGCGCGCCCGGCACGAACGGCTGCGCGCCGCGGTGACCCAGTCGCTCCGCCAGCTCGACGAACTGCTTGCCGGCCAGCGGCCATGAGCTTCAGATGAGCAACGTCACGCTCCATATCGGCGGCCGCAGCTTCATCGTCGCCTGCGCCGAGGGCGAGGAAGATCACGTCGCCGGTCTCGGCCGCATGATCGACGGCAAGCTCGCCGCCATGGGCGACATGTCCGGCCAGAACGAGGCGCGCATGCTGCTGTTCGCCGCGCTCCTGCTGGCCGACGAGGTCCACGAAGCGCAGATCCGCGCGCCTGCCGCCGCGGCCGCCGCTCCGGCCGATCTTGCCGACCGGCTCGATACGATCGCCGCGCGCCTGGAAAATCTTGCCGACTCACTTGAGAGCGGGCCAGTCAGTCCCTAGATTGCGGCGCGACGGGATCTGCCCGGCACGAGCTGTTCGAACATCCCTGAGGCTATAAGCAAATCCATGGGGGCTGTCCCTGGCCGGACCACTCTGGTTCCATTGGGGTCCGGCACATATGGTCCCCACCTGACGTTGAGGCGTCAGAGGATTTCTAGGCAAACGACCCATGGTGGGCCCGTCACCCATTCTCCAACCTTCGTCGTTCCCGCGAAGGCGGGAAGCCGTCTCGCCAGCGCCGACCGGTGCCGCGGCAGGAGATGTCTCACCGCCCCCCCGCGTGGACGACAAGGCGACCGACTCACCGGAAGGACCGCGGGTGGACGAAAAGCACAAGCTGCGCGCCTCAATGCGAGCGGAGCGGCGCGAGCACGTCGCGGCGCTTCCCGATTCGATGCGCGCCCTGCTGTTCCTGCGTCCGCCCGGTCCCGTGGCCGCGCTCGCGCCCGAAGGCGCCATGGTCGGCCTCTACCACGCCTTGCCGAACGAGGCGCCGACTCGCGCCTATGCCAAGTGGTTCTTCGAGAACGGACGCGGGATCGCCCTCCCCTGGTTCGCCGGCCGCGACGCGCCGATGCGGTTTCGCCGCTGGCGCGATCCCTACGCCGACGGCGAGCTGGAGCCGGGCCCGCACGGACACCTGCAGCCCGCCGCCGATGCCGAGGAGGTCGCTCCCGAGGTGGTGCTGGTGCCGCTGCTGGCGTTCACCGCGCGGGGCGACCGGCTCGGCCAGGGCGGCGGCCACTACGACCGCTGGCTGGCAGCCAATCCCGACGTACTGCCGATCGGGCTTGCCTGGGACTGCCAGCTGGTCGCATCGCTCCCGCGCGAAGCGCATGACTTACCGCTGCGCGCCGTGGTGACGCCCACGCGATTCTACGAAGGAGAAGGCTGATGCGCAGCGAACCCACCTGGCGCATACCGCTCGGCGTCCTGGCGCTGGTCTTGGCGCTGGCCGCCTATGCCGTAGCGATTGCCCAATATGTCGCGCCGCTGATCGCGGGCTGGCCGGGACTGGCGCAGGCGCCGATCTACGTCGTGCTGGGAGTGGTCTGGCTGCTGCCGCTCAGGCGTTTCCTGATCTGGATGGAAACCGGCCGCTGGGGGTAGCAAAACCCCCAAGTGGCGCGAGTGACGGGGCTCGAACCCGCGACCTCCGGCGTGACAGGCCGGCGCTCTAACCAACTGAGCTACACCCGCGCATCGCTTGGGGAGCCGCGCCACTAGGGCAGCGGAATCGGGCTGTCAACTGCCTTCAAACTCGCTTTCACGAGTTCCCTCGTCGTCCCCGCGAAAGCCGGGACCGCTGGCCTTATCGACGCGACGTTCCGCCCGAAGACGAGTGGTTCCGCGTCGAGGCCGGGACGACGAACGAGCGGTAATTTACCCCCATTAACCATTCCTTGGCACTTCCCGGCAAGAATCGGCGCGAGGTCCAGCGAGG
>CAUJJI010000034.1 GCA_963205265.1 Pseudomonadota bacterium
TGGGTCCCGGCCCCACAAAATTTTCCGGCCCGCGGGGGGGGTTGCCTCTTACCCCCCCCCCCCGCGGCAACCTATCGCATCGACGGGGGGGGTCGATGGTGGTCGCCTATCTGTTTGCAGGTTCGGCGTGTTCGTTCAGCACAACGGTAAATTTAGAGCCGGCGAATGTTGTGCTGGGCCGGTGCCAAGCATCGACCACGATCAGGGATTTCGCATCAATGTCCACTCTCTCGCCGATCGCGGGATGCTTCGTGAAATGATAATCACCAAGCGCCGTAGCCGAGCTGCGCTCCGTCCCGATCATGACTTCCACAAGGTTTGACATCAAAGTTTCCCTTTCTCTGGTTTTGGGGATTGGGGGGAATCAGCCACATCCGATCGGTCATCGCCGCCCACGCTGGACCGTTGCTGCCTGCGGGCGCGGCGGCGGGCATTTGCATTGGATACCGCGAAGGAAAATCTCGACGGCTTGGTCGACGACATGCCGTATTTCATCTGGTGGCGGGGCGGGGCGGAGTCCTAGAGCCACCTCCAATTGGATATTGGCGCGCACCATTCCCACGAACTGCTGCGCGGCGATCGCGCAGTCATTGACAAAGATTTCCTCCCTCGTCGCGGCGCTCCGAAGCATATGGGCGAGGCCATCGGTCACGGCGCGGGGACCATCATCGAAAAATTGTTTGATAGAATCCGGCGAAATTCCGGGGTCGCCAACCGCTGCCTTGTAGATCGGAAGAAGCGTTGGCGAAGTGATCGCCGTGAGAAGCCGCTGGCCAAATTCGGTGAGGATAGCGCGAAGATCATGGTCATCGCCGCCGCTCCTAAGAGAAACGACCCAACGACCGCTGAAATCGGTGTTCGGACCCGCACCTAGGCGCGCTGTCGCTCCTTCATCGCCGTTCGATTGTTCATCTGGATTTACTGGCTTGCCCATATCCGGGTTTGCAGACGCCACATCATCTTCGTCGGGAGCCTGCTTCGTAGAAAGCAGACGCACCAATACGCGGAAACGCCAAGCCGCTATGGTCGAGAAGATGCCATGTGGCCGGTTGCGAAAGGCCGCGACCCGGCCCGCGATCAGCTCGATCTGCTCCATGTTGAACCCCGCCCTTGCAATTCTCATACGTTCGCCAGGGTCATCAGCGAGGCCGTAGCGAGCCAGAATCGCGAAACGCCGCAGCGCCTCAAGTCGCGGATTCGCGAGCCGGTTGGGCAACCGCGTGGCAACAAGAACGCGATACCATCTGTGCAGGCGGGAAGGCTCGAAAAGGCTCGCCGGACTGTCGGCCTCGGCAAGCGCGATGATAGTCAATTCGAGACGCGACAGACTTTCCGACAGCGACGCCTCATGCGTCTCGACGCGCCCTTCCCGGCACTCCGTGTGCGGTATCGGCTCGTTGTCGTTGGCCACCATCGCGCGAGGCCCCGTCAGGTCTTTAGGGGACAACGTGACGCGACAATCGCGATCATCGTATCCACCAGAATAATGTGCTGAAAACCGCACAAAGCGCTGCGACTACCAAGACAAGCTGTATAGTCGCTCCCATGCTGTTGCTAATGGATAGCATCTCTATGAGACTTTGAATTTCATGCTTCTTAGGGGAACTCATAACATAACGTCCCGATGCTATTTCATTTCCAATATTGTCCAGAATCCCAAGGTCATGGTCGATGAAAATACAAAGGTGCCGATCGCTCCCAAGCGCGCCGTCTTGAGGCGATACCCAGCTCCAATATCCATGACGAAGTGGCGGATGCCCGATGCTAGATGCTGGAACACGCACCAGGACAACCCGAACAGGATGTATGTGCCGAACCAGCTCGTCGCGAAGGCGGTAAAGCGCTCATATGCGTCGGCGCCTTCGGAAATCGACCACAACCACCAAAGCAGCAAGGGCATCCCGACCAGCGATATCGCAATGGCGGAGAAACGATGCATGATCGACGTCATCATTGCGATCGGTGGTCGATAAATCGTCGCGTGCGGCGATAGCGGTCGCTGTTTCGTATTAGCCATTGCTCATCTGCCCCTTCGCTCTCCCTTCCCGGTCCACGCCGTAGATTCCGTGGAGGAAAATCCCGACGGCGGAGGTCACGGCTGCTTCGGCCTCGGGGGGCGATGGCGGCGGTCGGAGGCCAAGAACAACTTGCAGATGGAGATTGTCGCGAAACATGCCGACGAAGTGGTCTGCCGCACCCCGACAATCTTCGAGTTCGATTTCGCCGCGATCGCGGGCTTCTTCCAGAACCTCGGCGAGCCGATCGGAAGCGCGACCCGGCCCCTTCTCGAAAAATTCGCGCGCCAGCTCTGGAAAGCGGCCAGCTTCGGGCATGATCGAACGATAGACGCCGATCAAACCGGGAGACATGTAGATAGCGAGTAAGCGCCGGCCAAATTCAAGTAGAACCTCGCTAAGACTCCGGCCCTCCAGACCATCAACCGCAAGGGCGGAAAGTGCCGTGCCCGCGTTTTCAGAAACCAGGGCGGTGAACAGCCCCTCCTTGCTGCCAAACTCGTTGTAGATCGTTCGCTTCGAGCCGCCGAGACGCTTGATGATCGCGTCGATGCTGGTGGCGGCATAGCCCTGCTCGAAAAAGACCTGCGCTGCCGCTTCGAGGATGGCGGCCCGCCTGGCGTTCTTCGACGGACGGCGCGCGTGGGTGGCTGTGGCCATTTGCAACTCCATTCGCCTTACCTCTTGACTGGTAATGTCCGTTACCTTACCGGTCAAGCGGTAATCTGAATTACCAACGGTGGACGATGCGGCGAATAGCGACACTTATGCTGGTGGCCGGACTGAGCGGATGTGCGAGCATCCCTAATCTTGGTCCCCGCCCCGACCCGGCCCTGCCCGGCTCATTCTCATCGACGCGCTCGCTCGCGGGTTCGTCGCAGGATTGGCCGAACGATGATTGGTGGCGGTCCTTCGACGACGCGCAACTCGATGCGCTGGTCAGTGAGGCGCTGCGGGATTCACCGACCATCGAGCAAGCGGCCGCACGAATCCGTATGGCGGGCGCGCAGGTCGAGCTGGCGCGGGCGGCCCTCCTGCCTAGCGTCGGCGCTACCGTTACCGGGCGCGAATCGCGCATTACACAAAGCATCGGTCTGCCTACCGATGGCGACTGGCACATGCTGGTGGCGGGCCTCGGAAGCCTCAACTACGACCTTGATCTTTGGGGCAAGAACAGGAAGGCGCTGCGCGCCACTGTCTCGGAGAAAAAGGCGGCCGAAGCCGATGACGCGACGGCCCGCCTCGCCCTCGCGGCGGCCGTGTCCACCACCTATGTCGATTTCGCGCAATTGCTGGTCCGTCAGGACGTCGCCACCGATGCGGTGCGGATACGGCGGGCAACGCTCGATCTGGTGTCACGGCGTTTCGATGCCGGCCTTGAGCCGCGCACGTCGCTGGAACAGGCACAAGGCGGCGTCGAGAGCGCCGAAGCCCAACTCGCGGCGATAAACGAGGCGATCGGGCTTAGCCGCAATGCGCTCGCGGCGCTGGTGGGCGCGGGGCCGGATCGCGGCCTGTCGATCGAAGCCCCTACACTTCGCACCCGACGCCCCGACGCCCTGCCGGCAAACATTCCGGCCGAACTCGTCGGACGTAATCCGCAAGTCGTTTCCGCAAGATGGCGGGTGGAATCCGCCGCCGAGCGCATAGGCGTCGCCCGCGCCGGCTTCTATCCGAACGTCAATATCAGCGGCCTCATCGGTCTTGCCTCGTTCGGCCTCGACAATCTTTTCAAGTCGGAATCGGTGATCGGTTCCTTCGGGCCTGCGATCAGCCTGCCGATCTTCCAGGGCGGGCGATTAAGCGCACGCTATCGCGGTGCGCGGGGCGACTATGACGCGGCGGTCGCGACCTACAACGAAACACTACTCCAGGCACTCCATCAAGCCGCTGACGCGGCAACGTCGCTGCGGGCGCTCCATGAGCGCGTGGATCGGACAGATGCGGCGGTCGCGCGCCAGGACGCGGCTTATGGCCTCGCCAAGATGCGCTATGAAGGGGGCCTCTCCGACTACCAATCGGTCCTCATCAGCGAGGACGCCCTTCTGGCCGCGCGCGAGCAAGCGGCCGCCCTGCGCCTGCGGGGCTTCATCCTCGACATTGCCTTGGCGAAAGCCCTGGGCGGCGGCTTCAAGGCGGCTGTCCCGGCCAGCGATACCAACTCTTGACTGGGAATAACCGATGACCGACGCCACCCTTGAGCAAGACCACGATATGCAGGACACCCCGCCCCCGTCCAAGAGCGGGAAGCGAAAGCGGCTGTTCCTCATCTTCGGCGGCGCAATCGTCCTGATCGCCCTGTGCTGGTGGATATGGGCGACCTTCATCGCCGGCGACACGGAATCGACCGAGAACGCCTACACGAATGTCGAGGTGTCGCAGGTCACGCCGCTTGTCGGCGGCCCGGTCAAGCGGGTGGCTGTCGTCAACACCCAGGCGGTGCGCGCCGGCGACGTGCTGGTGGAGCTGGACGACACCGATCTGCGCCTTGCGGTCGCGCAGGCCGAAGCGGCGCTCGGCCGCGCGCGTCGGCAGGTCCGGCAGGTTCAGGAAAATGACGTGAATCTCGCAGGCCAGGAGGGCGTGGGCGCGGCCGATCTGCTTCGCGCGCAGGCCGATCTCGACAAGGCGTTGCTCGATGAGCGGCGTCGCCAGCGTCTCGCCGCGCCCGGCGCGATCTCGCAGCAGGAATTGTCGGACTCGCAAACGGCGGTTCGGGTGGCGCAAGCCGCCGTCAACCAGGCCAAGGCGCGTGTCGCGGCCGCCGCTGGCGCGCGGCGCGCCAATCAGGTGCTTGTCGAGGACACGACCGTCGAAACCAACCCGGAAGTTCTTGCCGCGAAGGCGCGTCTGGATCAGGCAAAGGTCGACCTCTCACGCGCCGTCATCCGCGCGCCGGTCGATGGCGTCGTGGATCAGCGCCATGTCGCGGTCGGCCAGCGGGTGCAGCCAGGCGTGCCGGTGATGGTCGTTGTTCCCGTGCAGGATATGTATGTCGATGCCAACTTCAAGGAAGGCCAGCTTCGCGGCGTCAAGCCCGGTCAGCCGGTGCATCTCACCTCGGACCTCTACGGCTCGGACGTGGTGTATCATGGCCGCGTGGAAGGGTTCGCAGGCGGTTCCGGCTCGGCCTTTGCCGCGATCCCCGCGCAGAACGCGACCGGCAACTGGATCAAGGTCGTCCAGCGCCTTCCCGTTCGCATCCGGCTCGATCCGAAGGAACTGAAAGAGCATCCGCTGCGCGTCGGCTTGTCGATGCACGCAACGGTCGATCTTTCCGGGGCACGCTGAAATGTCCGCACATAGTGCTGAGGGTTATCCGCCGCTGACAGGCGCGAAACTCGCCATGGCGGCGGCCGCGCTGTCGTTCGGCAATTTCGTGGTGGTGCTCGATACGACGATCGCCAATGTGGCGATGCCGACGATTTCGGGCGATCTTGGTGTCTCAACGACAGAGGGGACGTGGATCATCACGGCCTATGCGGTCGCCGAAGCCATCACCGTTCCCCTGACGGGCTGGCTCTCGCGCCGGTTCGGGGAAGTGCGGCTGTTCACGGCCTGCGTCATCGCCTTCGTGATTTGCTCGATCCTTTGCGGGCTGTCCGGCTCGCTCGGCTTCCTGGTGCTGTCCCGCATCCTGCAAGGTTTCGCGGGTGGCCCGATCATCCCGCTAACGGCCACCCTGCTGATTTCGGTCTTTCCCAAGGACAAGAGCAACATCGCTTTGGCGATATGGGGCATGACGACCGTGGTGGCCCCGATCTTCGGCCCTATCCTCGGAGGCTACATCTCCGACAATTATCATTGGGGCTGGATTTTCTACATCAACATCTTCTTCGGGCTTGCCGTTAGCGGCGTCGCCTGGTGGCTGCTGCACAACCGCGAAACGCCGATCTCGCGCAGCCGGATCGACATAGTGGGCCTCCTTCTCCTCGTCGTGTTCGTGAGCGCGTTCCAGACCATGATCGACAAGGGGCGCGAACTGGACTGGTTCTCATCCTCCTTCATCGTCTGGATGGCGATCGTCGCGGCGATCGCGCTCGGCGCGCTGATCCTGTGGGAGCTGACCGACGATGATCCGGTGATCGACCTTTCGGTGTTCAAAAACCGGACCTGGCTCATCTCCACGCTATCGCTGGGGCTAATGTTCGGGCTGTTCTTCGGAAATATCGTGCTGACCCCGCTCTGGCTGCAACAGATGATGGGCTACACCGCGACCTGGGCGGGCTTTGCGACCGCGCCCATGGGGATTTTGGCGGTCGTGACGGCCCCGATCGTCGGGCGGCTCATGGGCAAGATCGACCCGCGCCTGATCGTCACCTATGGTATGGTGGTTCTCGCCATCTCCTTCTTCATGCGCGCGCTGCTGAACGCGCAGGCTGATTTCATGTCGGTCGCGATCCCCATGTTCGTGCTTGGCGCTGGTGTGCCGGCCTGTCTGGTCACGCTCACGTCGCTGGGCGTGTCGGAGCTTCCCCCCGAAAAGATCGCCAACGGTTCGGGGTTGCAAAACTTCATCCGCATCATGGCGATGGCGGTGGGCTCGTCGCTGACTTCGACCTATTGGGAGAATGCGACGAAAGGAAATCGCGCCGAGCTGGTCGCGATCATTGACCCGACAATGGCTCCTGCGTCTCTGCCCGGATTGCAGCCCGGTTCCGGCCTCGCCGCCTTCTCCCGAATGGTGGACATGCAGGCCGTGATGCTCGCCACCAACGATTTCTATGCGATGGCGACGATCCTTATTCTGGTGTTCGCAGGGGTAATCTGGCTCGCGAAACGACCCAAAGGACCGCTCCAACAAGTCAGCCATTGAGGCGGTTCCGTGCCGCGCAATCTTGATGGCGAGGCACCCCGGCGCGGGATCAAACGCGAAGAGCGCCGCTGCGCGATCGTGACGATCGCGCAGCGGCACTTTGCTGAACATGGGTTCGGCGGTGCTTCCATGTCCGCCATCGCGGCCGAGATTGGCGGGTCCAAAGCCACGCTTTGGGCCTATTTCCAATCAAAGGAGGATTTGTTCGCGGCCGCCCTCTCCGCCTGGCTGGACGAAATCGAGCCGCGCAGCGTCGCCCCTTCGCAGGGCGACGCGCGGCAACGGCTGATCGACTATTGCACGGCGTTCATGTCGGCCATGCTGACGCCGGTGGCCGAGACGATTTTCCGCCTCATCGTCGCGGAGGGCCAACGCTTTCCAGAGTTGGGCCGCGCTTATTATCGGCGGGTGCTACTGGCGCATCATCTGATGCTGTCCGAGCTTCTGGAAGGACAGCTCCGCGCAGGCCGACTCTTGCCCCGCTCGCGCGCGCCGTCCAGTTTGCGGGCGGCGGAACAGCTTCTGGAGATATGCATGTGCCGGTTGCTGGTGCGGCGGGTGTGCGGGCTGGAACTGGACAGCTCGGCCGACGCGATCGCCAGAGAAGCGGCCGAGGCCGTGGACATGTTCTTGCATGGCTATGGCTCCCGCCCCCGGAGAGCAAGGTGAGCCATTGCGGAACGGGGCGTGAATCCCGCATGACGGGGGCAGGTGCGGCGGCGACAGGCTTGAAAACTCCACCTATTGCGCGGTCGCGGGCCTCACTTCGATCGTGCAGCGCACCGGCTTCTTCGCCTTCTCGGCCTGCTCGCGGCACGCCTGCACCGCTTCGCGGTTGCCATCGGCGAGCGGGGCGGCCGCGACGATCAAGCCCCAGCTCTCCGGCGCGGCCGTCTGCATCAACCGTTGCCCCGCATCCCATGCCGACTTTTCGCCAAGCGCCCGCGTCGCCATGCTCTCGGGCCAAAGCCAGCTCGCCGGCATCATCCGGGCGATCGGGCCGGCGAGCAGCGCATAGAGCAACAGCCCCAGCACCAGGCCACCGCCCCCGGCGATAGCGAGCCAGCGATTTTGCACATCGCCGCGCCGCGCAGACGCGACCATTTTTTGCAAGTCGAAGGTCGCGGACGACAAGGCCGATTTCGTGGATTGGACCTGATGCTGCAATTCGCGGGTCGCCTCGGCAACGGAAGCGTTTAAACGGCCCCCCATATTCTCCGGGGTGAGCGTCATGGCGGGGCTTTTCCGCACGCCGTCGATCTGCTGCACCAGGATACCCAGCACCTTTTCGGTGCGCTCTAGCGTCGGCTCGTAATCGGGAATGTCGATGGACTCGCGCGCCGTGGTCAGCGCCTCGACCGCATGGCGCAACAACGACACCTCGCCGCGCAACCGCTCGAACGCCAGCGCCGGGTCGTCGCGCTCCTGGCTATCCTCATCCATCGTTCTTTTCTCCTTACCGGCTCAATCCACGATCACGGCCTATC
Organism: Pseudomonadota bacterium; assembly: GCA_963205265.1. GTDB lineage: Bacteria > Pseudomonadota > Alphaproteobacteria > Sphingomonadales > Sphingomonadaceae > Novosphingobium. Next base: position 8,319 of record CAUJJI010000034.1, read on the forward strand.
CCCAAATCCTGCGTCAACTGGCGGCCCAAATCGCCCCGCCCCATGTCGCGGCTGCGGTTCATGCCGATCTCAAGCCCCAGCTCGCGGACACGGCCGCGCAGGATCGATTCCACCTGGGGATCGCGCTCAAGGCTTTTCGCCATGCCCGCCATTTCCTTGCCCGCCTTCTCGCGCCCCGTCATGTCGCCGGCGCGATAAAGCCGGTCGCGGTCCTGGCGAAGCGCCTGCCAGCGTTCCACGAAGCGATCGGCGCGCAGGGCAGGATCGGCGCGCACGCGGGCCTCATGCCGCATCGCCTCGACCATCGGGCCGCTGCGCCCCGCCGCCGCCTCGCGCAGCAAGGCGGGGTCGCGCTGGAACGCCGACGCCATATCGCGCGAGGCTCCGGGCCTGATCTGGTCCAGCGCCTCCGTCGCGCGTTCGAGCGCGACTTTCTGATGTTCCAGCACCGGCCCGCCTGATGCGCGCGCCTGCAACACCGCCTCGGCCGAACGCGAGGCGCGCTCGACCGCGCGCGTGAAAGCGCGGTCCTCGCCGCGATCGGCACGCGCCGGGGCAGGCTTCGCCGGCTCGGCCGACAGCTTCAAGCCGTCGAACATGCCGCGCCGCGGCGTCTGTTCGGCCGCGGGCGTGCGCTCTATCGGCCGCGGCGAGCAGCCCGCGACCAGGCCCCGTTCTGGAACTGCGGCAGATCCGGGCGACGATCCACGCTCGGGGGGC
>CAUJJI010000035.1 GCA_963205265.1 Pseudomonadota bacterium
ACGGGGGAAACCACGGAAAAGACGATCCGCTTCATGAAGTGGAACCACGTTTTCAACGCCTCGCAAATCGATGGCCTGCCCGCGCACTATTATCCCGAGCCGCCCGATCCCAAGGCGATCGGCGAACTCTCCGCCAATGTACGCGCGTTTCTCGACGCCATCCCCATCAAGGTGGTCCACGGCGGCAGCAGTGCGCATTACACCCCAAGCACGGACACCGTGTCTCTACCACACAGCCATGCTTTCCATTCGATCGAGGCGTATTTCTCGACGAGGTGTCACGAGGTATGTAACATCGCAAGTGTCCTCGTTTCGAGGGCCGTCGATGGCCTTTGCGCCCTGCTGTTGCCGCAAAATCGCAGGGCCAGCCTTGCGATTTCAGGACGGGAGTCCTGATCATGCGCAGCATCGAACGCACGGATATCTACACACGCGTCACCAACGAGATCGTCGCAGCCATCGAGGCAGGGGCAGATTCCTGGACCATGCCGTGGCACCATGACGGCTCAGCGACGTCGCGGCCAGTCAACGCTGGCACCTGCAAGCCCTACCGGGGATCCAACATTCTCAGTCTGTGGATCGCGGCGCAGGCCGCGGGCTACAGCTCCGGGCGCTGGGCGAGCTATCGCCAGTGGCAGGCGCTTGGCGCCCAGGTCCGCAAGGGCGAGCAGGCGACGACCATCGTCTTCTGGAAGATCAACCAGCGCGGCGAGGATGCCGAAGATGGGGACGACGAGCAGGAGGGACGTGGTCGCGCTCGCATGTTTGCCCGCGGCTACAGCGTTTTCAATGAGGCCCAGGTCGATGGCTATGCGCCGCCAGCCATCGATCTCCTGTCCGACAGTATGCGACTGCAGAACGCCGATTCCTTTTGGGTCAACCTCGGCATTGAGTGCCACCATGGCGGCAATGATGCGTATTATATTCCTTCGGAAGATCGCGTGCAGATGCCACCCTTCGCGCAGTTCAGGGAGCCTGCCGCTTATTACGGCACGCTTTTCCATGAAGGCCTGCACGCCACAGGAGCAGCCCACCGCTGCGACCGGGATCTGTCCGGCAGGTTTGGGTCGGACAGATACGCAGCGGAGGAGGCGATCGCAGATCTCGGAGCCGCACTCGTCATGGCCGATCTTGGTATCGCGCACCATCCGCGACCGGACCATGCGGCCTATATTGCGTCATGGCTACGCGTGCTCAAGGCCGACGCTCGCGCGATCTTCACGCTGGCCAGCAAAGCCCAGGCGGCGGCTGACTGGATGCATGCCCGGCAACCGGAGCAGATTAGCGCGGCCGCGTGATGGCGCCTGTGGCGGGTGCTTCAGGCATTCGCCGCAGGATCGCCGTGAGCCGATCCTCAGCGCTCCTCGCCCGGTGCAGCAGTGTCATGTTCTCGCTGGCGAGTTCGCGACGTTCCTCACCATGTCGGCGCGCATCGGAGCGCAGATGCACAAGTGCGGCCTCGAGTTCCGCGATCCGGGCCGCAAGGTCCCGCATAGGCGTCGGTCCTTCAGCAGCCACCTCGATTTCATCGAGGATGTCGCGATGTGTCGTATAAAGTGGATTGCGGCTGCGTCCGGCCTCGCGGGCCACCGAGGCCGGCGTGATCCGCACCACCCGCCCGGCGTGGTCGGGATGCCGCCCGTCGCCGCGAACCAGCCTCGCCAGTGCCGCCCGGTAGCTCCTCGCTGCCGATTGTCCGCGTGGGTCCGCTTCACTCTTGCCCATGGTCATCTCCGATTTGCGCGAGCACCCGCTCGCATTGTCCGATTGCTTCATTCAGCACGGCTGCGGTCATGGGATTGGCACATGGCAGGAGCGCAGCATTGCGCTCCCTGCGATCCCGCCAGTAGGAACCGTGCTTCGCCTCGATCACCATGTTTGCGCACGAGAGACAGACCGCTGGCGCGCGTCCGGCTTCGTCGGGTTCGAGTTCGCCGCCGCAGCGGGAAGTTTCCTGCTGGAACACGCACCAGCCATAGTCGCAGGCATGGATGCGCAGGTCCGTCTCTTCGAGGATGAACGCCACGTAGTCCCGCCGCACCTGCTCGCCTGCGCGGCCGCGGAACCGCGCGTTGCGGGCGACGATGCGTTCGCCCATCTTGCCGCCGAGCTGCCTTGCGGCAAGTAGGCGGTCCAGCGCTGCAGCGGTTTCGGCACGCGCTTCGTGATTGATGAGGCTGTGCAGGTCGAAGTCGCTGCCGACGTAACCGCGCGCGGTCATCGCCACCGAGGCATGCTTGAAGTGATCGGCGAGGCCCAGGAGCTGCGTGCGGTCGCGACGAGCCACGAACCGGGCGAAGGTCTTGCGGAACTGGTGCGTGCTGAACTGCCAGGGCTTCCCGTCATGGTCGGGGACGCCGACGTGGCGCGCAAAGTCGTTGATGCGCCAGGCGATGTGCATGTGGGTCACCGGCACGATCTCGCCGTATTGCGTGTTCTTCACCAGGAACAGCTCCTCACGCCCCGAGGCAGCGCGCAGGGGTGCGCTCAGGTGCTCGAGAAGATCGACCGCGAGGGCCACCGGTGCGGGTGCCGTCCAGCGTTCGACCCGCCCATCGGGATCATCAACCGTCTTGAACAACCGTGCCACCACATAGGCCTGATCCACCCCGGTCTCGCCGATCGGGCGATACTCGATTGCCCCGACCTTCATCGACAGGATCTCGCTGACGCGCATGCCAACGAACCCGGCGATCACGATATAGCAGGCTTCGACGAGGTGGACCGCCGCTTGCCGCGCCGCATAGGCCCCGTCGAGGCGTTCGCCCGATGGATCGCTCAGCCTCGCGGCGCGCAGCGCCCTGCGCACGTGATAGGAGGCTTGCCGGAAGACGCCGGTCGCAAGCCCGCGCTCCCGCGCTTCGAGGCGGATCGCTTCGGCCATCACGATCGTCTCGCCGTGCTTCTCGATCCACCGCAAGGCTTCGCTCAGGATCGCGATTGCTTGCCGATCCGGGATGAACGGTATGGCGCCCTTGCTGGCGCGGGTGTGGCCTGCGGCCTCATAGGTGGTTTCCAGCGGCAACGGGTCGATCAGCGGTGCATCGGCCAGCTTTGAACGCTGCCGGTAGAGATCCTTGATTGCGAGCAGATAGTTCGTGACGGTGGCGGGCCTGATCGAGTCATGGCCGGGGCGCGATGGTCGCCTGCGCAACCATGTGCAGAACCGCTCGACCGCAGCAGGGTCGATCTCGGCAAAACGGCTGAGCCCTTCGCCCGCCATCCACCCGATGATCGGACGCAGCAGCATCGCCTTCTGCTGGAGCGATGTCGCTGAGGACCGTTTGCGTCCACGCGGTGGATCGAAGTGCATTGACCACAGGAAGTGCTTCGCCGCGCGGATGAGGTGGGAATGATCGTGCCCGCTGATCCTGGAGCACTCCGGCATGGGAACGGCCCAACTGAACCGGTTTTGATCCGCGCGGCGGCCTGCGGTGCGGATATCGAGCAGCCATTCGCCGTCGCCGAACCGGCTCCAGGGGGAGATCGGCGCATCCTCCCATGACGACGACATTGCGAGCGGGCGGGGGTTCGCGGTCATTCGATCGGTGGCAGTTGCGGCAGCGGCATCATTGCGGCTGCTTCAAGCATGCCACCGGGGAACCGGGGCAAGATGTCGCGTTCGAGGATTTCCAGCTTGGGCGCGTAGAGCCGCCGCCAGCGCTCTGGCGCCATACCGGCCCGGCCGTCGGTGAGCGCAACCCGCGTCGCAAGGAGACGGGTCAGTACGTCCTCCTCGAGCGGGATCACGGCATTAGGGCAGGTGAAGCACCCGAGCCAGGCTGTGCACAGCTCGCCCTTGCGCTGGCCTTCGGCGACGCCAGCCACGGGATCGCGGCAGATGAAGCCTGCTGCGGTCGCATTGCTCAGATCGGGGAGCGCCTCCGTTTCAGGCGGGGTTTCGGCATCGCCGCGCACCACTTCGACGAACCGCGCTTGCAACTTGCCGATCACCATAGCCTGCGCCTTGCGGACCCTGGGGCGATCCACATAGCGCTGCGTCGTGTCGGGAGTGGCATGGTTGGCCAGCGCCTGGGTTTTCAGGATATCGTGCCCAAGCCGTTCGTGCGCGAGCGTCAGCCCCGATGCGCGCAGCGCCGCCAGTGTCAGCTTGAGCGGCTTGCCATTATCGCCGAGCAAGCCATGACGATCCACGAACCGCCGGGTCAGTTTCGAAGCCAGATAGTCAGGGATCACGCCAGTGCTGCGCGACGCACGTATGATGCCGGTGAGGAACAGGCGATCCTGATCGCGCACCGGCGCGTGGGGCACCAGCCTATCGGTCATCGCCAGCACCTGCTCGATCAGCACAGGTACCGAGAAGCTTTTGTTGCGCAGGAAGCTGCGCCGTTGTTCGCGGCCCGCCCGCCCCTTATGCCAGCTGACCATGACCCGCCCTTCGAGCAGCAGATGCTCGCCCATGCAGTCGCGCCCCATCAGCCTGAGCGCCTCGGTGTTGGCGTAGGTCTGCGCACCGATGGCGATCATGTAAGCGACGATCGTGTCCGGCAGCGCGAACAGACGGCCCGCAACCCCGCCCATGCCGCCATGACGGATCGTCGCAAAGTGGAGCCGCCAGAGCTCGGCACCCTTGCGCAACATGTCTTGGACCTTGGGCGGTACGCCGCCGAACCGATCGTCGATCACTGCGAGCATCACGCCGATGTCGCCGAGATCGAGTTTCGCAAGGTCCGGCTCGGCGGCGATCACCGCCCGGTCGACGCGAGCAAGCGCGCAGCGCCCCTCCTCGAACAGCGACCAGCCTGCCTCGATGTCCTTTCGGGCGGCGGCGAGTACGCGTTCCATTTCATGACGGCTCAACGCCTCGCGCTGGCGCGCTTCGGCATTTTTACGGGGGAACGGGTTGAACGGGATCTCGAGATCGGGATGGACCAGGTCGGGCCGGTTGCGTTTGAGCCAGGCCATGTGTTGCTTGATGATCGACCAGACGGTGTAACGCGTGCCCTTGCTCCAGGGTCTGGTGCCGAGCCAGACGATGAACGCATTGAGCACGCCCGTATCGACATCGCGCGTCGCCGCGATGCTGCAGTAATGCTCGCCCAGAAAGGCGAACCACAGTTTCAGGTTCCGATAGACGCTCACCCTGTTTGCCGGTTGCCTGACGGCATAGTGGTGGCGGAAGGCGAGCGCCCACTCGGCGGCCATTGTGGGTCGGTCGGCGAAGATCGAGAAGTCGAACGAACACTCGAGCTTGCCGTCGGCATCGACGACATTGACGAGCAGTGCTCCTGGATTGCCGATGAGCGGCTCGGGTGACGGCGCGACCCGGTAGTCCTTTTTCCCGCGCGGCATTACAGCAGCGCCGCATAGAGATCATCGACCGAGGCCTCGATCACCGACAGATCGGTTTCGACGACGCGCAAGTAGACCGCTGTGGTCGCCAGGTCGGCATGGCCGAGCAGCACCTGCAGCGTGAGCAGAGGGTTGAGTTCGGGATTGGTTTGGGCTTCGCGTTGCAGGAACCGCAGCATGGCTGCGGCGAAGGTATGCCGCAGCGCGTGGAACGTCGCCGTCACGCCTGCCGCTTCGGCAGCCGCCGTGAACATCGCGCCGATCCTGCGAGGTTTCATAGGTTGCCCCCGACAGGTCAGGAACAGAGCGTCGGGGTCACGATCAGTTCGATTCACCGCAGTGCGTCGCACCACGATGGCCCGCTCCTCTCGGACATAGGCTCGGGTGCGGTCGACCAGTGGGGCCGGGGGATAAATCATCCGCGAGCGCCCGCCCTTGGTTTCGTCGATCTGCACCGGGATCATCGGTTCGCTCCCCGATCTCTTCAGGTGACGCACGGTCAGACCCGCGACTTCCATCCGGCGGATACCCGTTGTCACTGCCCACTCGACGATCAGCCGGTCGCGTGCCGACATTCCGGCCATGATGCGCCGGATCGCTTCCGGCACCAGCGGACG
>CAUJJI010000036.1 GCA_963205265.1 Pseudomonadota bacterium
CAAGCCCGGGACGACGATGAAGCCAACCCGAGACGACCTCATCACCACGTGATGCCAACCATTCAATGCAATGAACCAGTCTTAACAAGGTACCTTGCATAACATAGTACCTTGCGATAGATGATGGACACCGCGATGCGCCGGGTGATTCGGCGGCGGTGCCGGGGAAAAGATGGCGGCGGGCTGTGCCCGACCGGCCGGAGCCAGGAGAAAGACCATGCGGACCACCACTCTCGCCTACGTACTCGCACCCGTCCTCGCCGTCGTGACGACGATCCTGCCGAACCACGTCTCCGCCGCAGAAGCGCCGCGCGCGCAGGCCGTCGCGATCGCCGACCTCGATCTCGCCTCGGCAAGCGGACAACGCGAGCTCGATACGCGCATCCGGCGCGGAGCGTTTGCGGGGTCGACACGACGCCTACCGGAACGCATGTTCCCGAAGCCGGGTCGATGACCTGCTTCCGCGAGGCGCTGCGCAGCCTTCGCGCGCGCGTTGCCCAGGCGATCGCCGAGCAGCGCCGCGGCGGCTAGGCAACGGCTGCTCCCGCCCGGACATTTCAAGGAGACGATCGATTGCCCGAATCCATCGAAATCCAGCTCAAGAAAGGCGTGCTGGTGCTCTGCGTGCTGTCGTTGCTCTCGCGCGGCAACAGCTATGCTTACGAGATCGCCAGCCGCCTCGCGCTGGCCGTGGGAATGGGTGAAGGCACGATCTATCCGCTGATGCGACGCATGCAGTCCGATGGCCTCGTGGCGACCTACCTCGAGGAATCGCCGTCGGGGCCGCCGCGCAAGTACTACCGGCTGACCGATGCCGGTCGCGCCAGCCTGGCGGCGCAGCTTGCCGAATGGCGCAGCTTCGCCACGGCTGTCGAAAGCATCGTCGGTACCGCAGTCACCCAACCTGCAGCAGAGGCGGAGACAGAACAATGACCCGTGACGAATTCCTGAGGCGGCTGCAGCGCGGATTGAAAGGCCTCCCGGCCGAGACCGTCGGCGATATCATGAACGACTACGCCGAGCATTTCGCCGCGGCTGGCGCAGAGGGACGCTCGGACGCGGAAGTGGCCGAAGCCCTGGGCGATCCCGCGCGCCTGGCCCGGGAGCTTCGGCTGGAAGCAGGCATCAGGCGCTGGGAAGAGGCCCGCTCGCCCTCGTCGGCCTGGACCGCGGTGATCGCCTTTCTCGGCCTCGGCGCTATCGACATCCTCGTTCTGCTGCCGGTGCTCGTCACTGTGCTCGCGGTGATTTTCGGCCTCTATGTCGCCCTGCTCGGGGTCTTCGTCGGCGGCGGCGTCACTCTGTTCACCGGGCCGTTCAGCGACTTCCCGGGCGGTACGGCCGCGGCGGTCCTGTGCGGACTTGGCCTGATGGCGGGCGCGGTGGCCTTCACGGCGCTGCTTTCGATCTTCTCGATCTGGCTGGTCAACGCGCTGCTGTGGTTCGGACGCCTGCATTACCGGGTCATCGAACCCGCCATAAAGCCCGAAAGGGATGAGCCATGATCCGCAAGCTGTTCATCGTCTTCATCAGCGGCCTGTTGCTGTCGCTCGTTCTGCTCAGCGGCGCCTGGGTGCTGGGCGGCAAGCAGATCCTCGTGCACAACGGCAACGGCTGGAACATCGATTTCGACGGCGACGAGGCCAAGCGTCCCCGCACGACTCGAACGCTCGCCTTCGACGGAAGCAGGATTCTGACGATCGACGGGCCGGTGCAATTGCGCTTTCGGCGAGGAGGCACGTCCCAGATGGTGGTCGAAGGCCCCCGGTCCGTAGTCGACCGGATCAGCCTCGAGAACGGCAAGCTCGTGCTGAAGGGTCGCGGAGCCTGGCTCAACGAAGGCGTCAAGCTGTCGCTCACCGCGCCGGCGCTGGCCGGCCTCGAACTGAACGGAGCGAGCAGTGTCGAGCTCGAAGGTCTCGATCAACCGGAATTCAGGATCGATGCACGCGGCGCGGTCGATCTCGACGCCGAGGGCAAGGTCCGCAAGCTGGTGGTCAATGCCCGCGGCGCCGGCGACCTCGATTTCCAACGGCTCGAAGCCGAGGACGCCGCGATCGACGTGGCCGGAGTGGGGAATGTCGACATCAGCGCCAGTGGCGCGGTGAGCGCGACGATCGCCGGCGCCGGCAACGTCTCGCTGCATCGCCGGCCCCGGACCTTGACTTCGCAGATCAGCGGAGTGGGATCGGTCGACCACGACTACCCGGGGGCAGAGTAAGCCCGCGGGTCAATGGACCGGGGGATCCTCGTCCGGAACCATGGCGACCGGGGCGACCGGCTCACCCGGTTCGCGCGGCGGCAGCGCGTTTTCCGGGACTTCGTCGATCTGCATTTCCGCGGTCGGCACATCGGCTAGGTTGCGGACACGGACGCTGATCTCGCGGCCGGTGATCGTCAATTCGTTGAAGCCGGGCGGCGTCGACCGAATGCGTCGCGACAGCGTGCCCGCGCCGATCATTCGCAAGGGCCCGCCGTCCGTCTTCGCCACCATGTCGAATGCGTCGTGGATGTGACCCGACAGCACGGCCAGCACGCCGCGCTCGGCCAGCGCCGCCATGGCCGCAGTTCCGCCGCGGGTCAGGAGCTTTCCGTCGTGCCGGCGCTCGATCAACGGGTGATGCGCCGTGACCAGAACGCGCATCCCGGTCGGCAAGGCGTCGATCGCCGCCAGAGTCTCAGCCAGTGCCTCGCCGGTGATCCAGCCGTTGGACCACGGAAAGCGCCACTGCGCCCTGGCGGTCGTCTTCAAGGGCACCAGGGCAACTCCGGGAAGCTCGATTTCGCGCTCGACCATCACTTCCATGCCGCGGAAGCGCCGATAAGGATCGGTGAAGCGCTCCCAGAGATTGAAATAGGGCATGTCGTGATTGCCGACTTCGACGGTGACCGGCCGGTCGATCGCAGTGATCCAGTTGGCCGCTGCAGCGAACTCGCGGCGCCGCGCCCGCATCGTCAGGTCGCCGGTGATCGCTACTGCCTGCGGACGATCGCTGGCTATGCAGCGCTCGACCCAGGCCAGCGCCGCGCGGTCTTCCAACCCGAAGTGAAGGTCGCTGAGGTGAAAGAGGAGGATCGGATCGGGCATCGGCCTATCGCAAGCAGATCGGCTATGGCTTGGGCAAGCGAAAACCGCCGCAAGGCAGCGCGGTTCCCTTCACACCCGGCCGCTGAGGATCAGCCAGGCGGCAAAGCCGTTGGCCAGGCTGTATCCGGCATAGACCCAGGCCCAGGCCGGAGAGCCTGCCGCAACCATCAGCATGGCCGCAACCAGCATCAGGAACTCGACCGCGAGGCTGAAGCGCCCGCCCAGGAGATGAAAGAACCACGGCATCCGCCCGAGCAGCGGATGTCGGCTCTCCAGCACCGCCTTGTGCATGGCGAAATTGGCTATGCCGAGCATGAACAGCAGGAAAATGGCCATGGCGCCCCTTCAGTCGAGCCCTGGCCAATGTAAGCCGGCCGACCGAAAAGGGCCAGCCGGCTCATCCCGCCTGAAGCAGGCCTTCCCGCGCGATCTTCTCCTGCCACTGGGCCGGCGCCAGGCGATGGACGTTGCTGCCCTCGCTGTCGACTGCGACGGTCACCGGCATGTCCTCGACGGTGAATTCGTAGATCGCTTCCATGCCCAGGTCGGCAAAGCCAATCACTTCGGCCTTCTTGATCGCCCGGGCCACGAGATAGGCCGCCCCGCCCACGGCCATCAGGTAGGCCGACTTGTGTTTCGCGATGCATTCCGTTGCCGCCGGTCCGCGCTCCGCCTTGCCCACGCAGGCGAGCAGGCCGAGATCGAGCATCATGTCCATGAACTTGTCCATGCGGGTCGCGGTGGTCGGTCCAGCGGGGCCGACCACTTCGTCGCGCACCGGATCGACCGGCCCGACATAGTAGATCACCCGGCCGCGGAAATCGACCGGCAGGGCCTCGCCCTTGGCCAGCATGTCCTGGATGCGCTTGTGTGCCGCGTCGCGTCCGGTCAGCATCTTGCCGTTGAGCAGGAGACGGTCACCGTGCTTCCAGCTCTGCACCTCCTCCGCCGTCAGCGCGTCGAGGTTGACGCGCTTGGCCGCCTTGTCGGGCGTCCAGTCGATCTTCGGCCAGTCGTCAAGCTTGGGCGTCTCGAGGAAGCTGGGACCCGATCCGTCGAGCGTGAAATGGGCGTGGCGGGTTGCCGAGCAGTTGGGAATCATCGCCACCGGCTTGCCGGCGGCGTGGCAGGGCCACTCCTTGATCTTGACGTCGAGGATCGTGGTGAGGCCGCCAAGCCCCTGCGCGCCGATGCCGAGCGCGTTGACCTTGTCGAAAATCTCGATGCGCAGCGCCTCGGTATCGGTCTGCGGACCGCGCGCCTTGAGCTCGTGCATGTCGATCTCGTCCATCAGCGATTCCTTGGCGAGCAGCACTGCCTTTTCAGCCGTTCCGCCGATGCCGATGCCGATCTGACCCGGCGGGCACCAGCCGGCGCCCATCTGCGGGATCATTTCGAGCACCCAGTCGACGATCGAATCGCTGGGGTTCATCATCTTGAACTTGGACTTGTTCTCGCTGCCGCCACCCTTGGCCGCAACGTCGACCGACACCCTGCTGCCCGGCACCATTTCCACGTTCAGCACGCAAGGCGTGTTGTCCCTGGTGTTGCGACGCGTGAAGGCGGGGTCGGCGACGATCGACGCCCTCAGCTTGTTCTCGGGATGGTTGTAGGCGCGGCGCACGCCCTCGTCGACGACCTCCTGCAGCGACCTGTCGCTCTCCAGCCGGCAGTTCTGTCCCCACTTGAGGAAGACGTTGACGATGCCGGTATCCTGGCAGATCGGCCGATGGCCCTCGGCGCACATGCGGCTGTTGGCGAGGACTTGCGCCATCGCATCCTTGGCTGCAGGATTCTGCTCGCGCTCCCAGGCGGCGGCGAGGGCGCGGATGTAGTCCATGGGATGGAAATAGCTGATGTATTGCAGCGCGTCGGCGATGCTTTCGATCAAGTCCTCTTCGCGGATGGTCACCATACCCGACATGCAGCGGCACTCCTTGGAAACAGGGGATTCGCGGGCCCCCATAAGCCTGTGAGCGGGGGTCCGTCAAAGCGCTTGGCGAGCTTGGCCGGTTCGCCTAGAAGGCCCCGCGACCGAACTGCCGGGGGGCACGAAGCTGCGGGCCGGCGGGGAAAAAGGACTTGGTTGGAATGACCACTATCGAGCAACGACCGACCGCGAGCTGCGATGCGGCGCGTCGCGCAATGATCGACAGCCAGTTGCGGACGAGCGGAGTCAACGAGCCCTGGGTGCTCGCCGCGATGGCAAGCGTTCCCCGCGAAGACTTCGTGCCGGCACAGATGCGCTCTTCGGCCTACATTGACCGCGCAATCCCCCTCGACGACGGTGGTTTTCTCGCGGCCCCGATCGTACATGGCAGGATGCTGGCCGAAGCGGCGCCGACACGCGATGACAAGGCGCTGCTGGTCGGTGATGCCAAGGGCTACCTTGCCGCGTTGCTGCGCCCCCTGGTCGGCTCGCTCGACGCGATTGCTCCCGGACAAGCGACGGCCAAGCGCAAGAACGCCTATTCGCTGATCGTCGTCGACGGTGCTGCCGAAGAAGTGCCGGCGGCCCTCACCGGCCAGCTTGCCGAAGGGGGGCGACTGGTCGGGGGCCAGGTGCTTCGTGGCGTCACCCGGCTGGTGGTCGGCCGCAAGGTGGCTGGTGAAGTCACCCTGCTGCCGCTTGCCGAGATCGGCATCCCCGTGCTTCCCGAATTCTCCGCGCCGAAGCGCTGGAGCTTCTGAACCATGCCGCGAGTCGCCGCACGTGCCCGGCTTATCGCCGGCATTGCTCTGGTGACGACCTTGCCGGCACTGCCGGTACATGCCGACGATTTGCGCAGCGCATTGCTCAGCGCCTATCGGACGAACCCGACCTTGCAGGCAGCGCGGGAGAACCAGCGCGCCAACGACGAGAACGTCCCGATCGAGAAAGCCGACGGGAGGCCCGCAGTCAGCGCCCAGGCGCAGCATGTCGAATATCTGCAGAAGAGCGCGAACAGTTTCACCAGCCCCGACAGGGTATTCAGCGCCAACGTTTCGCTGTCGGTGCCGATCTATCAGGGCGGCGGCGTGCGCAACGCGGTCAAGGCAGCCGAAACGCGCGTGGATGCAGGCCAGGCCGACTTGCGCGGCACGGAGTCTTCCGTCTTCAGCCAGGTCGTCCAGGCCTATATGGACGTGCTCATGACCGAGGCGGTCGTCGGCCTGAACCGCAGCAGTGTCGAAGTCCTGCGCGTCAATCTCGATGCCACCAGCGACCGTTACGAAATCGGCGAGCTGACGCGCACCGACGTCGCACAGTCGGAAGCGCGGCTGGCACTTGCCCGCGGCGATGCACGCACGGCCGAAGCGAATCTGGTCGCGGCACGCGAACGCTATGTCCAGCTGGTGGGCAAGGCGCCCGGTGTTCTGGAGCAGCCGCCGCTGCTGCCCGGCATCCCGGTGACGCCCGAAGAAGCGGTTGCCGTCGCGCTCGAGAACAATCCCGACCTCATCGCAGCGCGAGAGCGCGCCAAGGCTGCGGGCTACGATGTCAGAGTCGCCGGTTCGAGCCGCTTGCCGCGCCTGGAGGTGTTCAGCCAGGGCGCCTATCAGAACTACTTCGACACGCTGGGAGGTAGCGGCGGCAGCGCAGCTTTCGCGCAAACCGAGAAGACCGCCCAGGCAGGTGTCCGGGCGTCGATCCCCATCTTCCAAGGCGGTCGACCTGCAGCCTTGCGGCGGCAGGCGCAGGCTCGTGCCGGCGCTGCCATGGAGAACGAGATCGCGGCGGAACGCGATGTCATCGCCCAGGTGCGCTCCGCCTATTCGTCCTGGAAAGCCGCAAACGAGATCATCGCCTCGACGCAAAGCGCAGTCGACGCCGCCAGGCTGAGCCTGGAAGGCGTAAGAGCCGAGAACAGCGTCGGCAATCGCACGGTCCTCGACATACTCGATGCGGAACGCGAACTGCTCAGCGCCCAGGTGCAATTGGTCACGGCCAAGCGCAACGCATATGTCGCAGGATTTTCGCTGCTGGCGGCGATGGGCAAGGCCGAAGCGCGCGATCTCGGCCTCGACGGCGGTCCACTCTACGATCCGGACGTCAACTACAGACGCGTGCGCGGCAAGTGGTTCGACTGGGACGACGACCCCGCGCATGGCCCGCAATCGACGCGCACCGTTGACACGCCCGTGCAGGACGGGTCAATTCAGGCGAAGTGAATCAGAGGGTAAAGGCAAGGCGATGCGTCAGACCGGAGAGCCAACGGTTGAGGAAATCCTCGAATCGATCAAGAAGGTGATCGCGCGCGATAACCGGTCGAACGCGGACGAGAACCGCCCCCGCGGGCACGAAGCCCTGATCGAATCCGACGTTCTTCCCGAAGACGAAGTCTACGACGAGGACCAGGAAGAGGACGTGCTCGACCTCGCCGAGGAGTCGGCACTTGCGGAAGAAGCCAGCGTCGCGAACGAAGCGCCGCTGCTGACCGAAAATGCCCAGTCCTCGATGCGCGAGTCGCTCGCCGCGCTTGCCCTCTTGTCCGAGCCCCGCGCCCTGCCGCAGATCGTCCGCTCCGGCGAGACTTCGCTCGAAGGCCTGGCCCGGGAGCTGCTTCGACCGGCACTTGCCGAATGGCTGGACAAGAACCTGCCGCCGCTGGTCGAACGCATGGTGGCGGTCGAAATCGCCCGCATCGTCGGCAAGCGCGGCTAGCCCCCGTTTCCGCGCCCCAGCTCTTCGACAGACAGTACCCGCGGCGCCCGCATGCCCAAGCCTGATCCCGGCCTACTCGATCCGGAGCGCTACCCGTTCCAATGCGAGATCTACCCGCGATTCGGCGATCTGGACATCAACCAGCACCTCAACAACGTTGCGCTTGCCGGCATCCTTGAGGAAGGCCGCGTCCACTTCCACCGCATCAGCAAGTACGAGGAAGCCGTGGCCGGCATCACCTCGATGGCGGCCAGCTTTGCAGTGGATTATCTGGGCGAGGCTCATTACCCCGCACCGCTGACGATCCACGTCGCAGCGACGGCCATCGGCCGGACCAGCCACACGCTCGGCCAACTCGCGATGCAACAGGGGCGGGTGATCGCCTATGCCCGGACCGTCCTGGTCTGCGTAAGCGGCGGCCGACCGGTGGAGAATTCGCCGCTTTTCATCGAAGCGGTACGCCCCTGGATGCTGCGCCCGTGACGAAGGCTGCGTCAATTCCTCCGGAAGAGCTGGCCGCCGCCCGGCGTGCGCTCGCGGCCTATGGGGGCGACGGGATTACCCGGCACATCTTCATCTGCGCCGAATCCGAAAAAGGCGCATGCTGCTCGCGCGAAGTGGGGGCGCCGGCATGGAAATTCCTCAAGCGGCGGCTCAAGGAGCTCAAGCTCGACCGTAGTGTCTATCGGACCAAGGCCGATTGCCTGAGGATCTGCGCGGCCGGGCCGGTAGCGGTCGTCTGGCCCGATGGCGTCTGGTACCACAGCTGCACCGAGGCGGTCCTCGAACGCATCATCCAGGAACATCTCATCGGCGGCAGCCCAGTCGAGGACTATCGCCTGCGGCCCGCTTCGACCTAGAATTCTCTGACACCAGCCTCGCTAGCGGTCGCCTTCGTCTCGCGTCGGGTCGACGATCGCGTCATCGTGTCCGGTGCCGTTGGACAGGAACACCAGGCCCATCAGCGCCGACATCAGCAGCATGGCAAAGCCGATGCCCAGCGCGGTCGCAATGTAGAAATGAATCGAGACGAAGCCGTTTAGCCAATAGAGCAGCACCACGGCCAAGGTCACCATGCCCAGCGTGACGACAGCCATGAACCGCATCAGACGGCGATAGCGCGCCCAGGCATGGGCGGCGGCATGCGGGTCATCGAGAGGAGAGCGGGGTACCATTGTCGAGGACATCCTCTTTCGCGAGCCCATGAGCAAGAAGAAAGGGCCGAATCGTCAGAACGTTGCGGCAAACTGGCCACAAGGGTGCGATTATGCCATGATGCTATTTCGGCGATCCGGGAGAGCGGCGATGACTATCGGACGTGTGATCGAAGGCAGGAATACGGCAATTGTGACCTGCGATGTCGGCGCAAGCGTGGGCGAGGCAATTGCCCTGCTGGCGGAAAAGCGGATCGGTGCGCTCCCGGTCCTCGAAAACGGCGCAGTTGCCGGGATCTTCTCGGAACGGGACGTGATCTATGGCCTGAAACGCCAGGGACCTGGCCTGCTCGATTGCCGGGTGGGCGAGGTGATGACCAAGCCGGCGGTCACGGCGCAGCCCGACATGCAGGTCTTGTCCGCGCTTTCCCTGATGACGCGGCGCCGCATCCGCCACTTGCCGGTCGTACAGGACGGGCAATTGATCGGCTTCGTTTCGATAGGCGACCTCGTCAAACACCGGATCGACCGTATCGAATCGGAAGCCGAGGCCCTGCGGACCTATATCCAGACAGCGTGATCCTTGCCGCAAGGGGTGTCACGCCTTACATCGACGACGATGAATGCCGCAGCCATCTTTCTGAGCCCCTCTGCCGCCGCCCGCGTGGCGGCGATCGCAGCAAAGCAGGCGAAGCCTGCCATCCTCCGCCTGTCCGTGGAGGGTGGTGGCTGTTCCGGCTTCCAGTACCAGTTCGGCCTGGCCGACGGTCCCGATAGCGAGGACCTGGTGACCGAGACCGACGGTGTGCAGCTCGTTGTCGACCCCGTCAGTCTCGAACTGGTTGCCGGATGCACGGTGGACTTCGTGGAATCGCTCGGCGGTGCTGCTTTTCGCGTCGAAAACCCGCAGGCCACCGCCGGCTGCGGCTGCGGCTCGAGTTTCGCTGTGTGATCAAGGTCGCCAGTTTCAACATAAACGGCATCAAGGCCCGGTTGCCGCGTCTGGTCGAATGGCTCGCTGAGACCCGGCCTTCGGTCGCCTGCCTGCAGGAAATCAAGACCCAGGACGAAGGGTTTCCCGCAAAGGACTTCGAGGCGATCGGCTATCAGGCGATCTGGCACGGGCAGAAGGGCTTCAACGGCGTCGCCATTCTCGCCGATGGAGTCATGCCTGCCGAAGTCCGCCGTGGGCTCGATGGCGATCCCGAGGATGAACACTCACGCTATATCGAGGCCGACGTCTTCGGGCTGAGAGTCGCCTGCATCTACCTGCCGAACGGCAATCCGGTGCCGGGACCCAAGTTCGACTACAAACTGCGCTGGATGGAGCGTCTACGCGCGCGCATGCACGAGATCGCCGCGGAGGAAGTGCCGGCGATAGTAACCGGCGATTTCAACGTGATCCCCGAAGACAAGGACGTCTGGTCGCCGCAGGCCATGGCTGCCGATGCCCTGATGCAGCCGGAATCGCGAGACGCCTATGCCCGCCTGCTGGCCGACGGGTGGACCGACGCCCTCGACTTGCACAACCCACGGGGAGGGATCTGGACTTTCTGGGACTACCAGGCCGGCGCTTGGCAGCGGGACCACGGGTTCCGCATCGACCATGCCCTGCTTTCCCCCGAGGTCGCCGACCGGCTGGTCGCCGCGGGAGTCGACAAGGCCTATCGCGGCCGCGAAAAGGCCAGCGACCACGCGCCGATGTGGGTACAGATCAAGAGCTAGCCGCAGGTTATCCCGAGGGTGCCGGCGATGTGATCGCCGGTCGGGCGCAGAGGCCGCATCCCCGCCGGCGCAGGGACGCGGCGCAGCCAGTCAGCGATAGAAGATGTGGTTGTCGATCCGGGCGATGCGGGTCAGCCGCCAGCCCGGCGAGACGCGCGCGGCATGGAAGAACAGCGCTCCCTCCACGGGGCTGCGCCAGCTGTTGCTGTCGGCGATCTGCGCGATCGCCACGGCCTCGCGCCAGTGCCGCGAACTGGTGTCGATCGCCGGCATGGCATGGCCACGCACGAAGGAGAACTGCGATGGCTGATAGACCACGCCGCAGTAACTTGCAGGGAAGCGACCCGACTTCGCCCGATTGACGACGACACGGCCGACGGCGAGCCGTCCGGGCAGCGATTCGCTCTTCGCTTCGAAGTAGATGGCGCCCGCAAGGCAGCGCATCTCGGACGAGAGCTGAGCGGGTTGTGGTTGGGCATAGACGAGCTCGGCCAGCGAGCTTGCCGATACGGGCGCAGGATCCTGAGGCTCGCTCACGTCGGGGAGCGACTGAACCATCGGCTGCGAGATGAACTGGGGAACTGGTTCTACTTCGATCGCCGGCGGCACGGATGCCGCTTGCTCTGCGATCGCGCCCGAACCCTGGGCGCTGGCAAGGGTAGCAAGGAAGGTAGCGGTGACAGCTATGGCGCTGGCCCGTTTCAGCTTTGAACTCATCAAACCGTATTCTTGTGCGGTGGACGCGCTGCACAGGTGCTACGAACGCCCTGCATCGGAACGATGCGTGTCCGTACGCGGCCTGCCGCTTGTCCCCCGTCTGCGTGCTTGCCGGTCAGGCCTTGGTGCCTGTCCAGCCGCCTGCGCGTCAGCGGTGCGCGTCCCCATGGTCGGGGAATTGGCGCAGGTCAAGCGGTTCCCGTCGACAATCCGATAAATCGTTCACCATGCGCGATATCCAGTTCGACTATCCATGTATCGCGATCCTGGTTCGCACGACGCTCCAAGTATTCGGTAACTTCCATTGGATCTTCAGTGCTCTGTTGCTTGGACAGGTGCCAACTTCGACTGCCATCCAGGCTGGGCAAGCGTTCATAAACCCTTGCATTTCTGCCGCTTTCGGTCAGCACGACAATGATTGTCCCGGCATCGCGTTCACCTTTTTGCAGAACGGTGCCGAAACCTCCCGCTGCCTGGACCTGGCGGATCAGACCGAGCGCTTCGATATGCGCGGGCAAACGCGCGTCCAAATCAACCCCCGTCGCGCAGAGCGGTGGCGTAGCCGTCCAGCCCCGACAAGGCGATGCGCGATTTCATGAAAGTCCCGGTGCCGCGCCCGATTTCCTCTCCGTCGCTGTCGATCAGTCGCGCCTCGGCCACCAGCACCCGGCGCCTTCCGCTGATCCAGCGGCCTTCGGCAATCACGGTCCCGTGGCGTACCGGCTTGGTGAAGTGGAGATTGAACGAGGTCGTGAGCAGGAAACGATCGGTGATCAGCGTATTTGCCGCATAGAAGGCCGCGTCATCGAGCATCTTAAAATAGATCGTTCCATGCGCCGCACCTGCAGCGTGGTGGCAGCTTTGGTCCACGGCAAAAGTTATCCGCGACCGGCCCTCGCCGACGATCTGCAATTTGGACTGGAACAGCCGGTTTATCGGTGCCGAGGCATAGAGCCCCTCCAGCGCACGCCAGTGGAGTCGGGCGCCGGAGACTTCCGCGTCAGGCGGCGTCGCGGTCGTCGACATTGTGGAGGAGGCCGTATAGCGCTTCCACGCCCGGCGCACGGATCAGCGCCTCGTGCATGCGGTCGTCGCGCATGATGCGCGAGATGGCGGCAAGCGCGTGGAGATGGGCCGCGCCGGCGGCTTCAGGAGACAGCAGGCCGAATACGAAGTCGACCGGCATTCCGTCGGCCGAATCGAAGTCCACCGGGGACTGCAGGCGCAGGAACACCGCAACGGGGCGATTGAGGCCTTCCACGCGCGCGTGCGGAATGGCGACCCCGCGCCCGAAGCCGGTACTGCCCAGCTGCTCGCGCTCTTCGATGCGCTTGCGAACCGTGTCGCGCTCGAGATGGTACACGTCCGCGAACCGCTCGGCCAGCTGATCGAGGATTGCAGCCTTGGTATCGGCACGCACCGTCGCGACGGCTTCGGGCAAGAGTGTGTAAAGCGCGGTCATGGCCTCTATCAGATAACAGACAGGCGTTTCCAAACGATGTAGGGATCGGCTTCGAAAAGCGCGAGGGGGCCCGGAACGCGCCGGGCCCTATATTACCATTTCGCCGGGAAAGCTACGAAGTAGCACTTCTCAGGTCGGTTCGACCCAGCCGATCGATCCGTCACCGCGTCGATAAACCATATTATGCTTGCCGGTACCAGCGTTTTTGAACAGCAAGGCATTGGTATTGCGCAGGTCCAGCATCATGACCGCATCCGACACGGTCGCTTCGGGCACGTCGACCCGCGTTTCCGCAATCACGACGGGAGCGTCGGCCCCGACCTCCTCGACCTCGGCCGCGGGCTCTTCGAAGATGACGTAAGCCGCCTCTTCCGCCCGCATCGCATGTACGCTCTGTTCATGGCGATCAACCAGGCGCCGCTTGTAGCGGCGCAGCTGCGTGTCGATCTTGTCGGCCGCCTGGTCCAGCGCAATATGGGCGTCTTGCGCGATACCCGCCCCCTTGAGGACGAGGCCCTGCATCACATGGGTGACGATGTCGCAGCGGAAGAACCCAGCCGGGGCGCGGCCGAAGGTGACCGACGACGACAGCGCACGGCTGAAGTATTTCTCGACGATCGCGGACAGCCGCTCATTCGCGTGCGTCTGCAGCGCTTCGCCTGTGCTCATCTGGTGGCCGGAAACGCGGATGTCCATGAATGACCTTCTCCATGTGCTAGAGGGTTAACCGCTCCACAGCGGGGATTTGACGGATTCGAGAAATCGGGCATGAGCGGCCAGTTCGGCCGCCGTCGCGGCATGCGGCCGGGCCGGGCGAAAGATCCGCTCGCTACGCACGATGACGGTCGTGACTTCGATGCGGCGATCGACTTCGGCCGCAAGCTCCAGGCCGATCTGGCGCCCTCCGCGCAGTTCGACATAGACCTGGGCCAGCAATTCCGCATCGAGCAGGGCGCCGTGCTTGGTACGGTGGCTGCGGTCGATCCCGTAGCGCGTGCAAAGCGCGTCGAGTGAAAGCTTCGCGCCCGGATGGCGCACGCGCGCCAAGGCTACGGTATCGATCATCCGGCTCTTGCAAACAGGTTCGAGCCCGCACAGCCCCAGCTCGGCATTGAGAAAGCCGAAGTCGAAGCCGGCATTGTGCGCGACCAGGGGTGAATCCCCGAAGAAATCCAGCAGCTCCGCGGCAAGTTCGACAAAGCGCGGCTTGTCGGCGAGGAAAGCGTCGGACAAGCCGTGCACCGCTTCCGCTTCGGCCGGCATCGTCCGTTCCGGATTGAAATAGGCATGGAAAGTGCGCCCGGTCGCAACGCGATTGACCATCTCGAAGCATCCGATTTCCACCATTCGATCACCTTTCAGGGGATCAAGCCCGGTGGTTTCGGTATCGAAGATGATCTCACGCATTTCTAGCCATATCGGCCTCTAGGCGGCACGAGGCAAGAGGGTCCCGTGCCATTATTCGCTGCCGGTCAGGCTATGGACCAGGCGCTGCACCGCATGGCGGGTTTCGGCCAGCGAAGTGCCGGTATCGATGACGAAATCGGCACGCTCGCGCTTTTCCGCATCGGGGACTTGCAGGCCGAGGATCTGTTCGAACTTCTCCTCGGTCATGCCCGGTCGAGCCAGGACCCGCTGCCGCTGCGCCTCCGGCGATGCCGAAACGACGACCACGGCATCGACCTGCTCCCAGCCGCCCTTCTCGAACAGCAGCGGGATATCGAAGACGATGAGCGGCTTTGCCGCGTTGCACGCGAGGAACTCCTTGCGCATCGCCGCCACCGCGGGATGGACGATCGCCTCCAGGCGCTTAAGGGCTTCCGGATCGCCGAACACGGCCGCGCCCAGTTTTGGCCGATCGACACCGTTCGGACCGGTTGTCCCGGGAAAGGCTGCCTCGATCGCGGGGATCAGTGCACCGCCCGGACCCTGCAGTTGGTGCACCGCGGCATCGGCGTCGAAGACCGGGACGCCGAGACCCTGGAACATCGCGGCGACCGCCGATTTGCCCATGCCGATCGAGCCGGTAAGGCCCAGGATGAACGGCCGCTCCGGGTGTGCGCTCCTACTCACTCGGTCAGCAATCCGCGCAGCTCCGCATCGCATTCGCGCGGAGGGGATCGACCGAAGAAGCAGGAGAATGCGCTGGCCGCCTGGCCGATCAGCATGACGAGACCGTCTGCGGTCGCGAAGCCCTTGCGGCGGGCTGCGGCAAGCAGATCGGTCTCCAGCGGCGCGTAGACCATGTCGAAGACCAAGGCGCCCTGGGCCAGTTCGCTGATCTGCGAAAGGACGAATGCCGGCATGCGCTCCTGGCCCACCATCCCGAGCTGCGTGGCATTGACCAGCAGCATTGCTTCGCAAAATGCCGGCGAGCCGCTTTCAAAGGCCACGCCGACGGCGAAGACGCCGCAACTTTCCGCGACCTTCACTGCCTTTTGCGGGTTGCGGGCAAGCACGAAGACCGATGCACAGCGTCGCCGGGCGAGTGCCGCGAAGGCCGCCCGGGCCGCACCCCCGGCACCTATGACGCAGACCTCCTGGCCTTGCAGCTCGAGCCCGTCGAGTGCTTCGTCGACTCCGTCGACATCGGTATTGGTGCCGACCAGCAGGCCGTTGCCGTCCTTGAAGACGGTGTTCACGGCCCCGATCGCACGGGCTTTCTCGTCGAGCTGGTCGAGGTAGGGCTGAACCTTCTCCTTGTGCGGGATGGTGACGTTGCAACCGCGCCACGCCGGGTCGGCGCGCCGACGGGCGAAATAGTCGTCCAGCTCCCCGGGCAGCACCTGGCAGGCGCGATAGTCTGCATCGATGCCGAGCCTGGCCAGCCAGAAGCCATGAATCGTCGGCGACTTCGAATGCGAGATCGGATCGCCGATCACTTCGGCATAGGGTCTGGTCGTTTCGAGGGGCTGGCTCATGTCGGCAGCTCCCCTAGCCTGCGCAGGGAGCCGAGAACAGCCAGCAAGGGCATGCCCAGGACCGTAAAATAATCCCCGTCGATCGCCTCGAACAGCCTGACCCCGAGTCCCTCCATACGGAACACGCCGACGCAGCCCGATACTGCCGGCCATTCGGCACTCAGGTACGCCTCGATGAAGCCTGCCGACAAATCGGCGACCTGCAGTCTGGCTACCGAACCGTAGTGCCACTCTGTCCGACCATCGCGGACGAGTGCCGCCGCGCTGTGCAGGTTCATCACCTTTCCGGAAAAGTATCGCAGATGTGCCGCGGCATCGTCACGCGAGTTCGGCTTGTCGAACCGCCGGCCGGCGACTTCGACCAGCGAATCGCTGCCGAGCACGAGCCTGCCCGGGAAATCGCCGGAAACCGCGGCTGCCTTGGCCTCAGCCAGGGCCAAGGCGACATCCCCAGGCGGTGCGCCCGCCAGGTCCGACTCGATAGCGCGTTCGTCGAGATGAGCCGGAACCGCCGTAAAGGCGATACCGGCCGCCTCGAGCATCGCCCGGCGGGAAGCGCTCTGCGAAGCCAGGATCAGCATGCAACCATGCTCACAGGGCCTTGGAGCCGGCCGGTGCGGCGCCGCCGGCAGACTGGCGCTCGAAGTAGAGATTGATCACCGCTGCGGCAGTCTCCTCGATGGAGCGCCGTGTCACATCGATGACCGGCCAGCCGTTGTCGGCGAAGATGCGACGGGCGAACTGCACTTCTCGGGCGACGTTCTCGGTTTCGACATAGCTCGTGTCGGGCGCCTGCTGCAGGGAAAGGAGGCGGTTGCGCCGCACCTGAATCAGCCGCTCCGGCGCGGTCGTCAGGCCGACGACCAGCGGCCGGCGCAATCCGAACAGGGCAGCGGGAGGCGGGCTTTCGATCACGATCGGGATGTTGGCCGTCTTGTAGCCGCGATTGGCCAGGTAGATGCTGGTCGGAGTCTTCGACGTACGCGATACGCCGGCCAGGACGATATCGGCGTCCTCCCAGTCCTCCCAGGCCATTCCGTCGTCATGGGCGATGGTGAACTGGATCGCTTCGACTCTTGCGAAATAGGCCTCGTCCATCAGATGCTGGCGCCCGGGACGGCCCTTGGCTTCCTGCCCCAGCATGCTTTCCAATGCATCGGTCACCGCATCGAGGATGGCGACCGAGGGCAGGCCCAGCGCCCGGCAGTGTTCTTCGAGCCGCGTTCGCGTGCCGCCGTCGACCAGGGTATAGAGCACCAGGCCGGGATTGTTGGCGATGTCCCCCATGATCCTGTCGAGATGTTGCCGCGAGCGGACCATCGGCCAGAAATGGCGAACGACATCGGCATTGTCGAACTGGGCCAGAGCCGCTTTCGCCATCATCTCCAGCGTTTCGCCGGTGGAATCTGACAGGAGGTGAAGATGGAGCCGAGACATGTCGAGCCAGGTGCAAGCGCTCGCCGGACGTGGAGAACCCTGCGCATAAACCACGGGACGAGTGCGGTGACAACTTCGAGAGGCTTTTTCCTGCCCACTACCCGGGATTCGCTGCGCCGCTTGTGGACATGTGGAGCAGCCTACCCACAGGCTGGGGACAGTGGGGAAAAGCAATGCTTGACGCGCACCGCATGGGATTCGCAGGCGCGCTTCACTCTGTTCAATACAGGACAAATCGGGCAAGGGGCGGCTGTGCCCGCTTTCCACAGGCCAACTGACATCAGAATCCTATTTAAAATTCTATATATTTTGATTGGACTCCGCCTCGATGCCCGGTCTCCTCCTCCGTACCCTCTGCGGTGAGAATGCTTCCGAACGCCCGATCTGGTTGATGCGCCAGGCCGGCCGCTACCTGCCCGAATACCGGGCATTGCGTGCGCAGCGGGAAGGATTCCTGGGGCTGGTCTATGACAGCGACGCTGCTGCCGAGATCACCCTTCAACCCATCCGCCGTTTCGGCTTCGACGGGGCGATCCTGTTCTCGGACATCCTCATCGTTCCCTACGCGATGGGTCAGGATCTCGAATTCCTGGCCGGCGAGGGACCCAGGCTGTCGCCGCGGCTGATCGACCACGCGTTGGATGGCCTGCACGCCGTCCCGCAGCGATTGACACCGATCTACGATACCGTGGCCAAAGTGAAGGCCGGGCTCGGCGGTGGACGCACTCTCCTGGGCTTTGCGGGGAGTCCTTGGACAGTCGCGACCTATATGGTGGCTGGGCAGGGCAGCCGCGACCAGCACGAGACGCGTGCGCTGGCCTATCGTGATCCCCAGGCCTTCCAGGCGATCATCGACGCCATCGTCACCGTTACGATCGACTATCTTGCCGGCCAGGTCGTGGCCGGCGCCGAAGCGGTCCAGCTTTTCGACAGCTGGGCGGGAAGCCTGGCCCCGGCGGAGTTCGCGCGCTGGGTGATCGCTCCCAATGCCACGATCACTGCGGCTCTCAAGTCTCGCTTTCCCGATCTGCCCATCATCGGATTTCCCAAGGGAGCAGGCGAAAAGCTGACGGCTTACGTCGCCGAGACCGGGGTGGATGCCGTCGCTCTCGACGAGACGATCGATCCCGCCTGGGCCGCGAAAGCGCTGCCCGCGGGTCTGCCCGTGCAGGGCAATCTCGATCCGCTGCTGCTCCTGGCCGGAGGCAGCGAGCTCGAGCGCCGGGCCCGCTATATCCTCGACTGTTTTGCCGATCGGCCGCATGTGTTCAACCTCGGCCATGGCATAGGCCAGTACACGCCGGTCGAGCATGTGGAACAATTGCTCGCGGTGGTGCGCGGCTGGCGGCACTAGGCTATGGTCCGCTCATGCAGCAGGTACTGGCTATGACATATCTCTGGCTGAAAGCCGGTCATATCATCTTCGTGATCTTCTGGATGGCGGGCCTGTTCATGCTGCCCCGCTATTTCGTCTACCATCAGGAAGCGGCACCGGATTCGCCCGAGAGCGCGGTCTGGGTCGATCGCGAGCGCAAGCTGCTCAAGATCATCCTGTGGCCTTCGCTGATCGTCGTCTGGGTGCTGGGGCTCGCCTTAGCAGTCACGACCGGCGCCTTCGCCCAGGGCTGGTTTCACGCCAAGCTTGCGCTCACGCTGGCCCTGTCCGCCTATCACGTCTGGCTGGCCGGTTATGCTGCGGCCCTGGCGCGAGGGGAACGGAAGCTGACCGGCAAGCAACTGCGCATGTTGAACGAGGTACCGGGCATCGCTGCGGCGGTGATCGTGGTTCTGGTCGTCGTCAGGCCGTTCTGAACGGCGACGATCAGCGCTGAACGCGGGCCGTCCCGAAGCCTGCGCCGATTGACGGAAACCGGTTGGACGACTATCTGGTAGTGACCTTACCGGCGCAGGATGGCCATTTGCTGGCTCGTCCGGATCCGCTTTCCCCAAGCCCGATTGATCGGCCGGCCGTCTCCAGATTTCGTTTTTCGGAAAAAACTCATGCATCTCAAGGAATTGAAGAAAAAGACCTCGGCCGAGCTGGTCGAAATGGCCGAAGAGCTCGGCGTCGAAGGCGCCTCGACCATGCGCCGCCAGGACCTGATGTTCGCCATTCTCAAGGAAGTGGCGGAAGACGGCGAGGAGATCATGGGTCTCGGCACGATCGAAGTGCTGACCGACGGTTTCGGCTTCCTGCGCTCGCCCGAGGCGAACTACCTGGCCGGTCCCGACGACATCTACGTCTCGCCCAACCAGGTCCGCAAATGGGGCCTGCGCACAGGTGACACGGTCGAAGGCGAAGTTCGCGCGCCCAAGGACGGTGAGCGCTATTTCGCTATCACCCGCCTTACCAGCGTCAATTTCGACGATCCCGAGGCGGTCCGCCACCGCGTCAACTTCGACAACCTTACCCCGCTCTATCCCGATGAGCGGCTGCGGCTCGACACGCTCGATCCCACGGTCAAGGACAAGTCGGCGCGCGTGATCGACCTCATCAGCCCGCAGGGCAAGGGCCAGCGCGCGCTAATCGTCGCGCCGCCGCGCACCGGCAAGACCGTGCTGCTCCAGAACATGGCCAAGGCGATCACCGACAATCACCCCGAAGTGTTCCTGATCGTGCTGCTGGTCGACGAACGGCCCGAGGAAGTCACCGACATGCAGCGCAGCGTGAAGGGCGAGGTCATCTCCTCGACGTTCGACGAGCCCGCTTCGCGTCACGTCCAGGTTGCCGAGATGGTGATCGAGAAAGCCAAGCGCCTGGTCGAGCACAAGAAGGACGTGGTGATCCTGCTCGATTCGATCACCCGCCTCGGCCGTGCCTACAACACCGTCGTGCCCAGCTCGGGCAAGGTGCTGACCGGCGGCGTCGACGCCAACGCGCTGCAGCGTCCGAAGCGCTTCTTCGGCGCAGCGCGCAACATCGAGGAAGGCGGGTCGCTGTCGATCATTGCTACCGCGCTGATCGACACAGGCAGCCGCATGGACGAGGTCATCTTCGAAGAGTTCAAGGGCACCGGCAACAGCGAGATCGTGCTGGACCGCAAGGTCGCCGACAAGCGGATCTTCCCGGCGCTCGACGTCGGCAAGTCGGGCACCCGCAAGGAAGAGCTGCTCGTCCAGAAGGACCAGCTTTCCAAGATGTGGGTGCTGCGCCGGATCCTCATGCAGATGGGCACGGTCGACGCGATGGAGTTCCTGCTCGACAAGCTCAAGGATTCGAAGACCAACGAAGACTTCTTCGCCACGATGAACCAGTAACGGGAGCCGATCGGTGCACGAACTGCTGCTGCTCGCTTCCGCGGTCTCCGACATCGGGGGGCCCGCGGCCATCTGGGACCACATCGTCAACGACTTTTCGAATATCGGCACCCCGGCGGCCATGGCCGCCTTCCTCCAGGTGCTGATGATCGACATCGTGCTGGCGGGCGACAACGCCATCGTCGTCGGCGCTCTGGCGGCGGGCTTGCCCGATGCGCAGCGCAAGAAGGTGATCATGATCGGCGTGCTCGCCGCGCTGGTCCTGCGCATCATCTTCGCTCTCACGGTGAGCTGGCTGCTCGGCATCGTCGGGCTGGTGCTCGCCGGCGGCATCCTGCTGCTGTGGGTCGCCTGGCGCATGTATCGCGACATCCGCGGCCACAGCGCGAGCGCCGTCCCCGGCGGCTCGCCCGAGGTCGAGGGCGACGAATTTTCCGGCCTCACCCCGTCGAAGACTTTTGCTGCGGCCGCCTGGTCGGTTGCGATCGCAGATGTATCGATGAGCCTGGATAATGTGCTGGCCGTCGCCGGCGCGGCACGCGATCATCCCGGCATTCTCATCGTCGGTCTGATCTTTGCCGTCGCGCTGATGGGCATCGCCGCCAACATCATCGCCAAATATATCGAACGCTATCGCTGGATCGCCTGGATTGGCCTGCTGGTCATCCTTTACGTCGCGATTAAGATGATATGGGACGGCTTCCACGAAGTCGCCCCATATGCGTTGACCATGGTCTGACCGTCCTTCCCGGATAGGGAGGGAGTCAGGCCAGGTGCTTCTCGAAGAATTCCGCGGTGCGCCGGTCGGCGAGTTCTGCGGCCTCTACGTTGCGCCTTACGCCGTGCTCGGCCGCGAAACCGTGGTCGAGCCCTTCGTAGTCATGGATGGTGACGTGCGGATTGCCGTCGAGCCCTTCGTGCACGGCCTTCTGCGCCTCGGCGGGAACGAAACCGTCGGCGGTCGGAACATGCAGCATCAGTGGATTGGCGATGGCGTGCGATTCGTTGAGCATCTGGTCGATACCGACGCCGTAGTAGCCGACGGCAGCATTCACGTCGGTTCGGGTGGCGGCCATGTAGGCGACCTTGCCGCCCATGCAGAAGCCCACCAATCCGACCTTCGCCACACCCTGCTGGCGACGGATCCAGTGAATCGTTGCCTCGACGTCGCGAATGCCCAGGTCGAAGTCGTGCTTCATCATGTAGCCGATCGCTTCCTGGAACTGCTCCGGGATATCGGCATCGAATTCCACGCCGGGCTTCTGACGCCAGAAGACATCGGGCGCGACCGCAAGGTAGCCTCTTGCCGCCCAGTCGTCCGCTTTCTTGCGGATGCCAGGGTTCACCCCAAAGATTTCCTGGATGACGATGATCGCGGCACGCGGGGTGCGGGCGGGACTGGCCACATAGGCGGGCATGCTGTCCTTGCCGTCGAGCGTGGGAATCTGGGTGTTGGTCGTCATGGCGGGCTCTCCTGATGTTTCCTGCAATTGACCTAGGCCGCAGCGGTGGACTTTGCCAAGGCCGTGTGTCAGCAATGTAACCTATTTGCAGCCTGGGAGCGCGGCATGAAAGTCAATGTCGAGATCGATTGCACGCCGGAAGAAGCGCGCCGTTTCCTGGGCCTGCCCGATGTCAGCAAGGCGAACGAGGTCTATGTCGATGCCATGGCCAAGGCGATGCAGGGCGTCGGCAGCCTCGAGCAGCTTCAGGAGTATGCCAAGCAGATCGCGCCGATGGGCCAGATGGGCATGCAAATGATCCAACAGTTCCTGGAAGGCGGGCTGGGCGGCGGGAGCAAGCGGAAGGGCTCGGGCTAATCGTAGTGGATGACCCATGTCCGAGACGATCTTCGCGCTTTCGTCCGGGGCTCCTCCTGCTGCGATTGCAGTGCTCCGGATCAGCGGTCCCCAGGCTGGTCATGCGCTGAAGGCCTTGGCCGGCCATCTGCCGGCCGTGCGTCGAGCCTCCCATGTGACCTTGCGCGACGACCGGGGTGAAATGCTGGACCGGGCTCTGGCCTTGTGGCTCCCAGGCCCGGGTACCGCGACTGGAGAGGACGTCGCTGAACTGCATTGCCATGGTGGACGGGCGATCGTGTCCGCAGTCGAAGCGGCACTTGCCAGGCTGCCCGAGTTGCGCCGCGCAACTCCCGGGGAATTTACGCGCCGCGCTTTCGCCAATGGCCGCATCGACCTTGCCGAAGCGGAAGGACTGGCGGAATTGCTGCTGGCCGAAACCGAGTTGCAGCGCCGGAGCGCCATGGCCATGGCGGGCGGTGTCTTTTCCAGGCAGCTGGAAGAGTGGCGCAGTGCGTTGCTCGAATGCGCAGCGGCGGTGGAAGCGGTGCTCGACTTTTCAGATGAAGATGACGTCACTGCGTTGCCCGGGAGTTTCGCGGCGAAGGTCTCTACACTCCGCAGCGAGATCGCCGAGTGGCTGTTGCGGCCGCGTGCCGAAGCCCTGCGCGAGGGATTTCGGGTCGTCCTGGCGGGGCCACCCAATTCCGGGAAAAGCACTCTTTTCAATGCCTTGGTGGAATGCGAGGCGGCAATTACCGCCCCGATTGCCGGAACCACCCGCGATTTGTTGACCCGGCCGGTCGCCATCGAGGGGGTGCCGTTTCTTTTCGTCGACACTGCCGGACTGCGCGATGAAACCGGCGATACGATCGAAGCGATCGGTGTCGCCAGGGCGCGGCAAGCTCTCGACATTGCCGATCTCGTCCTCTGGCTCGGCGCAGAGGGTGACGGTCCGATCGGTGCCTGGGAGATCGAGGCCCAGATCGATCGCATCGATCACGTCGTCAAGGCATTCCCCCGTCACCGTGTCTCGGCGATTACAGGCCAGGGGCTCGACGATGTCCGATCCGAACTCGTCGCTGCGGCCGGGAGCGCGCTTCCCCGGCCTGGTGAGATTGCGTTGAACGAGCGGCAGCATCGCATTCTCACCGAGTCCATGGAGATGCTGACTGCGGTGGAGCAGCTGACCGACCCATTGCTGATTGCCGAGCACCTTCGTTTGGCGCGTGTCGCTTTCGATGCCCTGGTCGGGCGGACGACGACCGAAGACATGCTCGATGCCTTGTTCGGCCGCTTCTGCATCGGCAAATGAAATGTTCCACGTGGAACAGTTGGTCCTTTGACCGGATTCCCCGCCTCCTCTAAAGGCGCTGCATGGCTTCGTACGACATCATAGTCATCGGCGGCGGTCACGCCGGGTGCGAGGCGGCCGCAGTCGCAGCGCGCATGGGAGCGCGAGTGGCGCTGGTCAGCTTCGACCTCGCGGCCCTGGGAGCGATGAGCTGCAACCCCGCGATCGGCGGCCTCGGCAAGGGCCACCTCGTCCGCGAAGTCGATGCCTTCGATGGGCTGATCGGTCGTGCGGCGGATGCTGCGGCGATCCACTACCGGATGCTCAACCGCTCAAAGGGAAGCGCGGTGCAGGGCCCGCGCGTGCAGGCGGACCGGCGGCTGTTCAAGGCTGCCGTGCAGAGCCTGCTGTCCCAGCAGGAACAGCTGTTCCTCATCGAGGGCGAGGTTGCTGGCTTCCAGCTCACTGGCAACCGGGTTTGTGGGGTTACGCTCGGTGATGGAACTTTCTTGGATGCGCGTGCAGTCATCCTCTGCACGGGGACATTCCTGGGCGGCACGCTTTACCGCGGCGAGGAAAGGTTTGATGGCGGCAGGATTGGCGAGGCCTCCGCTCGGCACCTGGCAGCGCAGATGCGGGATGCTGCGCTGCCGATTGCCCGCCTGAAGACCGGAACCCCGCCTCGTCTTGACGGACGGACGATCGACTGGTCCCGACTCGACGAACAGCCATCGGATCAAGAGCCATGGACGATGTCGGCGCTCAACGCGAAGAGGAGCAATCCGCAGGTCTTTTGTGCGATCACACGGACCAATCGCCGAAGCCACGATGTGATTAGAGAGAACCTGCATCGCTCGCCGATGTTCACCGGCGCAATCGAAGCGCGCGGTCCGCGCTATTGCCCATCCATCGAGGACAAGATCCACCGCTTCGCCGATCGTGACGGCCATCAGATATTCCTCGAGCCGGAAGGGCTCGATACGCATCTGGTCTATCCCAACGGGATAAGCACTTCGCTGCCGGCGGAAGTGCAGCTGGAGATGCTGCAAACCATGGCCGGTCTTGAGCATGTGCAAATGGTCGTGCCCGGCTATGCCGTGGAATATGACCATATCGATCCTCGCGCTCTGCGCCCCAGCCTTGAGCTGCGGGAGATCGCGGGGCTCTATTGCGCGGGCCAGATCAACGGAACGACCGGTTACGAGGAGGCGGCGGCACAAGGGCTCGTCGCTGGAATGCATGCTGCGGCCAGCGTTCTGGGCCGAGAGCCTGCCGCTCTCGATCGCGCCAACAGCTATATGGCGGTAATGATCGATGACCTGACCTTGCAGGGGGTCAGCGAACCCTATCGCATGCTCACTGCCAGGGCGGAGTACCGGCTCAGGCTGCGCGCCAACAATGCCACCACGCGCCTGACGCCGCTCGCCATCGCCGCCGGGTGTGTGGGCGAGGCCCGCCGACAGTGGTTTCGCCGCCGTGAGGAAAATCGCGAGCGCCTTGATACAGTGCTGGATCAGGTGGTTTCAGGCGCCGAGCTTTCCTCTGCAGGTCTTCCGGTCAGGGAGGACACCGGCAAGTTGAGCTTGAGAGAGTGGCTGCGGTTCGGCGGTGTTGAACTTGCGGACTTGAGCGCGTGGTTGAGCGCGGAGGCTCTCGAGGATCCGGACCTGGCAAGCGAGATGGCCGAAGACGCGACCTATGCGCCTTATCTGGCGCGGCAGGAAAGCGAGCTGCGCGAACTACGCGCCAGCGAGGCTCTGCCGCTGGGAGAATGGTTCCCCTACGAAGCCATACCGGGTCTATCGCGCGAGATGGTCGAACGTCTGGCGAAGGCTCGACCTGCGACCCTGGCTGCCGCCGGCAGGGTGCCAGGCGTTACGCCGGCAGCTTTGGCAGCACTCTTGGTCCATGCCCGCCGGATCGCAGCATGATCGAGACCGAAGCAGCTGCGCAGCAGTGGTTGCGCAGCCTCCCCGAATGCGATGACGCTGCCATGGCTCGGTTGGAATTGCTGGTCGCTCTGCTGATCGCTGAGAACGGGCAGCAAAATCTGGTTTCGGGGGCAAGCCTGTCGGAGGTTTGGCGGCGGCACATCGTCGACAGTGCCCAGCTGCTGCAGTATGTTCCACGTGGAACATCGCCTTGGCTCGACCTCGGCACCGGCGCGGGGTTCCCGGGTCTGGTCGTGGCTGCGCTGCGGCCCGAGATCGACATTGCCTTGGTCGAATCCCGAAGCCGCCGGATCGACTGGCTCGAGCGCGCAATTGCTGCACTCCATCTTCAGTCGGCGAAGGTCGTCGGACAGAGACTCGAACTGATCCCGGCGTATCCGGTCAAGGTTATTTCCGCACGCGCATTTGCGCCCCTGGACCGCCTTGTCGAATTGTCCGCACGCTTTTCAACAAGCGAAACCGTCTGGCTGTTGCCGAAAGGGCGTTCGGCGCAGCAAGAACTCCAGTCCTTGACTGGATGGAATCACCTGTTCCACGTGGAACAATCCGTGACGGAGTCGCAATCAGGGGTTATTGTCGGCACACTTGCCGGCAGGAAGGACAAGCTCACGTGATCCGTGTCGCTATCGCCAATCAGAAGGGTGGCGTGGGAAAGACCACGACGGCCATCAACATCGCCACTGCGCTGGCGGCCACCGGATGGCGTACCCTGCTGATCGATCTCGATCCCCAGGGGAACGCTTCCACGGGGATCGGCGTCGATCGGCCGACGCGGATTCGTTCATCCTATGACCTGGTCGTCGATGAAGTACCGCTCTGGGATTGCATCCAGCATACCAGGATTCCGGGCCTCGATATCGTCCCCGCCACTGTCGATCTTTCAGGCGCGGAGGTCGAACTCGTCGCGGTCGAAAATCGCACGGACCGGCTTCGAAACGCTCTGGCCCACGATCTCGGCTACGACATCTGCTTCATCGATTGCCCGCCGTCGCTCGGACTGCTCACGTTGAATGCGCTCACTGCGGCCGATACGCTCCTGGTGCCGCTGCAGTGCGAATTCTTTGCGCTCGAAGGCCTCAGCCAGCTCCTGACGACGGTCGAGAGGGTGCAGCAGCGCTTCAATTCCGAGCTCGGAATCATCGGCGTGGCCCTGACCATGTTCGATCGGCGTAACCGCCTCACCGATCAAGTGGCCGATGACGTCCGTTCCTGTCTTGGCGGGCTCGTCTTCGAATCGACGATCCCGCGCAATGTCCGCCTTTCGGAAGCACCCAGCCACGGCCTGCCGGCCCTGGTCTACGATCATTCCTGCGCTGGCAGCCGGGCCTATATGGCCTTGGCTCGCGAGCTGATCGCACGGTTGCCGCCTGAACGGAGGAAGGCCGCATGACTGACGATTCGATCATTCGCCTCTCGGCTTCCCCTCCCGATGGGTCGCCGCTTGCGGCCAAGCGTAAGCCGGCGCTTGGGCGGGGGCTCGGTGCACTTCTGGGCGAGACACGTCGGGAAGAGCCCCTGGCATCCACGGCGGTGGGTGAGGGCGGTGCAGCGATCGCTGCAGGAGGACTGGCCTTGCTGTCGGTCGCCGACATCGAGCCGCATCCAGCGCAGCCCCGCCGCCACTTCGACGAAGCGGCGCTTGAAGAGCTTGCTGCATCGATTGCACAGCGCGGCGTTATCCAGCCCGTGATCGTCCGTCCGCTGCGCGAGGGGCGGTATCAGCTGGTTGCCGGCGAACGCCGCTGGCGCGCCGCCCAGCGGGCGCAATTGCACGAGATTCCGGCATTGATCCGTCACCTCAGTGAGCGGGAGGTGATGGCGCTTGCGCTCATCGAAAACCTGCAGCGCGAGGACCTCAACCCGATCGAAGAGGCCAGAGCCTATCAACGGCTGGCCGACGACGAGGGCCTGACTCAGGCCGAAATCGCGCGAATGGTCGACAAGAGCCGCAGCCATGTCGCCAATCTGCAGCGCCTGCTGGCCTTGCCCCATACGGTTATGGTCCTGGTAGAGGACGGTCGCCTTTCGATGGGCCACGCTCGCGCGTTGATCGGCGCCGAATCGGCTCACGAGATCGCTGAAACGGCAGTGACGAAAGGCCTTTCGGTCCGCGAGGTCGAGCGTCTCGTGCGTCAGTCGCGCAGCGGTCGCGTCGCACGCCGGGCGCGGTCCCCGCGCGAGGATCGGGAGAATGCCGATATTGCCGCGGTGCAGGGGCACCTCGAGGATTTCCTCGGCTTGCCGGTGCGGATCAAGGCCGACGGCGATCCGCGCTCCGGCGCGGTGACGATCCGTTACACCACGCTCGACCAGCTGGATCTGATCTGCCAGCGCCTTACCGGCGGGTCGATATAAGCGTCTGTAATTTAAAGAATTATCGAAAGGGCTGGGCCACCCTGACTCAGTCGACGCGGATTCGCTTGTCCGGCACGATCCTCACCCGCTTGCTCGGCATGCGCCTGGCTCGCGGTCGAACCGGCACGTCTTCGTAGACGTATTCGACGGTTTCGGTGCACTTCGGCTCGCGAGCAATCGCCGGCCCGGGTCTGCAGCAACCGTAAGCCGACGGAGCGTATGCAGGATGCGCATAGCCATAGCCGTACGCCGGCTGGGCGGCGTGGTAAGCGTAATAGGCGACATAGTCGTCGAGATAGGTCTCGCACTCGTCCCGTACGGATCGACTGTCTTCGGCCTTGTCGATCGCCATGCCCGCCGCTGCACCGATAGCGGCTCCGGCAACGGTGCCCAGCGTCCGGTGGTGGCGACCGGCGATGCGATTGCCGGCAACGCCACCGATCACGCCGCCGATGACGGCACCGCCGAGCCCGTCGTCGCGTACCGAGATCCGGCGCCGGCACTCGGCCAGCCAATGCGCCCGCAGGCCCGGCTCGATCATCGGCCGTGGCGCGCTTGGCGGCGGCGCAGCCTCCCGGTTCCATTCGGGCCTGTTGTCCGGTCCATCCGGTGCTACGCCCGGTTGCCGCTCTTGCGCCAGGGCAAGCGGCGCGCTCGCGATCGCGAGGGCAAAGCCGGCACCGACGGCGCAGGTCCGGAGATTGAAGCCGAGTTGCATGGAATACCCCTGTCGATGACGGACGTGTCGTTAATCGACTATTTAGCATCGCAAGGCGCAGCGAACCAAGCTTCCCAGCCGATTATTGCGGTCGCTGTCCCGATTCGGAGCAGGTATCGGGCGCCGCGTTTTTCTGCATTCCCGTGGACCCGGCAAACGCAAACTTGCTGGCGGGCAACTCCCCGCCTATCTCGTCTCCATGAATCCCTCTCTTCGCAAGCTTCTGGTCATAGCCGGCATCACGATCCTGGTCCTGGCGGCCCTGTTCATCTGGATTCGCCACGGGAACCCGTCCGAGCGTAGTGTCGAGGTAACGATGGGCAAGGATCCCCTCCTTGTCGAACCGGACAGCGAGCGGATTCCCAGTGTCGGCCTGGCCGACCCCATCGGATGGAAGGCGGGGGAGCAACCGGTCGCACCCGCGGGCCTCGCGGTCGGTCGCTTCGCCGAAGGCCTCGATCACCCTCGAACGCTGCTGGCCCTGCCGAACGGCGACATTCTTGTCGCCGAGACCAATTCACCGCCACGGGACCTGAGCGGCATAGGCGGTTTCTTCATGAAGCTGTTCATGGGGCGAGTGGGCGCTGGGGGCCCCTCGCCGGACAAGATCATATTGCTGCGCGATTCAGACGGTGACGGCAAGGCCGAGGGCCGCTTCGTCTTCCGCGAGAAGGATCTGGCATCACCGTCCGGCATGGCCTGGCGTGACGGCAAGCTCTACGTCGCCAATCACAATGCCGTCCTTGCTTTCGAGTTCGTTCCCGGAGCGACGGTTCTGGGTGGCACGGCGAAGAAGCTGATGGACCTGCCCGGCGGCGGCAACCACTGGATGCGCAATCTGCTGCTGAGCCCGGATGGCAAGAAGCTCTACGTTGCCGTGGGATCGGCCTCCAACATCGGCGAGAACGGCATGGCCGAGGAGGCGGGGCGCGCCGCCATCTGGGAAATCGACCTCGCGAGCGGCTCTCGCCGCCAGTATGCGGCGGGGCTGCGCAATCCCAACGGCATGGCCTGGAACCCTTCGACCGGCGAATTGTGGACCGTGGTCAACGAGCGCGACATGCTCGGGCCCGATCTCGTTCCCGACTACCTGACCAATGTCCCGGTCGGGGCGCAGTATGGCTGGCCCTGGGTCTACTGGAAGGACCTGCAGGACTGGCGGGTGAAGGATCCAGTGCCGGATTTCCTCACCGAGTACAGCCGCAAGCCCGAATATGCCCTTGGTGCGCATACCGCCGCGCTGGGGCTGCTGTTCTCGACCGGCGGCAATCTGATGGGGGACGGCTTCGCCAACGGCGCGTTCATCGCCCGTCACGGTTCGTGGAACCGCAAGCCGCTTTCGGGATACGACGTGATCTTCGTGCCCTTCGACGCCAATGGCAATCCTCAGGGCAAGGCGAAGCCCGTGCTGACCGGCTTTCTTTCCAAGCGCGACGAAGCACATGGTCGTCCGGTCTGGCTCTCTTGGGACAAGGCCGGGGCTCTGCTGGTCAGCGACGATACGGGCGGCATCATCTGGCGAGTCTCCTCGCCGGGCGCCAAGCCTTCGGCGGCACCGAAGCCCGTCGTGTCCGAACCGATGCCGCCACAGCGCGACCTAAAGAGTCCGGAGGCCCGCTTCGAGGCCGACTTCAAATCCGGCACCGAGGGGCAGTACGCGCGGGTTTCGGGGCAGTAGCCGCGGGACAGGTTTACAAGGCCCTCCCGGCCCGCCCGGCGAGCTCGTTGACATATTGCCAGGCCACGCGCCCGGAGCGCGCGCCGCGGCGCTTAGCCCATTCCAGGGCATCGCCTGGCTCCCATTCCAGGCTGTAGTGGCCGGCATAGCCCGCGATTATGGCGAGGTAGTCGTCCTGGCTGCAATTGTGGAATCCGACCGACAGGCCGAAGCGGTCGGCGAGCGCGAGCCTGTCGTCGACCGCGTCGCGGGGATTGATCGGATCGTCCTGTTCCGAAAGATGGCGCGGCACGATGGCGCGGCGGTTCGACGTCACTGCCAGCCGCACGTTGCCGGGCCGAGATTCGACGCCACCTTCGAGCCAGGAACGCAAGAGGCGGGGCCCGTTGCCGTCGCCCTCTTCGAAGCCGAGATCGTCGATGAAGACCATGAAGCGCCGATCTACCCGGCCCAGGGTGCCAAACAGCCCGGCAACGGCGTTGAGCGCTTCCAGGGCGACCTGGACGAGCGCGATCGCGCCCGGATATTGCGCATCGGCAGCAACGACGCTGGAGCGCAGCAGAGCGGACTTGCCCATGCCGCGCGAGCCCCAGAGGAGCATATCGTGGGCGGCATGGCCGGCCGCATGTCGCGCCACATTTTCCGCGACGACGCATTTCTGGGCATCGATACCGCGAAGCAGGTCGAGTGCGGGTGCTTCGATGCGGCTGACGGCGCGAGCGCCTGCGCCGTCCCAGACGTAGGCAGGGTGCGACAGCCAGTTGGTCTCGGCAGCATCGGCCGGAGCAAGCCGTTCGAGTGCCGTGGCGATCCGCTCGAGCAAGGCGGCGGTGTCGCTCATCCTGCCAGGCTTTCGGCATCGAGGGCGTAGAGCAGCGCGGCCCCGCCGGTCGCAGCAGCCTTAAGGCCCATCGCCTCCGGCACGACACAATCGAGGAAATAGCGTGCGATCACCGGCTTGCTGCGGGCAATCCCCGCCGGCACATCCTCGGCGCCGGCCGCGCGCATCTGGCGAAGCAATTGCCAACCGGCGACAGCTACCGCGCACATCGTCTGGAACGGTACGCTGCCGGCAAGGCGGTCGTCGAGGCTGGCATCCGACCGCATCCAATCGGCTACGTCACGGCAACTGTCGGCCAATTGCCGAAGAGTGGGAGTGTCCCCGGCCTCCCGTGCGATGTCGTGCATCAAGGCCGTGAGCACGCCGCCGTTTTCCAGGCCAAGCTTGCGCGTCACGAGATCGGCGGCCTGGATGCCGTTGGTTCCTTCATAAATCGGCGCGATGCGGGCATCACGGTAATACTGGGCGGCGCCGGTTTCCTCGATGAAGCCCATGCCGCCGTGGACCTGCACGCCGAGGCTCGCGACCTCGCAGCCGATGTCCGTCCCCCAGGCCTTGACCAGCGGCACCAGCAGATCCGCGCGCGCCTGCGCTGCACCGTCGCCCGCGGCACCGCGGTCTACCTGCCCGCAGCAGTAGTAGAGAAGCGCCCGTGCGCCCTCGGTCAAAGCCCGCATGCGCAGGAGCATGCGACGGACGTCGGGATGCTCGATGATCGCCACCGGGGTCCTGTCGGGTGACCCCGCGCGCGCCGATTGGACTCGCTCGCGTGCATAGGCCATGGCCTTTTGCAGCGCCCGCTCGGCGATCTGCACGCCCTGGCTGCCGACATTGAGCCGCGCGGAGTTCATCATCGTGAACATGGCCTGCAGGCCCTGGTTCTCGGCTCCGATGATCTCGCCGATGCAGGCGCCGTTGTCACCGTAGCTCATCACGCATGTCGGTGAGGCGTGAATGCCCATCTTGTGCTCGAGACCCACGGCCTTCAAGTCGTTGCGCGAGCCGGGAGACCCGTCGGCGTTGAGCTGGAACTTCGGCACGAGAAACAGCGAGATGCCTCGCGAGCCTGCCGGCGCGCCGGGCGTGCGCGCCAGGACGAGATGGACGATGTTCTCGCTCAGCTCGTGGTCGCCCCAAGTGATGAAGATCTTCGTGCCGGAGATAGCGTATTTCCCCGCGTGCTGCCCGTCGGTGATCGGTGTCGCCGAAGCGCGGAGCGCTCCTACGTCGCTGCCCGCTTGCGGCTCGGTGAGGTTCATCGTGCCCGACCATTCGCCGCTGATGAGCTTGGGCAGATAGAGGCGCTGTTGTTCCGGATTGCCATGGCGATGAAGCGCTTCGATGGCGCCGACGGTCAGCATAGGCATCAGGGCGAAGGCGAAGTTGGCCGACCCGAGACATTCGAGCACCACCGTAGCCAGCGTGAAGGGAAGCCCCTGGCCACCGAACTCCGGAGGGCCCGACAGGCTGTTCCAGCCCGCTTCGACATAGCCGTTCCAGGCTTCGGCAAAGCCGCCTGGCAGCGTGACCATGCCATTCGCCAGGCTTGCGCCCTCGACGTCGCCGATACGGTTCAGCGGCGCCCATTCCCCGGCAGCGAAGTCGCCTATGCCGGCGACGATCGCCGCGACGAGGTCGCTGTCTGGTGCCAGTTCGTCGATCCCGGCACTGATGCGAAGGGCGAAGACCTGTTCGGCGGTCGGTGGCGTAAAATCCATATGGCCTTTCCTGGCATTGCTGCTTGGCATTCCTTGCAGCGGACTATAGCGGCAGGCCATGACGGGCAACAACGAACCCCCGATCCGGCCTGCCGACGCGTCGGCGGTCGCGGCGGCAGCCGCGCTGCTGCGCAGCGGCGGGCTGGTCGCGGTCCCGACCGAGACGGTTTACGGCCTCGCCGCCCGGGCCGACAGCGATGCTGCGGTAGCAGCGATCTACCGGGCGAAGGGCAGGCCGGATTTCAATCCGCTGATCGTACATGTCGCCGACCTTGCGGCAGCGGAACGGCTCGCATGGTTCGATGATCGCGCGCTGCGGCTCGCCGCGGCATTCTGGCCCGGCGCCTTGACCATGGTCCTGCCCAGGCGAGACGATGCGCCGCTCGCCGCGGCGGTATCGGCCGGACTCCCGACCGTGGCTCTGCGCTGCCCTGCGCATCCGGCCATGCGTGCCCTGCTCGTTGCGGCCGAGCTTCCCCTGGCAGCTCCTTCCGCCAACCGCAGCGGCGCCGTCAGCCCGACGAGCGCCGCCCACGTCGCCGCCTCGCTCGGGAACAGGGTCGATCTGATACTCGACGGTGGGAAATGCGATTCAGGGATCGAATCGACCATCGTTGCACTGCGGGAAAGCGGCGGGTGGCAACTCTTGCGTCCGGGACCGATAACGGAGCGTGAGATCTCGGCGGTTCTAGGGGGGGCGGCCGAAACCACGGTGCCGCTGGGAATAGAGGCGCCTGGCCAGCTTGCCAGCCATTATGCGCCCGGCAAGCCGGTGCGGCTCGATGCTCTCACGCCCGCGAGCGACGAGTTCCACATCGGCTTCGGCGAGATCGGGGGCGACTTCAATCTTTCGCCATCCGGCGATCTGGCCCAGGCCGCGGCGCAGCTTTACGCAGCACTGCATCGCGGTGCCGCATCGAGCCTTGCGCGCATCGCGGTGGCGCCGATTCCAGAGGAGGGCATCGGCACGGCGATCAACGACCGGCTGCGGCGCGCTGCCGCGTGAAAGCCCCGTTCCCCGGGGCCCATAGCTGCTATTCGCGCTGCAGATCCTGCATTTCCTCGTAAGCCTCGCGCGCCTTGCGACAGGCTTCTTCATCGTTCCGGTCGCATTGCTCTGACCGCCGCCGGTAGTCGCGCTCCAGCTTTCCGTAGCGCTCTTCCTGCTTGCGCAAGCGGCGGCCGCGTTTCTCGTCCGCTTCGGACTGGCTGGTCGTCGCCCAGTCGACGCCTTGGGACACCACGCGAACCGGCGCCGTCACCACGCTGGCTGCAGTGCGGGCCAGGCAGCCCGCAAGCACCGGCGTGAGGCCCACCAGGACGATGGCAGCGAGGTTCCGGACATTCGGCATCATCGTGCGACCATAACGTCCAGCGCTGACCTGCGGATGAACTCTGCGGACAGGCGACATAAAAAAGGGGCCAACCGTTTCCGGCTGGCCCCCTTGGTGATCACACCGGAGATCGATCAAGCACTGGCAGCATTCTCGTAGTACTTCGGCGCATGCTCGTTGAGGATCGCAAGGATCTTCTTGAGAGCGGACGGCTCGTCGGTCTTTTCCATCGCCGCAAGCTCGCGAGCGAGGCGCGACGAAGCGGCTTCGAAGATTTGGCGTTCGGAGTAGCTCTGCTCGGGCTGATCCTCGGCCCGGAATAGGTCGCGAGTCACTTCCGCGATCGAGACGAGGTCGCCAGAATTGATCTTCGCCTCGTATTCCTGAGCGCGACGCGACCACATCGTCCGCTTGACCTTCGGCTTGCCCTTGAGCGTATCGAGCGCTTCACGCAGCGTCTTGTCGGACGACAGCTTGCGCATACCGATCGATTCGACCTTGTTCACGGGAACCCGAAGCGTCATCCGCTCTTTCTCAAAGCGAAGGACGTAAAGCTCGAGTTGCATGCCGGCAATTTCCTGACTTTGAAGCTCGATGACCCGGCCAACACCGTGCTTCGGGTAAACGACGTAATCTCCAACATCGAAGGCGTCAGCCTTGGCTGCCATGTATCGTCCTTTCACATACAGGGCTTGTCACACGACACTCGGCATCAGGTTGAAGTCGAGCCCGATCGGTCCGATGGGTTCCATCAACCGCTTGCCGTGTCCCTGCCTTTCATGATTTGACAGCTGCCAACGGGCAGGAAGCCCCGGCAGTCCCAATTCATATAGCATGGCTGTAACAAAATTGCCAGAGGCCAGTATCCGGGCGTAGCTCACCCCGCCGAAAGCCGGGCAAAAGCGTCGCCCGGTCTTTGGCAGCAGCCCGGCCGATGCCGCAGGCACCAACCAGAGAATGCCGGTGCAGAGATCTAGCTCCCGGAACCTTTTCACTCCCTCCCGGATAAGCGGAAGGCGGCTCCAGGTCGACGGATCAGTCGCCCTCGCCAGGCTCGGCCGAGAAGAATTTGTCGAACTTGTCGGCCACGCCCTTGAATTCGTCTGCGTCGGGCGGCGAATCCTTCTTCGAGGTGATGTTGGGCCACTCGGCCGAGTACTTCGAATTGAGCTCGAGCCATTGCTCGAGTCCGTTCTCGGTATCGGGGAGAATCGCCTCGGCCGGGCATTCGGGTTCGCAAACGCCGCAATCGATGCATTCGCTGGGATTGATGACGAGCATGTTTTCGCCCTCGTAGAAGCAGTCCACGGGGCAAACTTCCACGCAATCCATGTATTTGCAGCGGATACAGGCGTCGGTGACGACATAGGTCATGGCTGCAAATCCCCTTCGGCAGCTTCGTTACGATTGCCCGCTGCTATTGGAAAATTATTCTCCTCGTCAAGCACCCGATAGCAGCTTTGCGCTTCCGTTGCAGGTCCGCGTCGCGCCGGAAGGGCGAGAAGCTCGATCACACGGACGCCGTAGGTCAGTGGAATGACCAGCCGATCACCTGCCGTTACCTGCTGATGCGCGCGCTCCACGCGACGCCCGTTGAGACGGATATGCCCATCCTGCGCCATCGCCTGGGCAATGTTGCGTGTCTTCGCGAAGCGCAGGTACCAAAGGGCCTTGTCTATGCGCATGGTGGAGGGCCGCTTCCGGCGATCATCGGATGAGTTCGGCCAAGGCCGCGAAGGCGCCCCCGCGATAGACCGGCGCTGCCGCAGGCGGCTTCGGCCGCTCGGCATGCCGACGCGGCGGGCGCCAGCGCCAGGTGAGCGGCATCGGCGGTCCGTATGCACCCTCGCGCAGTTCCCTTGGGAGGATTGGCTGAAATCCGCCGAGCTGGAGAAGCCGCGCATAGCTGCGCGTGGTCAGTCCCATCGAGATGGCACGGGCGGGATTCAGGACGATCGCTCGTTTGCCGGCAAGGACGCGCAGGCCATGCGCTTCCCGCAACAGCTTCTCGGCAATATCGAGCCGCAGCCACTGCTTGCCGGCTCTGCGATAGCCTCGCGGCGGCTGCTTGTCGCCGCCGGCCGCCATGACGGGCGGCATGGACGGGTCGATCGGCTCCCGACGAGGCTTCCCCGCGGCGACGGCAGACAGTTCTCCCCACATTTCCAACGCATCGGGCCGCACCATGGCAGGTACGAACAGGTCGAGAGCACCGACCCGCACTCCCAGCCGAGCCAGGCGATGCCGTTGCACCTTGTCGAGATCGTCGATGCCCGAGCCTGCGCGATCGACCATACCTCCCGCTTCGACGAGGCGAATGAGCAATGCCCGCAGTTCGGTCCCCGTCTCCGGTTGGATGCTCGCCAGCTCCAGACGCCGGAGCGGTGCCAGCGGCTTCAGCCTTCGGTCCAGCCAGAGCGTCACGGCATCCAGCAGGGCCTTGCGCGATTGCGACGGGAGCGAATCAGCCGATGCATCGAGCTTGGCCTGCGGCGCCAATATGCTCTTGCCGCGCAGCAGATGGGCCAGTGCTCTGCCGTCGTGCACAATGGCCGCATGCCGCAACTCGAGCCCGATTTCGCCCGCTGCCAGCTGCCGCGCCAGCCGCTCGGCCCTTTCGCCGAGCAGCGTCGGTACATGGCGTTCGGCAGCCGCCAGCAGCAGCTTGTGGTCGGCGTGACGGGCAGCAGGATCGACGCGGAAGCGGAAGCCGTCGAGCGTGCCTATATGCTCGTTGTCCACCAGGACATCGTCGCCGTCCAGGTGAACGGGCAGCAATGCAGCGTCGGGTCCCAGCTTCTTCATCAGCACGGCAGTCCGCCGATTGACGAATCGCTCGGTCAGCCGGGCATGCAAGGCATCGGAAAGCCGGGCCTCTACGGCGCGGGCGCGAGCTGCCATCTCGTCCCTGGCAAGCACCCAGTCGGGACGCTGAGCGATATAGGACCAGCTACGGATTGCGGCGATCCGGCCCTGCAGGGTGTCGATATCGCCCGAGGTATTGTCGAGCCCGGCAATGGCTTGCGCGACGAAATCGCCTCCGAGCACATCGTGCCGCAGCTCCTGCCAAAGGCGAGCTACGAAGCGGGCATGCACCTCTGCGCCTTGCTGACGGAAGTCCGGGAGCGAGCAGACTTCCCAGAACCGCCGGATCCCGCGTGGACCGGTCACGGTAGTCGCAACCGCGGGATCCTCTGCCAGGCGCTTGAGAACTGCCAGATCCATGGCTTCCGGAGCAGGGGCCAGCTGCGGAAGGCTCGGCGGCGCTTCCAGGTCGTCGATCAGCAATGCCAGACTGTCGAAGCGAGGTTCCGCCTCGCGCCAGAAGAGCTTGGTGAGCGGTGGGAAGCGATGCTCTTCGATCGCATAGACTTCCTCGTCGGTGAAAGCGGCGTCGTGGCCTGCAGTGCCGGCCAGCGTGCCGAAGCTGCCGTCGCGCTGGTGGCGCCCCGCTCTCCCGGCGATCTGCGCCATTTCGGCTGCCGTCAGCCGCCGCTGGCTTATGCCGTCGAATTTCGAAAGCCCCGCGAAGGCGACATGACTGACGTCAAGGTTCAACCCCATGCCGATGGCATCGGTCGCAACGAGATAGTCGACTTCGCCCGATTGATAGAGCGCCACTTGCGCGTTGCGCGTCTGCGGAGACATCGCGCCCATGACCACCGCCGCTCCGCCGCGGAAGC
This sequence comes from Pseudomonadota bacterium, assembly GCA_963205265.1. Taxonomy (GTDB): domain Bacteria; phylum Pseudomonadota; class Alphaproteobacteria; order Sphingomonadales; family Sphingomonadaceae; genus Novosphingobium. Next base: position 37,780 of record CAUJJI010000036.1, read on the forward strand.
GCCGCAGCATCTCGGCGATGGCATAGACCTGCTCGGCCGAGAAGGCGACGATGGCGCTGCGGGGCGGGATGCGCGACAGCTTTCGAGCGCCGAAATGCGAAAGCGTGGAGAAGCGGGGGCGACCGATGATCTCGGCTTCCGGGACGAGAGCTTTCACCAGCGGCTCGAGTGTCGCGGAACCGAGGATCATGGTTTCCTCGCGCCCGCGGGCATTGAGCAGTCGGTCGGTGAATATATGGCCACGCTCGCGGTCGGCAGCGAGCTGCGCTTCGTCGAGCGCGACGAAGGCGAGATCGCGATCGATCGGCATGGCTTCGGCAGTGCACAGCAGCCAGCGGGCGTCCTTGGGCTCGATCCGCTCTTCGCCGGTGATGAGCGCGACCCGGTTCTCTCCCTTGATCGCGCAGACGCGATCGTAGACCTCTCGAGCGAGCAGGCGCAAAGGAAAGCCGATGGCGCCGCTGGAATGGCCGCAGAGCCGCTCGATAGCGAGGTGCGTCTTCCCGGTGTTCGTCGGTCCGAGCACGGCCTTGACGTTTTGGGGGGCGCTGCGTCGCAAGGGGGCAGGCAGTCTGTCGGCCATCGCAAAGCAAATGTGGCACTGCCGGTCGGCTGCCGCAAGACCCGCCCCGGTCCTGCAAAGCCTCACAATCCACAGGCGCGACTTGGATTTAGCCAAAGATTAACCCTGAAGGTGCAGTGAGGGAGGCGCCTGTGGTTGCCGGTCCGCAAGGACCGATTTGGGGTCGGACGGCTTGTTCGAATTGGATGACCAGACGCCTTGGGATGGCGGAGCGGAAGCCGGCGCACCGGCCGGCTCGCACGCGCGCACCCATGCGCCGTGCGCTGACGTGCCATTGCGCGTGGATGACAGGGGTGAACCAGGCCTTGCCGGACAGTGGAGGCGGGTGTGGCTTGCCGGCTGGCGGCACCGCATGGAAGCGCATTTCGCAAGACTCGATATCGCGCCGGATCTCGCCGAGGAGATCGGCAGCCGCCGCTGGTTCCGCGGGCTCGGCACACTCTTCGCCCTGGCGCTCGCGGCGTTTTCGTTCTGGCCGGATTTCACGACGGTCGAAGCGGCTACGACCATGCGGATCGATGACGCCACGCGCGACGAATTCCGCAGCCAGATGATCACGCCGCTGGCGACCGGCGGCGAAACCGGCAGGCGCATGGGTGCCACTGCTGCGGTCGTACCGCTGACGAGCGCTCCCGAGCGCGCGCAGCTGCGCTTCACGGCGACTCTCGGCCACACAGACAGCTTTGCCTTGATGCTACGCCGCGCCGGACTGTCGGAGCGCGATGCCGGTGCGGTCTCCGGACTCATCGAAAGCGCCGTCGCACCCCAGGATATCGCACCCGGCACCAAGTTCGACGTCACCCTGGGCAAGCGCGCAGCGCCCGGGTTGCCACGCCCGCTGGAGGCGCTGCAATTCCGGGCGCGTTTCGATCTAGACCTCGCCATTTCCAGGCGGGGGGAGCAGCTTCTGATCGAGCGGAGGCCGGTGGCCGTGGATTCCACGCCTTTGCGGATCACCGGCACCGTTGGCGAAAGTCTATATCGCTCGGCCCGCGCTGCCGGCGCACCGATGAAGGCGATCGAGCAATATCTGCAGACCATCGACCGGCACGTCAGCCTCGATGGGGACATTGCTCCTACCGATCATTTCGACATGGTCGTTGCCTACAGGCGATCGGCTCGGGGCGAGAGCGCTGTCGGCGATCTCCTCTATGCCGGCCTCGAGCGTGACGGGCGGCCTCAAGTCCAGCTCCTGCGCTGGGGCCAGGATGGCCAGTTTTTCGATGCGTCCGGCACGGGAGAGCAGACAACGAGCCGGCAGTTCTCGCCGGTGGCGGGGCATATCACATCCTATTTCGGCATGCGCCGGCATCCAATCCTCGGCTACGTGCGCCTGCACGGCGGGGTCGATTTCGGGGCGAGCTGGGGCTCGCCGATCTATGCGGCGACCACCGGCACCGTCAGCTTCGCCGGCCGGCATGGCGGCCATGGGAATTTTGTCCGGCTCGAACATGGCGGCGGCCTGGCTACCGGCTATGCCCACATGAGCCGGATCGCGGTGGCCCCGGGGATGCAGGTCGCGGCTGGACAGGTGATCGGCTACGTCGGTTCGACGGGCCTCTCGACCGGTCCGCACCTGCATTTCGAAGCCTATCGCGACGGCCAGCGGGTCGATCCGCTGGCCTTGCGCTTTACCACGCAGGCCGCCGTCGACAAGAAGCAGATCTCGGCGTTCACCGCCCGACTTGCGGCACTCAAGGCAATCACACCGGGGGCGGCGCTCGCCAGCTTCAAGTCGCGCAGCCATTGAAGCCGAGGGGGTTTTCCGGCAGGAAGCCCGCCATGACTGCAGCCTATCACGCCCGGTACCCGGCGATCCGGCTCCGCCGCACCCGCTCCACGCCTTGGAGCAGGGCCCTGCACCGTGAAACCACGCTGACACCCGCCGATCTGATCTGGCCGCTGTTCGTTACGGATGGCGTCGGCGTCGAGCAACCGGTGAGCTCGCTGCCCGGGGTCTCGCGATGGTCGCTCGACGGCATCGCGGCGCGGGCGAAGGAAGCGGTGAACCTCGGCATACCCTGCCTTGCCCTGTTCCCCCACACCCAGGCCGAGCGGCGAAGTGCAGACGGCCGGGAGGCGCTCAATCCGGACAACCTGATGTGTTCCGCCATCCGTGCCATCCGGGACGCAGTGGGACAGCAGATCGGCGTGCTGACCGACGTTGCGCTCGATCCTTACACAAGCCACGGGCAGGATGGCTTGATCGACGACGCCGGCTATGTGCTCAACGATGCGACGGTCGAAATGCTCGTGGGCCAGTCGCTGAACCAGGCGGAGGCAGGGGCGGACATCATCGCACCATCCGACATGATGGACGGGCGTGTCGGCATCATTCGCGAGGCGCTCGAGAATGCCGGCCACATCAACGTCCAGATCATGAGCTATGCGGCCAAGTATGCTTCCGCCTTCTATGGTCCGTTCCGCGACGCCGTCGGCTCGCGCGGACTGCTCAAGGGCGACAAGCAGACCTATCAGATGGACCCGGCCAATTCCGAGGAAGCGCTGCGCGAAGTGGCGCTCGACCTTGCCGAAGGGGCGGACAGCGTAATGGTGAAACCGGGCTTGCCCTATCTCGATATCGTTCGCCGCGTGAAGGAGCGCTTCGCAGTGCCGGTCTTCGCCTATCAGGTCAGCGGCGAGTACGCGATGATCGAGGCGGCGGTCGCCGCTGGCACGGCAGACCGGGACGCGATCGTGCTGGAGACTCTGACGGCATTCAAGCGCGCCGGCTGCTCGGGAGTGCTGACCTATCACGCCGCTCACGTCGCGCGGCTGCTGAATGGCTGAATTCCGCATCGAAACCGAGCGCCTGATCCTGCGCGATTGGCAGGAGGACGACTGGGAGCCGTTCTTTGCCGGCACTAATACGCCCGAGGGCATGCGCTGGCTGGGCGGAGTCATGGATTCGGCGAAGATTGCGTGGCAGCGCGCGCGTTTGGAAAGCTATGCGCGCGATAATGGCCACACGTTCTGGGTGTTGCAGCGCAAGGCCGATGACAGGGTGATCGGCATGTGCGGTCTCAAGCGAGCCAATCAGGCAGGCGGGCCTCAGGGCGATTTCGAGATCGGCTGGCGGCTGGTGCGCGATGCCTGGGGGCAGGGGTTCGCAAAGGAGGCGGCGGTCGCGTCGCTCGATCAGGCTTTCACGCGGTTCGGCGCCCCGCATGTCCTGGCCCTGACGGTTCCCGGCAATTCGGCAAGCTGGGGCCTGATGGAGCGCCTGGGCATGAGGCGTCGCACCGACCTCGATTTTGCCAGCAAGGACTTCGATCCGGTCGGCGGGCGGATCATTGTCTATTCGCTCGACCGTCGCGAATGGGCAAAGCGGGCGTGACTCGACCGCCGGTCCGCCGCGCCTTGTTCGTCGCGACAATTCTCGTCGGCAGCTTCCTGCTGTTCCTTGTCCAGCCCATGGTGGCGCGCATGGCGCTGCCGCGATTGGGCGGCGCGCCCAATGTCTGGAACAGCGCGATGCTGGTATACCAGGCGCTGCTGCTCGCCGGGTACGGCTATGCCCACCGTTTGTCGGGGCTGAGCCTGCGGCGCCAGGCTACGATCCATCTCGCCTTGCTGCTGCTTGCTGCTGTAACTCTCCCGATCACCCTGGTCGACTTGCCGCCGGCCAGGCCCGGTTGGGAAGTCCTGTGGGTTCCGCTGCTGCTCGCCGTGACGGTGGGGCCGGTCTTCTTCCTGGTTTCGGCTCAGGCGCCGCTGATGCAGCGCTGGTTTGCCACTCATCCTGGTGCCGGCGAGCCTTGGCCGCTTTACGCGGCCTCCAATCTCGGCAGCTTCGCCGGGCTGATAGCCTATCCCTTGCTCGCCGAGCCCAACCTTCGCCTGCATGAACAGAGCCTCGCCTGGAGCATCGGCTATGGGTTGCTCGTTCTGCTGGTCGCGCTGACCGCCTGGACGCGATGGCGGATCGCTCCGATTTCCGACAGGGTCGCCGGCCAAACTACGGCAGAGGCGCCGGTCGAACAGATCGGCATGCGACGCATTGTCCTCTGGCTTGCGCTGGCTGCCGTCCCTTCGGGGCTGATGCTGTCGACGACGACCCATCTCACGACCGATATCTTCGCCATTCCACTGCTCTGGGTGATCCCGCTGGGGCTTTACCTGCTGAGCTTCGTGGTTGCCTTTTCGGAGCGCCGCTTCCTGGCCACGGCAATCGGGGTGGCCGCACCCTTCGTCCTGCTCGCTGCGGGAGGCTATGCCATGGTATCGCGCGGCTCGGGGACCTTGTCGCTGGCGCTGGCGAGCGTCGTCCTGCTCTTCGTCGTCGCGGTCGTGCTCCACAGCCGCATGTACGACCTGCGGCCTCCGGCCTCGCAGCTGACGTTGTTTTATTTCGTGATGTCGGCCGGCGGCGCCCTTGGCGGGGTGTTCACGGCCCTGATCGCTCCAGTTGTGTTCGATTGGGTCTGGGAGCACCCGCTGCTGGTCTTCGCCGCTGCCCTTCTCATGCCGCTGCCAAGGCCTCTCGACTGGCGGCGCCTGCCCGGCCTCGATCCCGGCATGGTGCGGATCGCCCTGGTGGTGCTGGCCGCGGTCGCCGCTATTCTCGTATGGCTGCTCCATGGCTACCGCAACGAAGCCGCCGAGCCGCTCACCCAAGTGGCGCTGGTGATCGGGATCGCGACAATCGGACTGTTCCTCATCCCCTGGCGCTGGCTGTTTTTCGGCTTGCTTGCTGTCCTGATGCTCGCCCAGGGCGGCATCCATACGCTGCAGGCTTCGCGAGAGGGCGCGCGGACACGCAGCTACTTCGGCATCTACACCGTTCATGACTACCCCGAGGCGCAGCTCCGCACTCTGGCGCATGGAACAACGTTGCACGGACAGCAGTCGACCGATCCCCGATCCGCTTGTGCGCCGATGACTTATTATGGCGCGGGATCCGGTGTCGCGATCACGATGGAATTCGCGCCGCGCGCATTCGGGCACAATGCGCGCATCGGCGTCGTGGGCCTCGGCACCGGCACGCTCGCGGCATATTACAAGCCGGGTGAGACGTGGCGCTTCTACGAGATCGATCCAGCCGTGCTTGCCTTGTCGCGCGACGGCACTTTCACCTATGTCGCAAAATGCGCCCCCGACGCGAAAGTCGTGCTGGGAGACGCGCGGCTCGAACTAGCAAAGGTGCGACCGGGTTCGATCGACGTGCTCGCCGTCGATGCATTCTCGTCCGACGCCATTCCCCTCCACCTGCTGACGGACGAGGCCTTCGGCGTCTATCTCGACGCCCTGTCGCCGCGCGGGATACTGCTCGTCCACATTTCAAACCGCTATATCGAGCTCGAGCCCGTCCTTGCTGCCGCGGCGCGGCGTAGAGGCATCGCGGCTCTGGTGCGCGACGACAATCCCCAGGACCAGACGCTGCTCACGCCCTCGTCCTGGGTCGCGCTGAGCCGCGACCCACGTCAGCTCGAAGTCCTTGCCCGCTCCCGGCCCGGTGCGCCATGGGGCAGACTCGAGTCGCCCGCCGAACAGGGCTGGACCGACGACCACGCTTCGATCCTGCCCTATGTTCGCTGGCAACAACTATTGGGAAAACCATGAATCCTGCGCGCAGTGACATCACCATCGTCCCGATCAACGGCAAGGCGCCGCGCATCCATTCCAGTGCCTTCATCGCTCCGGGCTGCCGGATCATCGGCAATGTCGAGATCGGCCCCGATGCCAGCGTCTGGTACAATTGCGTGATCCGCGCCGACGTACATCGGATCGTCATCGGCGCGCGGAGCAACATCCAGGACGGCACGGTCGTCCATTGCGACAGCCCCAAGCCCAAGCGCCCGAATGGCTTTCCGACGATCATCGGCGATGACGTGCTGATCGGGCACATGGCGATGGTTCACGGCGCTACGCTGGAAGATCGCGCGTTCGTCGGGCTCGGCGCCATCGTCATGGACGGGTGCCAAATCCATTCGGACGGCATGCTGGCGGCCGGCGCGATGCTGACGCAGGGCAAGATCATCGAATCGCGGCAGCTTTGGGGCGGACGCCCCGCCAAGTACATGCGCGACCTGACCGACGATGCGCTGGCCGACATGCAGGCCGGGGTGCAGGGCTATGTCATGAACGGCAGGCTGCATGCGGCAGCGCTCGATGGCCAGAGTCAGGGCTGAACTCCCGCCGGCGGAGGATATCCGCGCGCTTGCCGATGGCGGCGGGCGGTTGGCGGTACGGGTCACTCCCGGAGCAAGGACCGAATCGCTCGAGCTTGCCGGATGCAAGCTGCTGGCCAAGGTCAGGGCGAAGCCGGAAGACGGAAAGGCGAACGCCGCGGTTCTCGAACTGCTCGCTGCGGCGCTGGGCGTCGCACCCTCGCGGCTGCAACTGTTGCGCGGCGCAACTTCCCGGGAGAAGCTGGTGCAGCTGCCCTGAGATCAGCGGTCCGGCTCGCTCCATTTCTCGGCGGCGAGGTTGCGCTGGCGCATGCGCAAGAGCAACCCCAGTGCGACACCGACGCCGATTGCGACGGTTAGATCGGCAAGCACCGTCAGCACCAGTGTCAGCCCAAGCAGCATGCGATCGGGAAGTGGGGCAGAGAGATAGGTCCGCCACTTGTGCGGTTCGCTCATGTTCCAGGCGGTCGAAAGCAGGAGGGCGGCGAGCGCCGGCAGCGCGAGGAACCCGGCGAGCGGTGCGGCCAGCATCATCACCAGCAGGATCGTCACGGCATGGACCAGACCCGCCACCGGGGTCTGGCCGCCGGCCCGGACATTGGTGGCAGTCCGCGCAATGGCGCCGGTAGCGGGCAAGCCGCCGAACAACGCCGATCCGATGTTAGCCCAGCCCTGGGCAAGCACTTCGGCGTTAGGCCTGTGGCTGCCGCCGATCAGGCGGTCGGCGACCATTGCCGAAAGCAGCGATTCGATTGCCGCCAGAAATGCGATGACCAGCGCCGAAGGCAGCAATTCGCTGATCCGGGCGAGGCTCACCACCGGCGCAGCGGGTAGCGGAAGGCTGCTGGGCAACGCACCATAGCTCGACGCGATCGTCGCAACCGGTAGCTCCAGCAGGACGACGGTGCCCGAAACCAGGGCCATCGCCACGACCAGGCCTGGAAATTTCGGAAATGCGCGGCGCAGGACGACGATCAGCAGCAGCGCGACCAGGCCAATTCCCACGGCGCTCCAGTTCACCGATTCCCTTGCTGCCCACAGCGCCTCGGCCTTCTCGAGGAATTCAGCCGGGACCGGACCGGTGGCAAGTCCAAGGAGGTCCTTCAGCTGACTGGTGGCGATGATGATGGCGATGCCGATGGTGAAGCCGTTGACGACGGCCTCCGGGACATAGGCGACCAGGTTTCCGGCGCGCAGCCAGCCGGCCAGAAGGAGAATGGCGCCGGCCATCAGAGTGGCAAGCACCAGCCCGTCGTAGCCATGTTGCGCGATGATCCCATAGACGATCACGATGAAGGCACCGGTCGGCCCGCCGATCTGCACCCGGCTCCCGCCCAGAAGCGAGATCAGAAAGCCGCCGACGATCGCGGTCACGAGCCCGGTGGCCGGCGCTGCTCCCGAAGCGATGGCGATGGCGATGCTCAGCGGCATGGCGACCATGGCCACGGTCACGCCGGCGATCAAATCGGCACGCAGCTGCGCAGCCGAATAGGCTTGCATCGTCGTTATCAGCTTCGGCTTCATGTCCCGCCCCCCGTGTCATTTCAGGATTGGACGATGCAGTGCTGATCGGTCTCTCAGCAAGGAGGGAATTCCCGTAGGCGCGGTCCTGGCGCCGCCGCTTTCAGTCGCGCACCAATGCCTTCAGAGTCTCGATGTGGTCGGCTTCGTGCGCAGGTTTGTCCGTGCGGATGCGATTGATGCGGGGAAAGCGCATGGCCAGCCCGGACTTGTGGCGCTTGCTCAGATGCACCGAATCGAATGCGACTTCGAGCACGAGACTCTTGTCGGTTTCGCGCACCGGTCCGAAGCGGTTTACCGTATGGTTTCGGACATAACGGTCGAGCCATTTCAGCTCCTCGTCGGTGAAGCCGAAATAGGCCTTGCCCACGGGCAGCAGCTCGGCACCTTGATCGGGATCGCCATCCCAACAGCCGAAAGTATAGTCCGAATAGAATGAGCTACGCTTGCCGCTTCCCCGCTGGGCGTACATCAGCACGCAATCCACCAGCAGCGGGTCCCGCTTCCATTTGTACCATAGGCCGGTGCGCCGGCCGGCGACATAGGGGCTGTCGCGGCGCTTGAGCATGACGCCCTCGATGGCATCGTCCCGCGCACGTTCGCGAATGGCGGCGAGCTCGTCGAGGCTGGCGGCTTCGATCACTGCACTCAGGTCAAAGCGTTGTGGATCGAGCCTGGGCAGGAACGATTCGAGCAGTGCGCGGCGCTGCACCCAGGATAGGCCGCGGAGATCTTCGCCCTCGACGATGAGCAAGTCGTACAGCCGCACGAAGGCGGGATAGTCTTCGAGCATCCGCTTCGGCACGGCCTTGCGGCCGAGCCGCTGCTGCAACGCATTGAAGCTTGCCGCGCCGCCTTCCTCGCCGCCTTGGTGACTGCCGCGGACCAGCAGTTCGCCGTCGAGCACAGCCGGAATCTGCAGGGCTGCGGCCAGTTCGGGGAAGGTGCCGGAAATATCGTCGCCCGAACGCGAATAGAGCCTGGTCTCACCCCCGGCATTGACCAGCTGGACGCGGATACCGTCCCATTTCCACTCGGCGACATAGTCGACCATGTCGACGATCGTGTCTTCGAGCGGATGGGCAAGCATGAAAGGGCGGAACAGCGGCACATTCTCGGCCGATGGCGGAGGCGCCCCGTTCGCTGCCCAATCGAACAGCGGCAGGTACGGGGGGGTCTGGCCGTGCCAGTATTCCTCGACGTCATCGATCGCGACGTCGAAGGCCAGCGCGAAGGCAAGCTTGGCGAGACGTGCCGAAATGCCGATCCGCATCGCTCCGGTGGCCAGTTTGAGCAGCGCGAAGCGGCCGTTGGCGTCGAGCCGATCGAGCAACCTTGCAAGCTCGGGCAGCACGCTCGTCCGCGTCATTGCCGAGAGGGCTTCGACGGCTTCGGAGACGCTTGGGGGGGCCGGTGGATCGGGGGGCTCCGGCCAGAGCAGGCTGGCGGTTTCGGCAGTATCGCCGACATAGTCGCGCGACAGGGCGAAGAGCACCGGGTCGATGCGTTCCGTCAGCAGGTTGCGGATCGTGGATGACTTCACCGCCGGGAAATCCAGCCCATCGGTCAGAGCTGCCAATGCCCAGCCGCGATCGGGATCCGGCGTACTGCGCAGATAGTCGGCGATGAGCTTGAGCTTGCCGTTTCGCGAGCGGGTGTAGACGAGCGAGTCGAGGAGGATGGCGAATTCCTCCATTACGCGCCGTCCTGCGCCTGGCCGGGAACCGCGCGCCACCATGCGCGACGCCGCAACGGGTGAACGAGGATCCCGGCTTCCGCCGGGCTGACGGGACCCTCCTCAATCATCCTCGTCCTCGTAGCCGACCATGGCTAGCGCCCGCGCCTTGCGCTGGTTGAGTTCGCACCAGCGCAGCAGCGCTTCCTCGCGTCCGTGGGTGATCCAGGTCTCGGCCGGATCGACCTCGGCGATCGTCGCGGTCAGCTCATCCCAGTCGGCATGGTCGGAGATGATCAGCGGCAGCTCGACGTTGCGCTGGCGGGCACGCTGGCGCACGCGCATCCAGCCGGAGGCCATAGCCGTGATCGGGTCGGGCAGTCGGCGGCTCCAGCGGTCGGTGAGCGCCGAGGGTGGGCAGATCACCACCTGGCCGGCAAGGTCGGCCTTGGAGACGTCGGCAACCAGGCGCAGTTCGCCGAGATCGATCCCGAAGCCTTCGTAGAGCCGGCACATCCGCTCCATCGCGCCATGCAGGAAGATGGGCTCCGCATAGCCCGCGAGACGAAGCTCGGCGATGAGCCGCTGCGCCTTGCCGAGAGCATAGGCACCCGCCAGCACGCAGCGATCGGGATTGGCCGCGCGGGTCGTCAACAGGCGAGCGATCTCCTCCTCGACGGGCGGATGGCGGAAGACGGGCAGTCCGAAAGTCGCTTCGGTGATGAGGATGTCGCAGCGAGTCGGCAGGAACGGCACGCAGGTGGGATCGAGGCGCCGCTTGAAATCGCCGGTGACGATCACGCGCTCGCCGGCATGTTCGAGCAGGATCTGGGCGGAACCGAGGACATGGCCGGCAGGAAGCCAGGTAGCGCGGACGCCGCCGGGCAGGCTTGTCGTCTCGCCATAGTCGACGGGAACGCCGCCGCCGTCCAAGCCGTAGCGCAAGCCCATGATCGCCAGCGTCGGCGGTGTCGCCAGTGTGCGGCCGTGGCCGCCGCGGGCATGATCGGAATGGCCGTGAGTGACCAGCGCGAGCTCGACCGGTCGCGCCGGATCGATCCAGCAATCCGCGGGGACAATGCGGATTCCCCAAGGTTCCGGCTGGATCCAGCCTCGATCGGCACGCATGCATGCTAAATAGGACGGAGCGGCACAGGGTTCCAGCCGTAGGGTCTGGGGCAGCCATCGTGCACTGGGCCGGCGCAGGCCAAAAGCAAAGCGGCCGCCCCGCGAGGGACGGCCGCCATGTGCCGGTTTGCGGCGGGTTAGTCGATGTCGGTGCTGGGCTCTCGCGACCCTGTCTTGCGCGACGCCTTGCGAGCCGGCTTCGCAGGCTTCTTCGCCTTCTTCACCAACTTCGGCGGTGCCGGCGTGAGTTCGAACGAAAGACCATCGTCCTTGACCGAGACATGGACTTCGCCGCCGTGCGCCAGCTTGCCGAACAGCAGTTCCTCGGCCAGCGGCTGCTTGACCTTCTCTTGCAGCAGGCGAGCCATCGGCCGTGCGCCGTAGAGCTTGTCGTAACCGCGGTCGCCCAGCCAGATGCGCGCATCGCCGTCGAACTGGATGTGGACGTTCTGCTCGGCCAGCTGCAGCTCGAGCTGGAGGATGAACTTGTCGACGACGCGGCTGACCGTCTCCTTGCCGAGGTAGGCAAAGGGCACGATCGCATCGAGACGGTTGCGGAACTCGGGGCTGAACATCTGCTTGACCGCTTCGTCGCCCGCGTCCTGCTTGGACACGTCGCCGAAGCCGATGCCCTGGCGCGCCATGTCGGAAGCGCCGGCATTAGTGGTCATGATCAGCACGACGTTGCGGAAGTCGACCGTCTTGCCGTGGTGGTCGGTCAGCCGCCCGTTGTCCATCACCTGCAGCAGGATGTTGAACAGGTCGGGATGCGCCTTCTCGATCTCGTCGAGCAGCAGCACGCAGTGCGGCTGCTGGTCGACCGCGTCGGTGAGCAGGCCGCCCTGGTCGAAGCCGACATAGCCCGGAGGCGCGCCGATCAGGCGGCTGACGCTGTGCCGTTCCATGTATTCCGACATGTCGAAGCGCTGGATCGGGATGCCCATGATGCTGGCGAGCTGCTTGGCCACCTCGGTCTTGCCGACGCCGGTCGGACCCGAGAACAGGAACGAGCCGATCGGCTTGTCGGGATCGCGCAGCCCCGCACGGCTCAGCTTCATGGCGGTCGAGAGCACCTCGATCGCCTTGTCCTGGCCGAAGACGACGCGCTTCAGGTCGCGCTCGAGATGCTCGAGCACCTTCTTGTCGTCGCTCGACACCGACTTGGGCGGGATGCGCGCCATGGTCGCGATGACCGCCTCGATCTCGCGCGCAGTGATCGTCTTCTTGCGCCGGCTCGGCGGCACGAGCATCTGCATCGCGCCGACTTCGTCGATCACGTCGATCGCCTTGTCGGGCAACTTGCGGTCGTTGATGTAGCGCGCCGACAGCTCGACCGCGGTCTTGATCGCGTCGGGCGTGTACTTCACCTTGTGGTGCTCTTCGAAGGCGGTGCGAAGGCCGCGCAGGATCTTGATCGTGTCCTCGATCGTCGGCTCGTTGACGTCGATCTTCTGGAAGCGCCGCAGCAGCGCGCGGTCCTTCTCGAAGTGGTTGCGGAACTCCTTGTAGGTGGTCGAGCCGATGCAGCGGATCGTCCCACCCGACAGCGCGGGCTTCAGCAGGTTCGACGCGTCCATCGCCCCACCGCTGGTCGCGCCGGCGCCGATCACGGTGTGGATCTCGTCGATGAACAGGATCGCCTCGGGCATCTTCTCGAGCTCGGACACGACCTGCTTCAGGCGCTCCTCGAAGTCGCCGCGATAGCGCGTGCCCGCGAGCAGCGAGCCCATGTCGAGCGAATAGATCACCGCGTCGGTCAGCACTTCGGGAACGTCGCCTTCGACGATCTTGCGCGCCAGGCCTTCGGCGATCGCGGTCTTGCCGACGCCCGGGTCGCCGACATAGAGCGGGTTGTTCTTGGATCGACGGCAGAGGATCTGGATCGTCCGGTCGACCTCCGGCCCGCGGCCGATCAGCGGATCCACCTTGCCGGCGAGAGCCTTCTCGTTGAGGTTGACGCAGAACTGGTCGAGGGCCGAATCCTTCTTCTGGCTCTTGCTGTCGTTCTTCTCCTCGGCCTGCGGAGTCTCGTTCTCGCTGCCCTTGGGCGTGCGGTCCTCGATGCGGCGGCCGCCCTTGCCGATGCCGTGGCTGATGTAGCTCACCGCATCGAGCCGGCTCATGTCCTGCTGCTGCAGGAAATAGACGGCGTAGCTGTCGCGCTCGGAGAAGAGTGCGACCAGGACGTTGGCGCCGGTCACGGTATCCTTGCCGGAGGACTGGACGTGCAGGATGGCGCGCTGGATCACTCGCTGGAAGCCGGCGGTGGGAGCAGGGTCGCCCTTGTCCTCGGTCTTCAGGGATTGGTATTCCTGGTCGAGATACTGGCGAACGACGTCGCCGAGATCACCCAGGTCGACGCCGCAGGCCTGCATCACCTGGGCCGCGTCCGGATCGTCGATCAGGGCGAGCAGCAGGTGCTCGAGCGTCGCATATTCATGACTTCGCTCCGAAGCATGCGACAGCGCCGCATGGAGCGTCTTCTCGAGGCTTTGGGCGAAACTTGGCATTCAAGGCGCTTTCGTTGAGGAGACCGACTTTCCGTTGCAGGCGGAAAGTATGGGCCGGATTGGATTAACGACTACGGAATGTTTCTGATCCCGATATGGGATTGCGTAGCGGCACTTGCGAGAGGCCGCGCCGTTCACGCGCTTCTCGGTTTGAATAGCGTTTCGGCTGCCAGCTTGTGGGCTGCGGCTCTGGCGCGGTGGTCCGCGACGCGGGCGATCTCATCCTCGAGCAAGGCGATGCGCGCGTCCAACTCGTCCAGCGAATAGCTATCGAGGCTTTCGCCGGCGAGCAGGCTGGCGGCTCCGAGTTTGCCGGGAGCGCCGCTGGGCCGTGGTCGATCGTCGTCGTCCATTGCGCTGCAACATCGAATGCTCGGCGCTTGCTGTCAACCGGTGTGCGAGTTAGTGCCCGTATTTCTATCTATGCGGGCAACGAGGGGTGCATGCCGGCAATCTCTGCTGATGTCATGAGTGCCGTGGGCTTCGATGCGCCCGGCGGGCCCGAGGTGTTGCGTCTCGAGCAGCTTGCCGTGCCGACGCCGGACGCCGGCGAGGTGCTGGTCAAGGTCGCCTTCGCAGGCGTCAATCGTCCCGACGTGGCGCAACGGCAGGGCACCTATCCGCCGCCGCCGGGCGCATCGCCGATACCCGGCCTGGAGATCGCTGGCGAAGTGGTCGCCGTCGGCGAGGGCGTGGACCCGGGCCTTGTCGGCCGCAACGTCTGCGCGCTGGTTTCCGGCGGAGGCTATGCGCAATATTGCCTGGCCAAGGTCGGGCATTGCCTGCCGGTGCCCGCCGCGTTGCCTCTGGCCGAGGCGGCGGCCCTGCCCGAAACTCTGTTCACGGTGTGGCACAACGTCTTCGAGCGCGGCTGGGCAAAGGAAGGCGAGACGATCCTCGTCCATGGCGGCACCAGCGGCATCGGCACCATGGCGATCCTGCTCGGCCGGCTGTTCGGGCTCACGGTGATCGTCACGTGCGGCAGCGCGGAAAAGTGCGCGAAGGCGAAAGCGATCGGCGCTGCCTTTGCGATAGACTACAAGGCCAGCGACTTCGTCGAGGAAGTGAAGCGGATCACTGCGGGCAAGGGTGTCCAACTGGTCCTCGACATGGTCGCCGGCGACTATGTGCCGCGCAACCTCAAATGCCTTGCCGAAGACGGCCGCCACGTGACGATAGCCGTCCAGGGCGGGGCCAGGGCGGAACTGAACATGGCGGTGGTGATGAGCCGCCGCTACACATTGACCGGCTCGACCCTGCGGCCCCGCTCCGCCGAGTTCAAGGCGCTGCTCGCGCAGGAGATTGCCCAGAACGTCTGGCCGCTGGTCGAGCAGGGGGAATTGCGCCCGGTCATGGACCGGCGCTTCCCGCTCGCAGAAGCCGCCGCGGCCCATGCGCGAATGGAATCGGGCGAACACATCGGCAAGATCGTACTGGAGATGTGATCGAACGCTCCGACCATGCTATGGCACTTCGGGGCGGAGGAGGCGACAAGCATGGATGAGCTGGTCCTGCACGAAGATCCGCGCAGCGGGAATTGCTACAAGATCCGGCTGACGGCGGCCCTGTTGGGTCTGCCGCTCGAGCGGGTCGAATACGACATCATGAACGGCGATACCCGCCGGCCCGAATTCCTTCGTGACGTCAATGCCAATGGCCGCATTCCGGTTTTGCAGATCGGCACGGGCGACCGGCGGCGCTTCCTTCCGGAAAGCAATGCCGCCTGCTGGTATCTGGCCGAGGGAAGCCGGCTCGTTCCGGACAGCCGCTTCGATCGCGCGGACATGCTGCGCTGGATGTTTTTCGAACAGTACAATCACGAGCCGAACGTCGCGACGCTGCGCTTCTGGCTGCAGTTCGTCGGCGAATCGCGCCTCAGCGAGTACCAGCGCAGCCAGATCATGCCCAAGCGGGCCGGCGGCGAGGCGGCGCTGGCGCTGATGGACGAACATCTCGCCACGCGGGACTGGTTCGTCGGATCTGATCCGACGCTCGCCGACATCGCGCTCTATGCCTATACGCACGTCTGCGAAGCTGGAGGCTTCCGCCTGCGGGACTACGCGGCGGTTTGCGGCTGGTTGGACCGCGTCGCCGCGCTGCCCGGCTATGTAGAGATGTGAAAAGCTTGCCGGAAGGCGCACTTTGTTCTAGGCCGTGCGGCATACGGCCGCTCCGCGAAGGGGCGGCCCTTATTGTTTCAGCCCAAGTTGAATTAACCAGATCAGGTTCTGGCGGAGATTGACCGTGACCCAGCCCACCCCGCTGATGCCGCATGCGACGGCATCCTGGCTCGTCGACAACACCTCGCTCACTTTCGAGCAGATCGCAGAATTCTGCGGACTGCATATCCTGGAAGTGCAGGCGATGGCCGACGATCTCGCCAGCAGCAAGTATACCGGCCGCGACCCGGTCCGTGCCGGCGAGCTGACCATGGCCGAGATCGAGCGCGGCCAGGCCGATTCCGGCTACTCGCTCAAGATGCAGAAGGCGCCGGTGACGGTCAGCCGCACCAAGGGTCCGCGCTATACGCCGGTGTCGAAGCGGCAGGACAAGCCCGACGGCATCGCCTGGATCTTGCGCCACCATCCGGAAATCTCGGATGCCCAGATCGGCAAGCTGATCGGCACCACGCGCAATACCATCGCGGCGATTCGCGATCGCACGCACTGGAACATCTCGAACATCCAGCCGAAGGACCCGGTCACGCTGGGCCTGTGCTCGCAGCGCGAGCTCGATGCGATCGTCGCCAAGGCGGCGAAGAAGGCCGGAGTCGAAGACGAGGGCGGCGATGACCTGCGCCTGGGCGACGACCGTGAAGCGCTGATCGAGGAACTGCGCGCCGAACGCGAAGCCGCTGCCAAGGCTGCCAGCGAAGCCGCGCAGGAAGCCGAAGTCCAAGCCTGGCTCGAAGCCAAGCGGGCGGCCGAGGCGGAAGAGCAGAACGGCTGAGGGAACTGGTGCTGCGCGGGAGCAGATCTCGCGCTGCGCAAAGCTCCGCGGCTTCCATCGCACTTGCCCTGGGCCCTCCGCGCGTCCACACTGGCGGCATGGATGAGAGGGCCCCAGAGCCCTGGCGCGAGCGCTATGCGCACCCCTGCGCCTGGGACCAGGAATTTCCGCCGCTGGCGATGACCGAGCTGTTCACGGCTGCGGTCGAAGAGCACGGCGATGGACCACTGGTCGATTTCTACGGCCGGCTGTTCAGCTATCGCCAGATGCATGCTGAAGCCCGCGCTTTCGCTGCCGGGCTGCAGCAGCTGGGCATTGCCAAGGGCGATCGCATCGGCCTGTTCCTGCCGAATGTGCCGATCTACATTCCCGCCTATTTCGGCGCGATGATGGCCGGCGCGACGGCGGTCAATTTCTCGCCGCTCTACACGGCCGCAGAGCTAGAGGCGCAGGTCGTCGATTCGGGCACGCGGCTGATGGTGACGATCGATGCGCCTGCGCTGCTGCCGACGGCGCTCAAGGTGCTGCGCGAATCACCGCTCGAGCGGCTGGTGGTCGGCCATCTTGCCCAGATGCTGCCCTTCGCCATGTCGTGGGGCATGCGACTGTTTCGCCGCAGTGAGATTTCGCCGGTCCCGAAGGCGCCGGATATCCTCGAATGGCGAGAGGTGCTGTCGGACCAGGAGCCGATGCCCGTGGCGATCGATCCGCTGAACGACCTCGCCTTGCTGCAATATACCGGCGGCACGACCGGCCGGCCGAAAGGGGCGATGCTGTCGCACCAGAACCTTTCCGCGAATGCCCGGCAGATCGAGGCCATCGATCCGCACCGGCACGAGCGCGACATGATCGTCGGGGTGCTGCCCTTCTTTCATGTCTTCGCCAATGCCTGCGTGCTGAACCGGACGGTGGCGAACGGCGGCTGCATTGCCATGCTGCCGCGCTTCCAGGCCAAGCCGACCTTGGCGGCGCTGGAGCGGACGCGGGCCACGGCCATGCCAGGAGTGCCGACGATGTTCCAGGCCCTGCTCGACCATCCCGCCTTGGCAGGGACCGATTTCTCGAGCCTGCGGACCTGCATTTCCGGCGGCGCGCCGCTGCCGGCACCGCTCAAGCGCCAGTTCGAGGCGGAGACGGGGGCCCGGCTGGTCGAGGGCTATGGCCTGACCGAGACGTCCGGCGTCGTCTCGACCAATCCCTACGAGGCCGGCGAAAAGCCGGGGACGATCGGCCAGCCTCTCCCGGCCACGCGCTTGCGGCTGCTCGACAAGGAGGACCCGACGCGCGATGCGCCCGCGGGAGAGCCCGGTGAACTGGCGATTCTCGGGCCGCAGGTGATGCAGGGCTATTGGAACAGGCCCGAAGCTGCGCGCGAAGCCTTCGCCATGCGGGGCGGCGAGCGCTGGCTGCGCACCGGCGACATCGCGGTGATCGACGCCGACGGCTATGTCCGGATCGTCGATCGCAGCAAGGACATGATCGCCGTCGGGGGCTTCAAGGTGTTCCCGAGCGTCGTCGAATCGATGCTGCTGCAGAATCCCGCGGTCAAGGAAGCGCTGGTGATCGGCGTGCCGGATCCTTACCGCGGGGAGATGCCGCGCGCTTTCGTGACGCTGCAGCCCGGCGCCGAATCGACAGGCAAGAGCCTCGCGGATTGGCTCAACCAGCGCGTCGGCAAGCATGAGCGTGTCGATGAGGTCGTGTTGCGCGACAGCCTGCCCAAGACCATGGTCGGCAAGCTCGACAGGAAGGCGCTGCGGGCGGAAGTCGCGGCCGAAGCGGCCAAGGCCTGATCTCGCCGCCGGCCGCCGGCACCGTAGCAGTGTCGGAGAACGGCTGGCTTGTGCCTCAGCTCGACGAGCTGGCGAGAATCAGATGCGACTCTGCAGTCTCGACCGCACCCGCCACGATGGCCGGAGCGCGCGGCGACAGGCGGCCGTCCACCTGGGCACCTTGCTCGATCGTCAGCGCGTCGTAGATCACATCGCCCTGGATACGCGCAGTCCTGAGAATCACCAGTTCGCGCGTCGCGATCGAGCCGCGGACGATCCCCGCCAGCCGCGCGCTTTCCGCGGTTATCCCGCCGACGATCTCGCTGGTCTCGCCCTGCACGAGGGCCTGGCAGGAAATGTCGCCCTCGATCGTGCCATCGATGTGGAGGTCGGCCGAGGCGCTGATGTCGCCTTTGATCCGGATATCCGGCCCGAGGATCGAGAAGGTCGCTCCCCCGCTTGCTCTGCTGGCGCTTGCCCGGCTGGACATGGTTCTAGTCTCCGGTGCGGGTTTCTTCGAGAACATCGGGCGCGGCCTCCAGGAAGGGTCTCGGATTGACGGGGCGGTCGTGGATGCGGACTTCGAAGTGGAGATGCGGGCCCGTCGAGCGGCCGGAATTCCCGATCGCGCCGATGACCGTGCCGGGTGCGACCTGTTGGCCCGGCTGGGCGAGAAAGCGCGACATGTGCGCATAGCGCGTCATCAGCCCGTTGCCGTGGTCGATCTCGATGCAGTTGCCGTAGCCCTGACGCTGGCCGACGAAGCTGACCGTTCCCTTGGCCGCGGCATAGATCGGTGCGCCGATCGGCCCCTTGAAATCGAGCCCGGCATGGAACGCCGCACCGCCGGTGAAGGGGTCGGAACGGTAGCCGAATCCGGAAGAGATGTAGTTCTGGCTCGCCGGCAGGACCTGCGGGATGCCGGCAAGCCCGCGTTCCAGCGCGCTCATCCGCGCGAGGCTGAGGCCGAGGCGCTCGAAGCGGGGGTCGAGCGATCCGTCTGCGGACGTGGCGAGGCGGAACAGCGGACCACCCTGGGCGCTGCGGTCGTCGAATGCAGCGAGGATCGTCCCGGGATTGAGTCCGAGCTTGCTGATCGCCTGCGCGGCTTTGGCAGATCGGCGGTCGGCGAATCGGGTCAGGCGCTCGACGAAGGCGAGCTGGCGCGCTTCGGCTTCGGCAAGGCCGCGGGCTTCCGGAACGGCGAGGCTGACCTTGTTGACCGTGCGCGCCGCTTCCTCGCGGCTGTCGGAAACGGTTTCGCCCGGCTTCCTGTCCTGCGGCAGGTCGCCGAAATAGGTATCGGCCATGTTCTCGATGAAGTCCTGCCGCTTCTCGAGATCGGAAGCGACGGCATCGAGGTTCTTGCGATAGGCGGAAACACGGCTTTCCGATTTCGCCACCTCTGCTTCGCGGTTGAGCAGGGCGAGTCGGTCACGGGTGGCGGAATACTGCGAGATCGCCATCGAGGCCATGGTCACGCACCAGGCAGCCAGCAGCAGGGCGACAGTCGCCGCTGCTGCGATCTGCAAGCGAGACGATACCTTGATAAAGCGGACCTGGCCCTGCGATCGCATGAAGAATTCGCGATCGGGGAAATGGGTCCGCAAGCGGTCCATCAAGCCGCCAGCGTCCTTGCTTTTCAAATTGACCCCGCTTGCTCTTGCTTGCCTTCCCGAATGGCGTGGCGGCTAGCAGGAAGCAGGTGAGGAGGCGAATCGCTGGGCTCGATTCGCGCTGAGTCGAAATAGAGACGCGACGAAGCGAATGCGGGATCGGGAAAGGTTCTGCAAAGCGATAATGCAGGCAAGTTACCCCTCGGCGTGCGATTCACGCCAGGCGCAGAAATGCGGTCGGTGACAGGGCGGGCTTCCGGTGCTAGTCGGCGCTCCATGTCCGTACAGACTCTTGTCGAGATTTCGCCCGAGGCCCTGGTCGAGCGGCTGGCGCTGGCCGGTCGTGCCGCCCAGCGCGTGCTGGCGCAAATGAGCGCTGAGGAAAAGGCGGCGGCGCTGCGCGCTGCGGCGCGATCGCTACGCGAAGCCGAAAGCGACATCCTCGTCGCAAACGCCCGCGATCTGGCCGCGGGGGAGGCCAATGGCCTGACCAAGGCGATGCTCGACCGGCTCATGCTCGATCCGGCGCGGCTGGCCGGCATAGCCGCGGCGGTCGAGCAGGTTGCCGCATTGCCCGACCCGGTGGGGCAGGTGATCGACCGCAGCGAGCGGCCGAACGGCCTCCTCCTGTCGCGCGTGCGCGTGCCGGTAGGGCTGATCGGCATCATCTACGAGAGCCGGCCGAATGTCACAGCCGATGCCGCAGCGCTCTGCTTCCGCTCGGGCAATGCCGTGCTGCTGCGTGGCGGCAGCGAGGCGGTCCATTCCAACCGCGCAATCCACGCGGCGCTGGTGCGCGGCCTTGACGCCGCGGGCGCTCCGGTCGACGCGATCCAGTTGGTGCCCTCGCAGGACCGCGCCGTCGTCGGCGCGATGCTGGCCGCGGCCGGGCTGATCGACATGATCGTACCGCGCGGCGGCAAGAGCCTGGTCGCCCGGGTGCAAGCCGATGCGCGCGTACCGGTGCTCGCCCATCTCGACGGCATCTGCCACACCTACATCCACGCTGCGGCAGATCCGGCGATGGCCCGGACGATCGCGCTCAACGCCAAGATGCGGCGCACCGGCATCTGCGGTGCGATGGAGACGCTGCTGCTCGACGCCCGTTTCCCGGCCTCGGCGGAAGTGGTCGCGGCGCTGCTTGACGCCGGCTGCGAGTTGCGCGGCGATGCGCGGGCGTGCTCGCTCGACAAGCGCATCCTTCCGGCCGGTGCCAATGACTGGGACACCGAATATCTCGACGCGATCCTCTCGGTTGCAGTGGTCGACGGGCTCGAGGCAGCGCTCGATCACATCGATCGGCACAGTTCGCATCATACCGACGCGATCGTGACTGCCGATGCCGTGGCGGCAGAGCGCTTCCTCAACGAGGTGGACAGCGCGATCGTCATGGTCAACGCTTCGACGCAATTCGCCGACGGCGGCGAATTCGGCCTCGGCGCCGAAATCGGCATTGCCACGGGCCGCCTCCACGCTCGCGGCCCGGTCGCGCTCGAAGGTCTGACGACCTACAAGTGGCAGGTGCGCGGTACGGGCCAGGTCCGGCCCTAGCACCTGCGCGATACCCCTATGGCAGACCGGCCCGCCTGCGGGCGGCATCGGCGCTTGCCTTCGCCCGCGCCGCTCGCGCATGGTCGGCGCGAGGAAAGGACTCTCCGATGCGCTACAACCCTCTCGGCTCCACCGGACTGCTGGTTTCGGAACTCTGCCTCGGCACGATGACCTTCGGCGACCAGCCGAGCCGCTTCTCGGCGATCGCCGGGCTCGACCAGGCGGCGTCCACCGCCCTCGTCCGCCAGGCCATCGACGCCGGCATCAATTTCCTCGACACTGCCAACATCTACACGCTCGGCCAGTCGGAGAGCTTCACCGGCAAGGCGCTCAATGACCTCGGCATCCGGCGTTCCGACGTGATCGTCGCGACCAAGGCGGCCGCGCGCATGGGCGAGGGGCCCAACGACGGCGGCGCCAACCGCTATCACCTGTTGCAGCAGATCGACGCCAGCCTGAAGCGCCTGCAGCTCGACCATGTCGATCTCTACCAGATTCACGCCTGGGATGCCGGCACGCCGGTCGAGGAGACGCTGCGCGCCCTGGAGGACATCGTCCGGTCCGGCCGCGCCCGCTATATCGGCGTGTCCAACTGGGCGGCCTGGCAGATCGCCAAGGCGCTGGGCATTGCCGAACGGCGCGGCTTCGACAAGTTCGTGAGCGTGCAGGCCTATTACACCGTCGCAGGCCGGGATCTCGAGCGCGAGATCGTGCCGATGCTGGCAAGCGAGGGGCTTGGCCTGCTCGCCTGGAGCCCGCTCGCCGGCGGATTGCTGTCGGGCAAGTACCGGCTCGGCAAGGACGGCAACCGTGGCGAGGGTCGTCGCGCCAGCTTCGACTTCCCACCGGTCGATCTCGACCGTGCCGAGGCGCTGATCGAGGCGATGGCGCCGATGGCAGAGGCCCGCAGCGGAAGCATTGCGCAGATCGCGCTGTCCTGGCTGCTGCACCAGGACGCGGTGACCTCGGTGATCGTCGGTGCCAAGCGGACGGACCAGCTTGCCGACAATATCGCCGCCTGCGACGTCGCGCTGACAGCGGGCGAATTGGCCGAACTCGACAGGCTGAGCGCGCTGCCGCCGGAATATCCCGGCTGGATGATCGGACGCCAGGCCGGTGACGGCGGCAGGGGTTCCCCCCGGCGGCGGCCGCAGTGAGCGCTTCGGGGTGACCGGGCAGGGCCTGCGCACCGGGCTTCTCGGCGGCAGCTTCAACCCGGCGCATCGCGCGCACCGGCGGATCACGCAGTTCGCCATGGCAGCGCTCGGGCTCGACGAGACGTGGTGGCTGGTTTCCCCCGGCAATCCGCTCAAGCCGGCCGCCGGCATGGCGCCGCTCCCCAGCCGCCTCGCGGCGGCGCGGATGCAGGCACGCCGTGCGAGGATCCGTGTCACCGCGATGGAGCGCGAGCTGGGCACGCGCTACACGGTCGATACGCTGCGGATGCTGCGCCGCCGCTGGCCGCGGCGTCGATTCGTGTGGCTGATGGGGGCAGATAATCTCGCACAGTTCAGTCGCTGGAGGGACTGGCGCGGCATCGCGCGAATCATGCCGATTGCGGTGATCGCCCGGCCGGGCTATGATGCGGCTGCCTTCGCGAGCCCCGCGATGGCCTGGCTCAGGCGTTTCCGGACGACTGCCGCTGGACTTCGCAACCGGAAGGAATGGAGCGCTCCGGCGCTGGTGTTATTGCGTTTCGATCCCGATCCGCGTTCGGCGACGGCGATCCGCCAGGCCGATCCGCACTGGGCAAGCCGCTTCTCGGCGGCCGGCTTGCGCGATGGGGTGACGCACCATTCAATAGCTGCGGATAGCCTGTGAGCGGGGCCCCGGCTTCGCTCGACCGGGGCGCCACGTTGCGCCCGATGCCGGCCAGCCCGCCGATTGATTTTCAGAACACACCGCCCATCTATCCGAATCTCTGTGCACAGGAGCTTTTTCGACCTACATGAACCAGGCGCATCTTCAGCCGGCCGCCACCGGCCCCGCCGCCCCGCCCATCGCTTGCGAGCCCGGCTCGCTGCACGCTTTGGTGCTGCAATCGCTCGACGACGATCAGGCGCAGGACATCGTATCCATCCCGCTGGAAGGCAAGACGGCAATCGCCGATCACATGGTCATTGCTTCGGGCCGCTCGACTCGCCAGGTGACCGCCCTGGCGCAGAAGCTGGCCGAGCGCATCAAGCATGCTGGCTTCGGCCCGCCGCGCATCGAGGGCCTGCCTGCCGCAGACTGGGTTCTGGTGGATGCCGGCGACGTCATCGTCCATCTCTTCCGCCCCGAGGTGCGCAGTTTCTACAATCTCGAGCGGATGTGGGCATTCGGCGACGCTCCGGCCGCTGCCGGCGCGGCCTGATCCGGTACCCGCTGCGGCGTCCTTTGCCCCGAACGCGTTTCCGGACCTGTCCCGCCTCGGGACCGGTCCGAACCTGAGGCTCGACCATGCAGCTCCATGTGATCGCGCGCGGCAAGATCGGCCGATCGCCAGAGGCCGAACTCGTCGAGCGCTATGCCAAGCGCATTGCTTGGCCCTTCAAGCTCACCGAACTGCCGGAAAGCGGCGGCCGGGTGCCGCCGCCGGTATTGGCGCCGGCGCGCAACGTGCTGCTGGACGAGCGGGGGAAGATCATGAGTTCCGAACAGTTCGCCGATCTGCTCGGCCGCTGGCGAGACGAGGGCGTCCGTGAGACGCGCTTCGTCCTCGGTGCGGCGGATGGTCATGGCGAGAAGGCGCGCCAGGAAGCGGACCTTTTGCTAGCCTTCGGCGCCATGACCTGGCCGCATTTGCTGGCGCGGGCATTGCTCGTCGAGCAATTGTGGCGGGCGACCAGCATTTTGGCTGGTCACCCCTATCACCGATCGGGTTAAGAAGAGGTGCATGACATCCACACTGCGCCTCGCCCTTGTCACTATTCTGGCAACGACCTGTCTGGCCGTGGCCTCGGCCGTCGCGCAACAGGCGCCGATCTACGACGATGCGACAAGGGCCCGCCGTGCTCTCGCCGATGCGCAGGCGCAAGGCAGGGCCGCGAGCGCCAGGGCCCAGCAGCTGGAAGCCGACGCGGCGCGGGTGACCGAATCCGCCGAAAGGACCGCTCGCGAAGC
Organism: Pseudomonadota bacterium; assembly: GCA_963205265.1. Taxonomy (GTDB): domain Bacteria; phylum Pseudomonadota; class Alphaproteobacteria; order Sphingomonadales; family Sphingomonadaceae; genus Novosphingobium. The sequence continues at coordinate 62,321 of CAUJJI010000036.1, forward strand.
TGCGGCCCTTGCAGCTCGCATCCAGCAGGCCGAGGCGGACATCGCCGGCCATGAGGCGAACATACGACTGATCGCGACAGCGCGTCGACAGCTCGCCGTCCGGCTGGCCGAGCGCCAGCGACCGCTGGTAAGGCTGACCGCGGCGCTGCAGCGGCTGTCGCGACGCCCTCCGGTGCTGGCACTGCTGCGGCCCGGCTCGGTTCGCGACACCATGTACATGCGCGCCTTGCTGGCAACGCTGCTGCCGGAAGTCGAGCGCCGCACAGCCGCGCTCAAGGCAGAGATCGAACGCGGCAAGGCGCTCGAGCGCCGCGCACGCCTGGCAGCCCGGCGGCTGCAAGCCAGCGAGGGCGAATTGAAAGCCAAGCGGCAGGAGCTGCTGGCGCTGGAAACGCGGCAGCGCCTGCTGTCCCGCGCCGTCACCGGCAGCGCCGACCGCGAGGCAGAGCGCGCGCTGGCGCTGGCCGAGCAGGCGCGCGATCTGGGCTCGCTCGTTTCGGATCTCGGCAAAGCCGGTGAACTGCGTGAAACGCTGGCGCGCCTGCCTGGACCGGTCATGCGGCCGGCGCGGCCGGAAGCGGCGCAGGTCGGTTCGGTCCAGCCGGACGATCGAGAGGCCGCCGCCGCCCTGTCCTACATCCTGCCGGTGGCGGGACGCCTGGTTACCGGCTTCGGCGACACCACCGGCAACCGCCCGCAGTCGCAAGGCCTGGTGCTGGCCACCCGGCCGGGCGCGCAAGTGGTCGCCCCCGCCCCCGGCCGGGTCGCCTTCGCTGCACCCTATCGCGGCTATGGCCGGATCGTCATCATCGAGCATGGCGGCGGCTGGACGACATTGGTGACAGGCCTTGCCCAGCTTGATGCCCAGGTCGGGGAACAACTGGTCGGCGGCTCGCCGCTCGGCGTCGCTGGGCCCGGTACGCCGCTCGTCACCGTCGAACTGCGCCGCGACGGCGAGCCGGTCAATCCGCTGCAATATGTGAAAGCGCTCTGACGCTTGCGGCTGCAGCCTTCCGCCCCATCTGCAGGGAACGCGCAACTGGCTTTCCCCGGCAGAGCGCGGTAAAAGCTGCTGAATTACGCGAAAGGCACGCATAGCCGATGAAACTTGCTTCTCTCACCCGCGCCGCGCTGCTGGTCACTGCCGTGGCGCTGCTGCCGGCGACGACTGCCGGCCTGGCAGCGGTCGACGCGCGGTCGGGCCCCCAGTTCGGCAAGCTGGTGGCGATCTACCAGTTGGTGAAGGCCAACTACGTCGATCCCGTCGACGACAACAAGCTGCTGAAGGGAGCGATCGAAGGCATGCTGGCCAGCCTCGATCCGCACTCGAGCTATCTCGACGGCGCCTCGCTGCAGCGGCTCGAGACGATGATCGACGGCAGCTATACGGGTCTCGGCCTCTCGGTGGTGATGGACGACGGCGCGGTGAAGATCGTTTCGCCGTTCCGTGGCAGCCCGGCGGAAAAGGCGGGCCTCAAGGCCGGGGATTACATCACCCATCTCGACGGCGTGCTCTACTATGACCGCGATCTCGACGAGGCTGTCGCCAAGATGCGGGGCGAGGCCGGGACCGCGATCCGACTGACGATCTATCGGCCCGGCCGCGAGCAGCCGTTCGACGTTACCGTGACGCGCGGCGTCATCGAGCTCGAGCCGGTGACCGCCAAGCTCGAGGGCACGGTCGGCGTGATCACCGTCAACGAGTTCTCTCGCGACGTCGGCAATGACGTCAACAAGGCCCTGCAGTCGCTCAAGCAGCAGGCCGGCAACCGGCTCACCGGACTCGTGCTGGACCTGCGTTCGAATCCGGGCGGCTCGCTCGACGAGGCGGTGGCGCTGTCCGACCTCTTCCTGACTGCCGGCGACATCGTGTCGCAGCGCGGCCGGATTGCCAGCGAGAACGAGTATTACCGCGCCGAGACCATGTTCAAGGGCGATGCCGCTCGCGGCATTCCGGTGGTCGTGCTGATCGATGCGGGCAGCGCCTCGGCTTCGGAGATCGTCGCCGGCGCTCTGCAGGACCAGCACCGCGCCGTCGTCATGGGCGAGCGCAGCTTCGGCAAGGGCAGCGTGCAGTCGCTGATCCAGCTGGATCGCAACAGCGCCGTGAAGCTCACCACCGCGCGCTATTTCACGCCTTCGGGCCGGTCGGTGCAGGAAGGCGGGATCGAGCCCGATATTCGCGTGCCGCAGCTTTCCGACCCCGACGCGCGCCTGCGGGCGACCCAGGCGCTGCGCGAATCGGACCTGCGCGGCCATCTGATCAACGAGATCGGCATCGAGGACAAGCAGCTCGAAACCGACAAGCAGGACGATCCCCGCTTCAAGATGACCGCCGAAGAACTGAAGGCGAAGGGCATCGAGGACTTCCAGCTCTACTACGCCGTCCAGACCTTGCGTCGCACCGGGGCACCGGCGCTCCGCACGGCCCATCGGCCCTGAGGCGGGACGTCACGGCTATGGATGGCGGACGCCTCGCGCGGGTCCTTGCTCTGGCGACTCCTGCCGCGCTGCTCGGCGGCGCCTATGTTGCGCAGCTGGGTTTCGGCTTGCCGCCCTGCGAGATGTGCTGGTGGCAGCGCTACCCGCACTTTGCCGCGCTGGTCCTCGCCTTGGCCGCGTTCAAGTGGCCGAGAGCCGAGACATTGGTCGCGCTGGCGGCGCTGGCGATCGGCATTTCGGGTGTGATCGGCGGTTTCCATGCAGGCGTGGAATATGGCTGGTGGGAGGGGGTTACCGCCTGCACGACCACCTCGACCGCTGGAGCGGACGACCCGCTGGCAGCGATCCTCGATGCCCCGCTGGTCCGCTGCGACGTCGCACCCTGGAGCCTCTTCGGGATTTCGCTGGCGGGCTGGAACTTCCTGATCTCGTGCGGGGCGGCGCTGCTGATCTTCAGGCTGCTCGCCCGCGACAGGAAGGCGCCACGATGAGCGAATCTCCGTCCGACCGCATGCTTCGGGTCGACCAGGCCGGCGAATACGGCGCGACGCGGATCTACGCCGGGCAGCTGGCCGTCATGGGCGCCCGGGCTCCGCATTCGGGCGAGATCGCTGCGATGGCGGCACAGGAAGCGGCGCATCGCGAGCGTTTCGACGCGCTGATGGTGGAGCGCGGCTCCAGGCCGACGGCGCTGCAGCCCCTGTGGTCGGTTGCCGGCTATGCGTTGGGCGCGGCAACGGCATTGCTCGGGCCCGAAGCGGCCATGGCCTGCACCGCTGCGATCGAGGAGGAAATCGACCGCCATTATACGCGACAGCTCGAGGAGCTCGGGGAGGACGATCCCAAGCTTGCCTCGATGATCGACGCGTTCCGCACCGACGAGCGGGCGCACCGCGACGCCGCCTTGGCGGCAGGCGCGGAACGGGCGCCTGCCTATCCGCTGCTGTCGGGCGCGATTCGATTGGGCTGCCGGGTGGCCATCAGGCTTTCAGAGCGGATCTGACGCCCGGCTTCAGCTATCATTCACAGGCGGCCCGTCCTATATCCGCCTTTCAAAAATGCCGTGTTCCAGTCAGCGCAAGGAGTCTCGTCGTGAAGCGCATCGCAATGGCCGCATCTCTCGCCGTGGTCTCGGGGCTGACTTTCGCTTCGCCCGCTCTGGCGCAAGGCGACAGCGGCGAGCGGATCAATCAGCTCATCGTCTACGGCAACGATCCCTGCCCGCAGTCGGCCAGGGAAGACGAGATTACCGTCTGCGCGCGCAAGGACGAAGCGGAGCGCTTCCGCATTCCCGAGCCGCTCCGCGGTTCGCAATCGCCGCAGAACGACGCCTGGAGCAATCGCGTGATCGCCTACGAGACGGTCGGGCGGCAAGGCGTCCTCAGCTGCTCGCCGGTCGGGCCGGGCGGTTCGACCGGCTGCCTCTCGCAGCTCATCGACAAGGCCTATGCGGAAAAGGGCTCGGGCGCGAACGTCAAGTTCGGCGAACTGATCGCCGCCGAGCGTGCCAAGCGGCTCTCGACGATCGATGCCGAGGCAGCGGATACCCAGGCGCGCGTCGAACAGGTCGAAAAGGAATATGAGGCCCGCCAGCGCGCTCAGCAGGATGCCCAGCAGGCCGGTGCCGGCTCGGCACCGGCCGTACCGCAGCCGCAGGGGCAGTGACGCCCGGCGTGACGCCGGTGCGAATGCAGGACTACTTCGATCAGATCTTCTGAAGCATCGCGTGCACGGCGCCGAGATATTCGCCCATGTGCCCCGCAGTCGTGTCGGTCAGCGCGATGAGGTCGCGCCTGCGATCCTTCGGGTCCGTCCAGCGGCGCAGGAGGCCGGCATCGACCATCTGGCGGACCCAGCGCAGCGCCGTGCTCATCGGCACGGAGGCGGCTATGCAGACGCTGGAGACCGACACCTGCTGACCGTCGAGCTTGGCGCGGGTGAGATCCAGCAGGATGTCCCATGCCGGATCGGCGAACAGTTCGCTCGGGAAGAAGCGGCTGCGCAAGCTTCGCGAAGCGATGATCGTGCGCAGCGTCGCGCCGATTTCCTTGTCGGTCAGCTTGCCGTCGAGCTTCGGCTCGAGCGACTTTCCTTCGAGCACCGAGACGAGCCTGGCCAGTTGCTGGCTGAAGCTGGACATGCTGGCGCCGTCCGCGCTCGGCCGGCGGGCGCTGAGATAGCGCATCGCCCGGCGCAGGGCCATGGAATAGGCATCGAAGTCGAGGGGCTTGCACAGCAGGTCCACCGCTTCGACGTGCAGCCCCTTGATGGCGAGTTCGGCGGTCAGTCTCTCGGTCAGCATGATCGCGGCGATCGGCTTGCTGCCGCTGATCCGGGCACGCGCCTCTTCGATCAGGACGAAACCGTCCATCGACGGCATCTGCATGTCCGCGAGCATGATCTGGATGGTCGGGTCGCGGCCGATGTGCTCGAGCGCTTCGCGCGCGGTAGTCGCGCAGTGGTGACGATAGCCCAGGTCCTCGAGCATCGTGGCGCAATGGGTAACGCAGTGCGGATCGTCGTCGATCACCAGCACGGAAGGCATCAGGATCTCGGCCGCGGCCGCTTGTTCGTGCAACGGTGTCACCAGCGCCTGGCTAGCCATCCACGTACTCCTTTCAACGTGGGTGCCCAGCCGAACCGTTCCCCCCATTGGACGTGCCAATCGGAAATCGGGGCATAGCCATCCCACCTATGGCATTGCCGCCAATTTGGCGTCAGTTTCCGCGACTGCTTCGAAAAGTGCCGGAAAACCGTGCGTAGCTATAACTCGAAAAAACCAAATTGCCACCAACTCACGCGAGTTATCGTCAGGCTGTGCTGCGTGCACGACAGTCCGGGCCGCGATGCGGGCGGTCGATCGCGGCCGCAACAGCCCGCAACGAAGAGCTTTAGCATGCGGGGCTAGGCCCTTTCCGGAGTACTCGGAACGGGTAAGGTTCTGGGAATAAACATTTTACCGTGTCTTCCCTGGCATTGTTCCTTTGCCGGAGCGGTGTTGGGGCGGTCGTTGCAGTGTCCCCTTCTTCTGAGATCGCAGGAGCTCGGGCGAGAACATCAAGATTGCTGAAGATTATCCCGTTTCGGCATGGCGGAGCCCGGATCGGCCAATTATAGGGCCGCCTGCGTCGCTTCATGAGCGCCAGCAACGGGGCAAGTCCGCGGTTCAGCGGGCATGGTGCCAAAATGGCGCTAGTTCGCCATGCAATTCTGAATCCTTGTGCTAATTGCATGCGGAATTTGCAGGTAAATCTTGCAGGGGGTTAGTGGAAAATTCGGGTTTCACAGCTGCTGGACCGGCTCATGACGAGGCCGGAGAGGCTCAGGACGGTCGGCAGTCGGCGACCGCTGATCCCGCCGTGCGCGTCTGGCTGGACCTGCTGGAACTCGATGCGACCCTTCACCAGCAAAGGAACATTCGCCTGCTTACGCCGGAGGCGCGCGTGCTGATCCATCTGAAGCTGAATGGACCGGTGTCGGTGACCACGGCGATGCAAGTGGCGGGAACCTCGTACCGCGGGTTCTACGCCGTGCTCGAGCGGCTTCGGCAGGCAGGGATCGTCGACACGGTGAAGGACGAGCAGGACCAGCGGGTCCGCCGGCTCAGTCTCCATCCGTCGGCGCCCATGGCTCCCGCCCAAACCTAAATTCGCAGCAATTTCGCACTTCCAGGATGGCCAGCTTGACCGACTCCAACGACATTGACCTTCCCTGCGGGCGAACGCGCTTGATTGCCTGGGCGGCGCTCGCGGCTGCTGCCGTCGTGGCGACCCCGGTCAGCGCGGAAGCGCGGTCCGAGGACGATGCAGGGCCGCACAATGGGATCATCATCACGCGCAGCCGCGCCGATGTCGAGCGCGAGCATGCAAAGCCGGCAAAGTCGATGGACCTCGTCGGCCCGCCGGCCGACTCGGCTGTCGAGGGCGTGCCGCTCTTCGGCCCACCGTCGCCGAAGGTCGAGCACGGCGAGCTGGCCGAGATCGCCTGGCCGGAGGCGCCGCGCGAGGTTCCACCGTCGCTCGAGGCGGCGATCAATATCGTCACCCGCAACTATCCCTCGGTCAAGTCGGGCCGCGCAGCGCTGCGGGCCGCCTCATCCGACGTGAAGGCGGCCAAGTGGCTGCGCTTTCCCTCGCTTTCCGGCAATCTCGCCTACCTCGATTCGGATGTGAATCCCGATCCGCAGCTCATCGTGGAATCGCCGATCTGGACCGGCGGCCGGATTCGCTCGAACATCCGCCGCGCCAAGGCTTCGGAGGACGCCACCTCTGCCGAATACGTGGCGACGGTCGAGCAATTGGCCGTGACCACGTCGCAGACCTATTTCCAGATCGCCGCGCTCACCCAGCGCGAGCAACTGCTGGCGGACAGCCTGCGGGAGCACCAGCGCCTCGTCGAGACGATGGAGCGCCGCGTGCAGCAGGAAGTCAGCCCGCTGGCCGATCTGGAGCTGGCGCGGTCCCGCGCCGCGCAGATCGAACAGGAATATACCAATGCGCGCTCGCAGCGCGAGACCGCCTTGCGCGTGATGGCCGAACTCGTCGCCGACCCGTCCTACGATCTCGGGCCCATTCCGCTCTACAATCCGCAGCTGGAACTGCCCGATCGCGAGGCTTTCGAAAATCAGGCCGCGGCTTTCGACCCCAACCTGCGCCGCCTCAGCGCCCAGGCGGACGTCGCCCGCGCGGAACTCGATGCCAGGAAGGCTTCGATCCTGCCGCAGGTCAACGCGCAATATTCCTACGACAATGTCTTCGGCAGCCGCGTCGGCGTCGTGGTGCGGGCTCAGACGACCGGCGGCCTGAGCCAGGTGTCCGAGATCAACAGCGCGCGGCTGCGCATCCAGTCGGCGCTGGAGAATCGCCGGCAGGCCGAGCAGCAGCTGCGCCGTGACGTCGCCGCCGACCTCATCGAATACGATTCCTCGAAGGCCCGCGCGTCGATCTCGACTCGCGCCTCGGACACGGCCGCCCGCGTGAGCGAAAGCTACACGCGCCAGTTCATCGCCGGCCGCCGCTCGTGGCTGGACGTGATGAACGCGCTGCGCGAGGCCGTGAATGCGCAGATCGGCAAGAGCGACGCCGAAGTGTCGGCGCAAGCGGCGGCCGTGCGGCTGCTGCTGCGGAGCGGCCGATGGCGACCGGAATTCGTTGGTTCGGAACAGCCGGACCTCAGCACTGCGGCAAACCAACAGCCGGCAACCCAGATTCCTATGACGGGGCAAAAATAACGTGGCCAACGCTATTCTCTCGACCATCGCAGATCTCGCGCGCTTGCGCCGGATCGACTTGCGCCCCGACTGGGCCGACGCCGCCAAGGACATCGGTCGCGAAGACGTCGATGCACTGAACCTCTATTGCGAGGCGATCGGCTGGCCCGCCGCCATGCCCTACGGCGAGCTGGCGCGCCCGCACGAATTTCCGCTGGTCGTCTATCATCCCGCCCACGGCTGGGGCGTGGCGGAGCGCATGGAAAGCGACAACCGCATCCGCGTCCTCAAGAACGGCCTCAGCACGCCGTGGCAGGATGCCGACCAGTCGCAGCTTTTCGACATCACGATCCCGCTGCCGGCCGGCCGCCAGCAGTTCGCCAATGCGATGGCCGTATTCAAGACGGCGGTCTTCCGCCGCAAGCACGTCCTCATGCTGGCGATCCTCGCGACCGTCGTGGTCAACCTGATCTCGCTGGCGACGAGCCTGTACTCGATGCAGGTCTACGACCGCGTGGTTCCCCGCGGCGCCTTCTCGACGCTGTGGGTGCTCGCGATCGGCGTCATCGTCGCACTGCTCTTCGACTTCGCCTTGCGCGTCGTCCGCTCGACGATGCTGGAATGGGAATCGGCCGAGATCGACGCGGAAGTATCGGAATATTTCTTCTCGCGCGCCGCCGAAGTGCGGCTCGATGCGCGGCCCCCTTCCGTAGGCACCATGGCGGCGCAGTTGCGCGGCCTGGAACAGGTGCGCGCGGTGATGTCGTCGGGCGTGCTTTTCGCATTCGCCGACCTGCCGTTCGCCATCCTGTTCATCATCGTCATCGCCCTGCTCGGTGGCCCCATCGCCATCGTCATGGCGATCGCGTTCCCGATCGCCATCGGGCTGGCCCTGCTGTTCGCCCACCTCATCCGGGAAGACACCAAGGCTGCGCAGATGAGCAGCTACCGCAAGAACGGCCTGCTGGTCGAAGCGCTCGATGCGGCCGAGACCATGAAGGCCAACCGCGGGCAATGGTATCTTCTCAGCCGCTGGAACAAGCTGCTCGACGAACTGCACGCGTCCGAGCTGCCGGTCCGCAAGCTGCAGGCGATGGCCGGGTCGATCTTCGGCACCATGCAGCAGATCAGCTATGTCTGCCTGATCGCCTGGGGCGCTATCGAGGTCTACGAGAACAAGATCACGATGGGCGCGCTCATTGCCTGCTCGATCATCGCCGGCCGCGTCAACGGGCCGCTGATCGGCCAGTTGCCCACCATGCTCGTGCAATGGAGCTATGCGCGCTCGTCGCTGCAGATGCTGGACGGGATTCTCGCCCTGCCGCCCGACCGTCCCCACGACGTCGAGCTGCTGCGGCCGAATCGGCTGGGCTCCAGCCTCAGCTTCAACAATGTCATGTTCGCCTATCCCGGCGCCCGCTCCGGGGTCGAGATCCCGAAGCTGGAAATCGCCGCAGGCGAGCGGATCGGCATCATCGGCGGCGTCGGCTCGGGGAAATCGACCATGCTCAAGCTGATGTCCGGGCTGTTCGCGCCGGGCCAGGGGCAGATCCTGATCGACCGCCTCGACATGTCGCAAGTCGCCGACGACGTGCTGCGCCATCACATCGGCTACCTGCCTCAGGACTACCGCCTGGTGAACGGCAGCCTGCGCGACAACCTGCTGCTCGGCCTCCCCGATCCGGGTGACGACCGAATCATGGAGATTGCCGAGAAGACCGGCCTGGCGTCGATGATCACCGCCCACCCGCGCGGTCTCGACCTGCCGATCTCCGAAGGTGGCCGAGGGCTGTCGGGCGGCCAGCGCGTGCTGACCGGCCTGACCAGGATCCTGCTCGCCGAGCCCAAGCTGCTGCTGCTCGACGAGCCGACCGCCAACCTCGATGTCGATACCGAGGCCCTCGTGCTGCGGACTCTGCAGGAACGGCTTTCGCCCGATACCACGCTCATCTTCGTGACCCACAAGATCCAGCTGGTCGGAATCGTCCAGCGGCTGATGCTGGTCGCCAACGGCCAGATCGTCATCGACGGGCCGACTGGCGAGGTGCTGAAGCGGCTGCAGCGGCCGCAGACCGTCCAACAGCCTGCCGATGCAGGCCCAACCACGCCAGTAGGAGCGAACGCGTGAGCAACCCGTCCAAATTCCGCGGCGGCTGGATGAGCCAGTCGACGGGCGTGATCGTCGGCATCGTGCTGTTCCTCGTGGTCGCCGTCACCTGGTCGTTCTGGGCAGAGCTGGATCAGGTCAGCCGCGCGCCCGGGCAGATCATTCCCACCGGCCGCATCCAGCTCATCCAGACCACCGACGGCGGGCAGATCCAGAAGATCCACGTCCGCGAAGGCGATTCGGTGCGGCAGGGCGAGCTGCTGGTCGAGCTGGACGACGTGAAGCTGGTCGCGGCCGTGGGCGAAGCCCGCGGCAAGGTGGCCTCGCTGCTGTCGGCGATGTCGCGAATCAACGCCGAGCTGTTCGACCGTCCGCTCTCGTTCCCGCCCGAGGTCCAGGAATTCCCCGAATTCGTCGCCAACCAGACGATGCTCTACAACAAGCGCCGCCAGGCCCTGAACGACCAGATCAACGCCGGCGAGCAGATGCTGGCTCTGGCCAAGCAGGAGCTCGACATGAACGCGCCTCTGCTCGAGAGGGGCGACGTGGCACGGACCGACGTGCTGCGCCTGCAGCGCGGCGTGAACGACATCAGGTCGCAGATCGTCAACATTCGCAACAAGTACCTGCAGGATCTCCAGGCCGAATATACCAAGACCCAGGAGGACCTGGTGACGGCCCGCGAGATCCTCGCCCAGCGCAGCGACGCCTTGCGCGACACCAAGATTCGCGCGCCGGTCAACGGCATCGTCAAGAACATCCGCCTGACGACCGTCGGCGGCGTGCTGCGGGCGAGCGACGAGGTCATGAGCATCGTCCCCACCGGCGAGGAGCTCATCCTCGAGTGCAAGATGTCGCCCAAGGACATCGCCTACGTCCGCCTTGGGCAGGGCGCCTCGGTCAAGTTCGATCCCTATGATTCGTCGATCTACGGCTCGGCGATCGGCAAAGTCATCTACATCAGCCCGGATACCTTGGTCGAAGAAGGCCCGAACGGCGCCATCAGCTACTACCGCGTCCACATCAAGGTCGACACCCGCAGGATGAAGCCGCACCTGCCCGGCGAAAAAATCGAGATTTCTCCCGGCATGACCGCGACGGCCGAAATCCAGACGGGCCGGAACACCGTGTGGAAGTACCTGACCAAGCCGATCAACAAGACTTTCGGTGAAGCAATGACCGAACGCTAAGCCCCTGAAAGCAGGCCCGCCAGCCCCCGACATGGTTAACGGCTGGCGGGTCCCTCGCAGCGGCAGGGCCGGCGAAATGCCCCGCCGGATAGCTAATATCGCAGCACCGAGATCGACACCCCCGACGAAAACTGCCCGATTCTCTTCACTTGGCGGCAACAGTTCTTCAACGATTCCACGCTAGCCGAGCGCACTAAGTCCAACGGACTCTGTAACATTGTGAAACTGCCAACATTCCGCCGATATGGCGGCATTATGGCTATAATAGCCTTGGCAAAGTCACGAAGGGCTTGTTAACGCACGAGCTGCAGGGAGCAGATTTTCCCCTGCTAGCTTCCATGTTGGGGGAATAAATGAGCAATTCAGTCGTACCGGCGGCGGCCGTAGCCCATGCTAAGCAGCTTGTTCGCAACAAGAAATTGGTAAAGCGGACAGACGAACAGAAGCCGGCTCGGGACGAGCAGTCGGCAGCTGACAACGATCAGGACGCGGCGAACACAACCCACGTCATTCAGGCCGATCGGGCCGATCACCTGCCCACTTCGATGTCGGATACGACGCTGTCGGGCGATTTTTCCTTCGCTGGTGCGCTTTCTGCCGCAGCTAGCGAATCTGCCTCGCTGACCACCACGCTCCAGTCGGATTCGGGTGGCTCGACCGGCGACGACGGTGACGGTGCCGGCGGCACTGTCCTTCTGGTCGGCGCTGTCGGCCTCGTCGGCCTCGGCGTTGCCGTGCTCGCAGGCGGCGGCGGCGGCAACAGCAACGATCCGCCGGCCTTCTCGGCCGACTCGAAGGCAGTCACCACCAACGAAGACACCGCGGCTGCGGTCACGGTGACTGCAACCGACCCCGACAACGATCCGCTGTCCTACTCGGTCACCACTGCTCCGACCAAGGGCACCGTCACCGGTGGCGCCAACGGTGCGTTCACCTATACGCCCAACGCCAACTACAACGGCGCCGACAGCTTCGTCGTCACCGTCAACGACGGCCAGGGCGGCACCGACACGATCAAGGTCGACGTTACCGTCACCGCGGTCAACGACGCTCCGGTCGCCAATGCGGCCACCACGAAGACGCTTTCCATCGACGAAGATACCAAGGGTACGATCGTCATGGACTTCACCGACCCCGAAGGTGACGCGATCACGCTCGCGCTGAAGACCGGTCCGGCCAACGGCACGCTCGACGGCAAGACCCTGGTCTACACGCCGAACGCCAACTACAACGGCAGCGACAAGGTCGTCTTCACCGTCACCGACGCCAAGGGCGCCGCGGTCGACCAGACCGTCGACATCACCGTCAAGGCGGTGAACGACGCTCCGACCACCGCGGCTTCGCAGTCGGTCTCCGTCATTGCCGGCTCGGCCGCCAACGGCACCGTGACCGCCACTGACGTCGACGCCGGCGACACGCTGACCTACTCGGTCAAGACGGGTGCCGACCAGGCCGACAACGGCACGGTCACCATCGGCGCTTCGGACGGCAAGTTCACCTACACGCCGAACGCCGGCTACACTGGTGCCGACAACTTCGTGGTCACCGTCACCGACAAGGCTGGCGCCACCGCATCGCAGACCGTCAACATCCAGGTCGGACCGGCGATCGTCACGCAGTCGATCGACGTGGTCGGCCCGAACTCGACGACCCCGGCCTCGATCAACGCCGGAAGCGACCAGTTCAAGTTCACCGATGACGCGACCAAGGACACCGACGTCCTCATCACCAACTTCACCAACAACGACAGCATCGTCGTTACCGGTGCCACCTCTGCTCAGTACAACTTCAGCACCGGCACCGATCCCAACGATCTGGCGATCTCCTATCAGGCAAGCAATGGAGCGGTGAACCTGATCCTCATCGACAACGTACTCAACAGCTCGGTCTTCGTTCTGGACTATGCATCCGCCGTCCAGGCCGTGGGCTTCAGCTTCATGACTTTCGCGTAATCCGGCAAATACTCAGGCAAATTTTTCCGAATCCTCAGGGAGCAATCAAATGGCCCGTCTTTTTCTTGAAGCAGGTCAAACCTTCGGCACCGTCGCCGGGTTTGGCAGCACCGACGTAGTCGGCACCAACAGCAACGAAACCGTCAAGCTCACGGCAGACGCCAAAGCGGTCTTCGACTCCTCGTTCAACCGTGGCGGCGATGTCGTCGACATCGCCGGCAACGCCGGGCTGTACACCGGTACGCTCGTCGGTTCGCGCCTGATCCTGACCGCCAGCAACGGCGCCAGCATCTCGATCCCGGTCGGCACCGTCGGGACGACGGTCCACTTCGCCGACGCTGACCGTTCGCTGATCTTCTCGAACGGCAACGTCCTGCTCGGCAGCCAGATCATCACGGCCGGCGGCGTCGATATCGCCGACGGCAACGGCGGCAGCGGCGCAGGCGCCCTGTTCAACCTGACTTCCGGCACGGCAGCCGGCGCCGACGTGATGCACATCACCGGCAACATCAACGCCCGCGTCGATCTCACGAAGAACAACAACCAGGTCACTGGCCTCGACCTCAACCGCGACGGCGTGATCGCCCTGAACGGTGTCGAAGCCGGCTCGGGCGTCAACGTGACGACGCTGGACGACGGCAAGGACTTCGAGATCGTCGATGCCTATGTCCGCAACCGCACCAACTACTACGATGCAACGTCGAACTTCCTGGGCTCGCTGCTGCATGACGGCACCGGCTTCGGTGGCGACGGCACCAACACCAACGGCAACATCGTCCTCGGCGGCCTCGGTGCCGACACGATCTTCGGCGGCATCGGCAACGACTTCCTCGTTGGCGGCGGCGTCCTGCCGACTCTGCCCGAAGCGCCGAGCAGCGATCCGCTCGTCGCCTTCCTGCAGCAGCTCCTGCAGACGCTCCCGGGCCTCGTTGACTTCGACGTCGACGGTCCGCTCGACATGCTCTCGGGTGGCCGCAACGCCGACTTCTTCTTCGCCGACTTCTCGACGCTCAGCTTCGCCGAAGGCGATTCGCTGTTCATCGACGCCGGCACCACGGCCGACGACACCTCGGCCAGCCTCGGCGACTACTACGACTACTTCGGCTATCAGTTCAGCTCGCAGGACAGCGACTGGTTCCTCGGCGAATTCTCCGACGACGAAGAACCGATCGTCGTCGAACTGCGCGAAGGCAATGCCGGTACGGTCTACTCCGAAGACCAGGTCTCGCAGATCTATGCTGCGATCTACGACATGGAAAACTTCGACGCTTCGGGTAACCTCTATGGGTTCCTCGACGACCTCGACGTCTCGGTCGGCGAAGCCGGCACGAAGGTCAACGGCGAGAACGTCGGCATCGGCACCTCGGCGCAGCTGCTGGTCGAAGGTTCGGAAGCTAACAACATCATCATCGGCGGCTACGACAACGACCGCATCTATGGTGACGAGGGCGACGACCTGCTGATGGGCGGTAACCTCCGGTACGCCCTCAACAACCCGAATGCGGCCGGCATCGTCAACGACGGCATGGACAAGATCTATGGCGGCGACGGCAATGACTCGATCGTCTTCGAGGCCGACAGCGGCATCATCGACGGTGGCGACAGCCATGACGTCCTCTACCTGACGAACCAGTCGCTCGGCACGCAGAGCGCTGCTCAGATGACCAAGGATGGCGTGCTCCGCTTCGACCTCCTTGCTCAGAGCCTGAGCAACTCGGCCGGCTACGGCGGCGCCGACACGTCGAACACCCAGGACCAGACGAACTACTCCGGTGCGGGTCGCGTCAACGTGTCGAACATGGACAGCGTCGTCGCTTCCGGCATGGGCGCGATCGACTACTACGCCACCGGCGGCAACCCGGCGACCGACCTCGAGTTCCGCAACCAGCAGAACCACCTCGGCTACCAGGGCACGCTGGACCTGCGCGGCGACAACAACGACAACGACCTGTTCGCCTCGACTGGCGATTGGGACGACACGATCGAAGGTCGTGAAGGCGACGACTACCTCTCGGGTGGCGACGGCAGCGACGACTTCATCTTCGGCTTCGGCTCGATCGTGACCATCAACAACACGCCGCAGGTCGTTTCGGAGGATGGTGTCGACATCATCCTGCGCGAGCGCGACGTTGCCGGCGGTGCCGACAACCTGTGGGATCGCGTCGATGCCGCGTTCGTCACGGCCAACGGCCAGGGCACCTTCATTGCCCAGGGCACGAATGCCGACGGATCGAGCTACGGTACGCGCTACTGGGATACGAACAAGGACGGCCGCTTCGACACCTTCGCTGACGGCGTTTCCGGTTCCTCGGCCAGCGACGCTATCGGCGCCGTGCTCTGGTCGCCTGACTTCGGCCAGGTGGGCGAGCTCGTTTCGTCGAACTCCAAGCTCACGCTGACCCTCGACGACACCAACCGTCCGGACCTCGCCGACTTCCCGGTCGACGGCGTCATCTTCGCGCTCAACGGCACGCAGTACACCGTCAATCTGACCTCGGGCGTGCAGAGCACCTACACCAACTTCACCGCAGGCCTCAATGCGGCTCTCGACGCCACCCCGGCGCTCGCGAACCTCAATGCGGTCCTCAACGGCGACAACACGATCACGATCACCGACCCGTCGGGCCGCGTGTTCACGCCGGTCGGCTACACCTTCGTCAACGACCAGGTGCCCGCCAACGGCAACCTCGTGTTCAAGCAGTCGGTCGGTGCGCCTGAAACCGATCAGACCTTCGACCGCCTGATCTACACGGCCTACGAAGATCGTGCCGACGGCGAGCGTCGCGACGACGATGCGGTTCTCGGTTCGAACATCAGCCTCGGCGAGGACGGCTATGCCGAAGACCTCGTGGCCTCGTTCGGTCCGGAAGGCACCCGCCTTGCGGAAGACCAGCAGTACACGATCTTCTTCGACAACCTGACCACGCAGGACAAGGTCACGGTCACCGTCAACGGTGTGACCTACTCGCTGCAGGTCGGTGTCGATCTCGACGGCAACATCATCGCCAACGAAGACGGTCCGTTCGACAACCAGGCAAACATCCAGGCCAACTTCCTGGCGCGCCTCGCTACCTACATCAATTCGTTCATGGACGATGATACGGCAGCCGGCAGCGTCGGTGCGTCGTCGACCGGCAACTCGCTCACGCTGACGCAGAATGCCTACAGCGGCGAAGAGACCGTGTTCATGGTTTCCCCGACCGTGCAGATCCAGAATCTGTCGCTCGGCGAGCCGGCCACCTACGAGATCTTCAACGAAGCAGCCCATGAAGTCCTGCTGTTCGGCTACAACGGCCGCAACAACGGCCTGAACAACGACAACGTTCA
>CAUJJI010000037.1 GCA_963205265.1 Pseudomonadota bacterium
ACATGGGCCGAGGCATAGGCCTTGCCAGTGCCAGTGCCAGTGCCAGTGCCAGTGCCAGTGCCAGTGCCAGTGCCAGTGCCAGTGCCAGTGCCAGTGCCAGTGCCAGTGCCAGTGCCAGGAGGGCCCTGGATGAACAGCGATGAACTGTCCAGCGCGAAACAGCGAATGGTGGCCGCGTCAACGAGACTCTCGCCCTCGCGAACCATCGGGCCTCCTCGCCATCCATGCAGGCGCGGCGGGACAGGACGTGACTTCGGCAGGCAGCATGTTGCCCCCTAGCATGCTCTTCCACCGCTTCGCCGGCAGTCCGGGCTGCGCATGCCATGGTCGCCTGGCTGGTCGGGCCTGTGAAAATGCTGTACAAGTATTCAGCACGGTGCTTCGGCGAATAGGGCACTATAGTGGGCGGTTTCAACTCGGGCCGGCGTGCCAAGACACCCGAAACGGACGACTGCCTGAAGCTGTCCCTGAGCAAGTTGCGGCGCGAAGGCCTGCTGCGGCGTTGCCTGATGGCGCAGCAGGCAGGTTCCTGGCACTTCGACGTGGTACTCATGGGCCGAGTCACGATCGTCGCCGACATTGAGTGCCTCGAGCCCAATCAGTGCCTGCGGCTCACCGACTGGGCCTTCGGACAGCGGATAGACCAGTTGCTGGAGATCGTCTCCCAGCCGCAGCCCTTCGGCGGGGAGCGGTTCTATCTCTTTTGTCCCGTCACCGGGCGGCGCTGCACCGTTCTTTTTCTACCCGCGAACAAATCCTACTTCGCCTCGGCGCGCGGCTGGGACCTGCCCTACGCCTCGACCCGGGAGCGCGAGGCCGGCGGGGCCCTGCGCGTCATCCACAAGGTCGAGACCCAGTCGGACAAGATGTCGAAGTACACTCGCAGGCCGACCCACGACCGCATGGCCGAGCGCTGGGGACGCGCCCAGAATCTCCTAGATACCTACGAGGCGCGGATCATGCGGTGGTGGTGACTGGCAGATGGAAACCGAGTCGTTTTTCTACAGGCTCACTGTCCCATGCAAGAACAGATCTAAAGTGGGAGCCCTCGTTACTCCCCGAAGCGGTATTTCAGGCGCAAGCCCCACATCCTCGGCTCGTTGACCAGTTGCGACTCTAGGCCGAACGAATTCCAGGCATTGGCCACGTTGACCGGGAACTTTCGGTTGGTTGCATTGGTCATGAAGAATGAAAGGTCGACCGGCGTGCCGCCGATGCCGTTCCAGCTGGCGTTGAGGTTGAGCAGGTTGGTCGCGGGCATGATCCCCCACTTGGGCAGCGTGGCCCGGCTGGCGATCTGCTTGTCTGTATGGACGAAAGTTGCCCCAACCGAGATGCGACCAATGCTTTCGTCGATCGGCAGGGTCCAGGTGCCGGTCAGGGTAAAGCGGTTCTTCGGCGAAAGCGCGAGCGGGCCGCCCGGAACCGAGGTCGGGATTACCCGGCCCCAGGGTACAGTGCCCGGCACCCAGGGCGTGAGATCGGGCGCGGGAATGCCGGTCAGCGATTTCAGGCGCGTGTTGAGGTAAGTATAGCCCGCCTCAAGGCGCAGGGCATCGAACAGGGTCACCGAAGCATCGGCCTCGATCCCCCAGATGCGTGACTTGCCCGCATTGACGATGGCCGTGCCGCCCAGCACCGGCGAATTGGCCTTGGCATTGAGCGTCGCCTGGATCTGCTGGTCGGAGAAGTCGTTGTAAAAGGCAGCGACATTGACATAGCCCCTCACCGCCCCGGCAAACCCGGCCTTCACACCCACTTCATAGGCATCGACCTTTTCTGGACCCCAGCCGGTATAGCCCGAATAGGCCGCGTTGACTCCTCCCGAACGGTAGCCGCGGGCATATTTGGCATAGACCATCAGGTCGTCGTTCGCCTTGTAGTCTAAGCTCAGCAACCAGGTCGGCCGGTTGGACTTGCCAGAAACCTTGAAATCGCACTGGCGGAAGTCGCCCGGCGTGATGAACTTGATCGGCAGGCCGCCCGCCGGGTTCGGACCCGGATTGGCGATCGGGTTGTTGCAGAAGGCCACCGGCTGGTTCGGCGCGGAAAAGCCAATCGCGGTCGAGGCGTAGTAATGGCTGTAGCGGTCCCAGGTATGGCGCAGGCCCCCGGTCAGATTCAGCTTTCTGGTCAGCGCATAGGTGCCCTGCGCATAGAGCCCGCGCGAGCGATACCAGCGCTTCTGCCACGGCTGCGAGATGTTCGAGACATAGATCAGCTGCTGGCCAACCGGCACGACCGCCAGGCTTGGGGCGCATTTCAGCGACTGGTAATCGGAGCAGTTCATCATGAACGGCGACATCTGGCCCATGTAGCCGATGGGGTCGCTGTTCTCGAAGTAGCCGCCCGCCTGCCAGTCCAGCCTGCCGCCCGCCGCAGAGCCGACTAGCTGCAGTTCCTGGGTAAAGGTGGACTGGCTGGCCGTGTCGTAGCCCGGCGTATTGCCGATGCGGATGACGGTGAGGAAGGGCACGTTCATCTGCGGGATCAGGAAATTCTCGCCCTCCAGGCTGAAGCGGCTGCGCTCGCGCAGTTCGGCATAGCTGGTGATGGACTTGACCGTCAGGCTGTCGCTGGCGCGCCAGGTGGCGGTGTTGATCACCTGCCAGGTGCGGGTCAGCTGGCGCGGATCAGGCTCGGAATTCTCCACTTCCCACCAGCCGTCGCCGCGCGCGTTCTGCCGGGCGATCTGGCCACAGGCGAAGGCCGAGCCGATGCCCTGAAAGCCTGCCGGAATATTGTTCGGCCCCGGCACGAAGCAGTCGACCAAGCGCGGGATCGAGCCGTTGTTGTCGGATTCGGAGAAAGTCGCGATGGTGTAATTTTCAAGAACGAGCGTCAGGTCGGCCACGATCGACAGGCGGGCCGCGATGAAGTCGGTATCGGCCAGCCGCTTCGGCCCGATGCCGGAATGGTTCTTCAGATAGCCGTCACGCTTCATCCGGTCGACGCCGAGACGGACTCGGAAGGTATCGGCCAGAGGCAGGTTGATGACGGCCTGGCCACGCTTCATGTCGTAACTGCCCATGCTTGCCTCGACATAGCCTTCGAGGCGGTCGGTCGGCTTCTGCGGCAGCAGCAGGACAGCGCCACCGGTCGTGTTGCGGCCGAACAGGGTGCCCTGCGGCCCTTTCAGCACCTGCACGCTCTGGAGGTCGAACAGGTTACCGACGCCCACTCCGTTGCCCGATGGCGTCGCTGCCCCCGAACGCGGCCCCACCACTTCGGCGAAATAGACGCCAACCGAGGGCGCCGTATCGAGATCCTGCACGAAGCCGCGAATGGCAAAGGACGCCTTCTCCGGCCCGAACCGGGAATTGGTCGACAGCGAGGGCGTATAGGTGCCGAGATCGGCGGCGTTGAAGATATTGCGGCTGGCGATCGCTTCCTGCGTGAACACCGAAATCGAGATCGGCACGTCCTGCAGGCGTTCCTCGACGCGCCGGGCCGTGACGACGATGTCGCCAGCATCGGCTTGCATCTCGGGCTGCGCGAGGGCCGGAGCCGGGTTCGACAGAGCGGCGAGCGCAGAGCCAGCCAGGGCTGCCAGTTTCAGGTCACGGGTCATGATCTTTCTCCCTCCCAGGATGTTCTTGATCTGGGAGAAGAACTATCCGCCCCGGCACCGGCATGACCAGACCGGCAGGCCCGGCGAGCGGCCGTTCATGCGCGAAATTGAAAAGCCCGAAACGATTTGCCAAATTCTCAAATATTGCTTTTAGTGTCAGAGTTTTAGAATTGGACATGTGCTCGTTATCCGAACACTGCGACAATTCCCTGCGACAAACCGGCAAGCGTGGCGCGAAATCGAAAGGTGCAATACCACCCGTTTTGGCCCGCCCCCGGTGCCGGGTTGCAACGGAGCGAGCGCAGCGATTTGCCGGGAGTCCGACAAATGGCTATCCTCCCGCAAGGGCCCGGTTCACCAAGGCCGGGCGAGAGAGGCCGAGGGCGCGTCAGGCGATGGAATTCGTGATCGAGCGGGAAATCAGGTTGCCCAGTATCTGCGTGTCGCTGGCAACGGTGCGCTGGGGGCCGGGGCTTGAGGAGCTTCCCGCGCACGACGACTACAGCCTGTGCCAGCGCCTGTCCGACGACCATGCGCCGCTGCGGATCGGCAACCTGCCCACCCGCGAAGCCTTTCCCCGCGTGCGCTCGGTCGGCTTCCTGCCGCCGGGGCAGCCGGTCAGCATCTTTCCCAGCGTCAGCACCTTTCGCGCGCTCAATTGCAGCTTCCCGCGCGATCATTTCGAGACCACGGCGGAACTTCCAGAGGAACTCTGGGAGGAACACGCCGCCTCGCTCGTCACCATCCGCAATCGGCGGCTGGAAGTGCTGATGCAGGAAATCCAGGCCGAACTGGTCCAACCCTCGTTCGGGCGCGAACTGCTGGTCGAGGCGGCGGGAACCATGATCCTGGTCGAGTTAGCCCGCTACGGCCGCGAGCTGGAACGCTCAAGCCCGCGTGGCGGCGGGGCGCGCGGACTGGCACCTTGGCAACTGCGCCGCATCCAGGAGCGGCTCTCTGCCTCGACGCAGAGCCATTACCCCGACCTTGGCGAGCTGGCCGCGCTGTGCGGCATTTCTAAGAGCCACCTGATGCGCAGCTTCAAGGCGTCGACCGGCTGGCAGATCCATAAGTTCATCGCCGAGGAACGGCTGAAGGCGGCCAAGTCCATGCTTAAGCATGACCACCACACCTTCAAGGAAATCGCCGGAATGCTGGGCTTTGGCAGCGCCGCCTATTTCGCCACGGCTTTCCGCCGCATGACCGGCATGACGCCGAGCGACTACCGCAAGAAGGCGCGCAGCGACGACCCCGTGCTGCACTGAGTCTGCGCCACCTGCCGGGCGCGGTTTTTCCAAAGTGCCCGGCTTTCCGTTTTCTATCGCGAAATCGCCGGATACCCGGTCCCTTGCTTGCCGCCCTGCCGCCGCGCGCCCTACCCTGCCTGCAAGAACTGACGTTTTGCGGGAGCAGGCAGCAATGAACGAGGCATCGCGGATGCACGAAGGGGTCCGGCTCGATTACGTGCCGGTCGCAGACTATTCCGACGCCATCCACCGGCTGGAGATGGAGCGGCTCTGGCCGAGGGTCTGGCAGGTCGCCTGCCGCGAGCAGGAAGTGCCCGAACCCGGCGACTACTTGAACTACGAGATCGGCGAGGAATCGATCCTCGTCGTGCGCCAGCAGGACGGATCGATTCGCGCCTTCTACAATGTCTGCCCCCATCGCGGGCGGCGGTTGCGCGACGATGCCCGCGGCAGCTTGAAGGCGATCGTCTGCGGCTACCACGCCTGGAGCTTCCGGCTTGACGGCACGGTCGACGCCATCCCCGCACGCGAGGACTGGGAAGGCTGCCCGGCAGTCAGCGACGCGGATCTCTCGCTGACCCCGGTGCAGTGCGATAGCTGGGCCGGCTGGGTGTGGATCAACATGGACCCCGACGCGCCGTCCCTGCGGGACTATCTCGGCCCGATCCCCGAACGGCTGGATGCCTTCGAGTGGGAGCATTGCCGCATCCGTTCGCACCAGACGCTGATATTCCCGGTCAACTGGAAGGTAGCGATCGAAGCCTTCGTCGAGCCCTATCACGTCGTCGGCACCCATCCGCAGCTTTTGCGCTGGGGCCACGGCAAGGCGCGCGGGACGCTGGAATACCTGAAATCCGGCTTCATCCATGCCGGCCACTCGGGCGAGCGCAACTACCACTTCGACGAGGATGCCGAGTTCAATGACCCGCGCGAATACCTCTACACCACCATCCACAACACCTATCACCAACTTCACGGGCTCTATCACGACGAGGGTCTGCGGGCGGCGGAACGGATGATGAAAGAGGTGCCTGCCGGGCTTTCCCTGCAGGAAACCTCGGCGCGCTATGCCGCGATGCGGCGCGAGGAAGTGATCAAGGCGGGCGCCCGCTGGCCCGAGGACCTGACCGGCGAGCACCTGCGCAACATCGAATGGCTGCTGTTCCCCAATTCCAGCGTCCTGACCTCGCCCGAAGGGGCCTTCTGGTATCGCGCCCGGCCCAACGGCAACCACATCGATTCCTGCATCTTCGAAGTCATCGTGCTGGGCCGCTATGCGCCGGGCAAGGAGCCGCTGGTAGTCTATGAGCGATATGACGACCTGGCCGATTTCAAAGGCTGCAACGGCATTCTCGAACAGGATTTCTCCAACCTGCTGGCCGTGCAGAAGGGCATCCGCTCGCGCGGGTTCAAGGCGGCGCGGCCCAATCCGGTGCAGGAAACCCAGGTGGCCAACTTCCACCGCGTGCTGCACGGCTTCATCCATGGCGACGACAACTGGGCCGAAGGTTGATCCGGTGAGCGAGCAGGCCGGACAGGGCGCGGGCAAGGTCGCGTGGATCACCGGGGGATCGGCAGGCATAGGCCTGGCCATCGCCCGCGCGCTGGCCGACGCCGGCTACCGCGTGGTCATCTCGGCCCGCGACCAAGCGCGACTACGCGAGGCTTGCGCCACGATCCCCGGCAGCGAATGGATTGTCGCGGACGTGGCTGACCGCGGCGCGATCCAGGCCGCCGCACGGTCCATCCTCGATCGCCTCGGACGGATCGACGTTCTGGTCAGCAATGCCGGGTTCAACGTGCAACGGCGGACCTGGGACGACCTTGTTCCGGAAGAATTCGACGCAGTCCTCGCCGCCAACCTGTCCGGCGCGTTCAACGCCATCCATGCCGTCCTGCCGGCCATGCGCGCCCAGCGTTCCGGCCATGTCGTGTCGATTTCCTCGGTGGCGGGCAAGCAGATCAGCCTCGATGGCGGGGTGGCCTACACGGTGGCCAAGCACGGGCTTCAGGTTATGTCGCGGCTGCTCCAGCAATCCGAGCAGAAGCACGGCATCAAGGTCAGCGTGATATCGTCCGGCGGAGTCAGCACCCGCGCGCACGACTGGCGGCCGCAGGAGGTGCGCGCCTACATGCTCGACCCCGACGACGTCGCGCGCGCCGTCCGCTTCATCACCGACAGTCCGCCCAATACGGCGATCTTCGACATCGAACTGAGCTGGGCCCCGGCCTGAGCGCCGCGGACAGCAGACCGGGAGACACCATGAACACCTCCGAAGCCCTTGCCATGGCGCTCGCCCGCCATGGCGTGACCATGACCTTCAGCCAGTGCTTTCCGGTACGGACCCAGCACGTCGCGCCAAAGTACGGCATACGCCAGATCGGCTTCCGTACCGAGAACGCGGGCGGCGCCATGGCCGATGGCTATGCGCGGATCAGCGGCCGCATTGCCGTGCTCGCCGGGCAGAGCGGTCCGGCCGCCACCCTGCTCGTCCCGCCGATGTGCGAGGCGATCAAGTCGTCGATCCCGATGCTGGTGCTGGTCGAGGAATACTCCGCCATCGACGCCGACCGCAACGCCTTCCAGGAGTTCGACCACTTCGCCCTGTTCGCTTCTTGCTCGAAGTGGACCCGCCGGGTGATGCATCCCGAGCGACTGGACGACTATGTCGACATGGCCGTGGTCCACGCCACATCAGGCCGCCCCGGCCCGGTGGTGCTGCTGCTGCCGTCCGACTTCATGGGGATGGACGCGAAGCCGAACCCCCACCGTCGCGCGGCGCTCGGCGAGTTCCCGCTCGACCGCATGGTGCCCGAACCTGCCCGGCTGGCCCAGGCGGCCGACTGGCTCAAGGCGGCGGCAAGGCCGGTGATCATCGCGGGCGGCGGCGTCCATCTTTCCGGCGCGAGCGAGGCGCTGGTGACGCTGGCCGAGCGGAGCGGCAGCCCGCTGGCGACGACCAACCACGGCAAGGGCGTAATCGACGAGGGCCATCCGCTGGCGCTCGGCGTCTTCGGCAACTGCATGGGCGAAGGCGCGCGCGCGCAGCCCCTGCGCAACCATGTCGCAGCAGCCGACTGCATCTTCCTTGTCGGCACCCGCACCGCCAGCAACGGCACCGCCAACTGGACCCTGCTCAACCGCGAGGCGCGGATCGTCCACCTCGACATCGACGGCACCGAGATCGGCCGCAATTACGAGGCGCTGCGGCTGGTCGGCGATGCGCGAGCCAGCCTCGAGGCCCTGCTGGAACGCCTCGCGCCCGCGGATTTTCCGGATGCAACCGCTCGCCGCGAGCGCATCGGGCGGGAGACCGCCGCCGCGCGGGCGACGAGCGAGGCCGTGCTCGACAGCATCGGGCCAGGCCGCCAGGGCGCGGTCAGGCCGGAGCACCTGATGCGGGTGCTCGACCCCCTGTTGAAACCCGCCGACATCGTTTGCGCCGATGCCAGCTATTCGACCAACTGGATCGCCTCCTTCCTTACCGCGCGAGCCGATGGCATGCGCTTCATCACCCCGCGCGGGCTGGCGGGGCTGGGCTGGGGCCTGCCGATGGCCATGGGCGCCAAGCTGGCACGGCCGGAAGCGCGCGTATTCGCACTGGTCGGCGACGGCGGCTTCGCCCATTGCTGGTCGGAACTGGAAGCGGCGCGCAGGCTCGACATTCCGGTCGTCACGATCGTGCTCAACAACCAGATCCTCGCCTACCAGCGGCATGGCGAGGAGTGGTTCTCCTATCACCATTCCGACGCTTCCGACCTCGGACCGGTCGATCACGCGGCGATCGCGCGGGCTTGCGGCTGCTTCGGGGAGCGGGTGGCGTCCCCCGCAGACTTTGCCCCGGCGCTTGAACGCGCGCTGGCATCGGGCCTTCCGGCCGTGCTCGACGTCGTGACTCACGACGAAGCGCGCCCGCCGCTCACCCATTACCAGTTGCGGCCGCCCCCGCCTGTCCCGGCGGAAGGCTGACACTCCCCCAAGCGATCCGTTGGAGCCACCATGCGCGACTGCCTGACATTCTACATCGACGGCCAATGGGTCGCATCGAGCGGAAACAGCCTGCTCGACGTCGAGAACCCGGCGACCGAAACCTCCTGCGGGCGCATTGCGCTGGCCACCGCCGAGGACGTTGACCGCGCGGTCGTCACAGCCCGCCGGGCCTTCTCCGCATGGTCGGCCACTAGCCGCGCGGAAAGGCTCGACCTGCTCGGCGCGATCCTTGCCGAATACCAGCGACGCGCCGGCGACCTGGCCGACGCCGTGACCGAGGAGATGGGTGCGCCCGCCTCGCTCGCCAGCGGGGCACAGGTGCCGCTGGGCATGGTCCACCTCAACAATGCAATGGAGACGTTGCAGACATTTGCCTTCGAGGAACAGCGCGGGCCGACGCTGAACCGGCGCGAGCCCATCGGCATCTGCGGCCTGATCACGCCGTGGAACTGGCCGCTCAACCAGATCGCCTGCAAGGTCTTTCCGGCCATGGCCACCGGCAACACCATGGTGCTCAAGCCTTCGGAAATCGCGCCGTTTTCCGCCGTGATCTTTGCCGAGGTGATGGACGCGGCAGGCGTCCCCGCAGGCGTGTTCAACCTGGTCCAGGGCGATGGGCCCGGCACGGGAACGGCGATTTCCTGCCACCCTGGCATCGACATGGTCTCCTTTACCGGCTCGACGCGGGCTGGTGTGGCAATTGCCCGCAATGCCGCCGAGACGGTCAAGCGCGTTACCCAGGAACTGGGCGGTAAGAGCCCGAACGTCATCCTTGACGATGGCTCGTTCGCCCGCAACGTCGGCAATGGCGTGGCCGCCGTGATGGGCAATTCCGGGCAGACCTGCGCCGCGCCGACCCGGATGCTGGTGCCTCAGACGCGGATGGACGAAGCTGCGACAATCGCCCGCGCTGCCGCAGAGGCCATCACCGTAGGCGATCCGAAGGGCAACGTCCGCATGGGGCCGGTGGTCTCGCGCGCCCAGTTCGACAAGATCCAGCGGCTGATCGAAACCGGCATCGCCGAAGGCGCGCAGCTGGTCAGCGGCGGCCCAGGGAAGCCGGAGGGGCTGGAGCGCGGCTGGTTCGTCAAGCCCACGGTCTTCGCCGGTGTCCGCAACGACATGGCCATCGCGCGCGAGGAAATCTTCGGCCCGGTGCTTTCGATCATCGGCTATGCCGATGCCGACGACGCCGTGCAGATCGCCAACGACACGCCCTATGGCCTGTCGGCCTATGTCAACGGCGAGGACGCGGAGCTTGCGCGCGAGATCGCCCGCCGGATCCGCGCAGGGCAAGTCTCGATCAACGGCGCTTCCGACATGACCGCGCCCTTCGGCGGCTTCGGCCAGAGCGGGAACGGGCGTGAATGGGGGGAGTTCGGCTTCCACGAATACTGCGAGATCAAGGCGATCATTGGATGAGACAGGCCGCTCTCTCGGTTTTCGCCGCAGGCTTTCACATTCCTGCCGCAAAGTGGGAAGCCCCCGTTTCGCGGCCCTTTATCTGCCCGGCACCGGCTCCTAGCCTCGCTTTTGGTCACGCCCCCGGAAGGGGCACAACCGGGGATGAGGCATGAAGCTGGGTGCAGTCTTTCCGCACGACACGATCGAGCCCGACGCGGGTGCGATCCGCACCTATGTGCGCGAAGTCGAGGCCATGGGCTTCAATCATATCGCCTGCTACGACCACGTGATCGGTGCCAACCGGGCGAGCCGCCCCGGGTGGAAGGGCTATGACCTGGACTCGCTGTTCCACGAACCGATGGCCCTGCTGTCGTTCATCGCGGGCATGACGCAGCGCATCGGCCTCTGCACCGAAGTGATGATCCTGCCGCAGCGGCAGACCGCGCTCGTCGCCAAGCAGGCGGCGACGCTTGACCTGCTGTCCCAAGGGCGACTGCGACTGGGCGTCGGCACTGGCTGGAACCATGTCGAATACGAAGCCCTGGGCATAGACTTCGCCAGCCGGGGGCGGATCTTCGACGAACAGATCGACGTCCTGCGCGCCTTGTGGAGCGAACGCGCAGTCACTTTCGCCACGCCCTTTCACACAATCACCGATGCCGGCATCTGGCCGCACCCGGTCCAGCGCCCGATCCCGCTGTGGCTGGGCGGTGGTGGGATCCATCCGATCAAGGGCTGGGCCAATGTCGACCGTGTGCTGAGGCGCATCGCGATCAAGGCCGACGGCTGGATGCCGACCTTCGATCCCGACGATACCGGGGCCGAACTGGTTTCCCGGATGTACGCGCTGGCCCGCGAAAATGGCCGCGATCCTGCAGCCATCGGGATCGAAGCCCTGCTGCTGCCGCAAATGCACCGGGACTGGATCGCCCATGTCAAGGCATGGGAGAAGCTAGGGGCGACGCTGATGGCGACCAATGTTTCCGCCCCCGACGTCAAGGGCGTTGAAGGCAACCTGCGCCGCCTGGATGAGATCCGCCAGGCTATGATCGAAGTCGGAATCTGGGAGACCGCGGCATGAGTGCACCCTTTGCCGCAGATGCGGCCGACGCTGAAAAGGACGCGAAGGTCCGCGACTGGATCGCGCGCAACATCGGCGCGGAAATCGTCCGCTTCGAGCAACAGCCCCGCTGGCGCGGCGGCTGGTGGGTCGACGTGAAGAAGGACGGAAAAACCTTCCCGCTCTATGTGCGCGAGGAGCGCAAGGAGGACTATCCGCCCTGGCCGCTCGAACACGAGGCGGGCGCGTTGCAGGTGCTCGAGCGCCACGGCGTGCCGGTGCCGCACGTCTGGGGCATCATCGACGATCCCCACGCCACGGTGATGGACGCCCTCCCCGGCCACTGCGACTTCGCGCAGGTTAGCGAAGCCGAGCGCGTCGCCGTGCTCGAAGCCTTTGCCGAGGCGGTCGCCCGCCAGCACGCCATCCCGCCGCGGGAACTGGCCGAAGCGCTGAACCTGAAGATTCCGGAAACGCCCGAGGATATCTCGCTCGGCTGCTTCAAGATCTGCGAGGAGATGTATCTCAAGGGCAAGAAGCTGCCCGAGCCGCGCGTCGAATTCCTGCGCCAGTGGGTCTATCGCAACATTCCACGCCACCGAGACCGGGTAAGCGTCCTGTCGGTCGATTCCGGCCAGTTCCTGTTCCAGGACGGTAGGGTCACCGGGCTCTACGATCTCGAATATGCCTGCCTCGGCGATCCGCTGATCGACGTGGCCTTCATTCCGCTGCGCCTGTCGATGCACAATGCGGGCGACGTCTCTCCCTTCTTCCGGCGCTATGCGGAGCGGACCGGGGACACCCTCGAACTCGACGTGCTGGCCTTCCACGCGGTCTGGTGGGGGCTGTGCACGCCCTTCATCCTGACCGCCGACCTGCACGCGCCCGGCACGCAGGCCAAGTATTTCGAATATGCCGGGTGGTACATCGGCTCGATCATCAGCCAGCTCGAAGTGCTGGCCGACGCGATGGGCATCGTCCTGTCCAAGGAATTGGATGTCCCCGCCCCGCGCCCGACCCGCTGGGCCAAGATGATCGATGTCATGCTAGGCCGCTTGCCCGCTCCCGATCCGGCCGAACCCTATGATCTGACCGAGCAGCGCAAGTTCCTTACCTTCGTCCAGCGCGCCGATGCCCAGCGCGATGTGGAGGCCAGGTATTTCGCCGATGTCGAGGCGCTGACGGGCCGCGCCGTGGCCGACTGGCTGGAAGCCGACACCGTGCTGGAACACTTCGTCCTATCCGCCGGGCCGGAGCATGACGAGGCGCTGATCCGCCTGTTCCATTCCTGGGCCGTGACCCAGGCCCGCACGTTCCTGCCGGGCCTGGCCCACCTGCCAATGTTCGATTCCCACTGGCCGAAGCTGTCCCGGCTGGTCGCCGCAGCAAACGGAGCCTGAGACCATGGCAAGCGCACCCCTTCCCCTCCACGCCGAGGCCCCGCCCGCCGCCGTGCTGGCGATCCACCCTCCCGGTGAGGACGGCTGGCTCTCACTCGCCGAAGTCGCCGCGCTTACGCCCGAAAGCGTGCGCGAAGCGATCCGCGCGCTCCAGCCGATGATCGCCGAACACGCGGCGGAATCGGAACTGCTGGGTTATCCGCACCCCAAGGTCTGGGACGCGATCCGCGCCGCCGGATTCTTCTACCATTTCGTGCCGAAGGCCTACGGCGGCTGTGAATTCGGGCCGGAGGACTTTTTCCTCACCGCCAACCTGATTTCGCAGGCCTGCCCCTCGACAGGATGGGCCGCGACTTTCGTCTGCGAGCACAACTGGGCTGGTGCGCTGTTTCCGCAAGAGGCGCAGGACAGGCTGTTCGCCGGCGGGCGCTATTTCGTCGCCCCGCTGGTATCCACCCCGCCCGCCATCGCAACCCCTGTCGATGGCGGCTACCGGGTGCGGGCCAACTGGAAGTGGGGCAGCGGGGTCATGCATTCCAACTGGTGCATGGGCATGGCGCTGCTGATGGGCGAGAACGGTGCGCCTCCGCAGACGATCACCGTGACCATCCCGATGGACCAGGTCACCGTGCTCGACACCTGGCAGGTGGCGGGCCTGAAGGCCACGGGCAGCAACGACATCGTCGTCAACGACGCCTTCGTGCCGGAGCACATGACAGTTCGCAATGCAGACCTCGCCATGGGAACGACGCCGGGTTCGCGCATCCATGCCAACCCAATGTACCGGATGCCGTCCACTGCCTTCCTCTCTTTGGTCACCTCCTCGCCCACCATCGGCGCGGCCCGCGGCGCGGTGGAACTGTTCCGCGAGAAGCTCAAGATCCGGAAAGTGACAGGCACCCAGACGATCCTGGCCGAAAAGCCTAATTTCCAGGTCATGCTGGCCAAGGCCGACCTGATGGTCCGCACCGCCGAGCTGCTCCTCCAGACACTGACCCGCGAAGTGCTGGAACGCGCGGCGGCCGGGCAGAACCATGAGGTCGCCGCCCGCATGACCTCCACCGCCCAGAACGCTTACGCCAGCCGCATCGCGCGCGAAGCCATCCGAATGATCGTCGACAATGCCGGCTCCTCCGTCCACCTGCTCAGCGACCCGCTGCAACGTTTCCAGCGCGATGCCAATGTCGCCTGCGGTCACCTGATCCAGGACTTCGAGCAATTGTGCGAGCAGCATGGCCGCTCGATGCTGGGCCTGCCGCCGATCACCCAGTTCTTCTGAAGGGCGCCCTCACCATGACCAATCCCGTACGGCCCGATTTCGTGCCGGTGGAAGACTACATCTCGAAGGACTTCCTCGCGCTGGAAAACGCGAAAGTCTGGCCAAAGGCATGGCTGATGGCCTGCCGCGAGGAGGAGCTGAGCGGGGCTGGCGCCTACGACGTGTTCAACGTGGTGCGCGATTCGATCCTGCTGGTCCGCCAGCCTAACGACAGTATCAAGGCATTCCACAACGTCTGCCAGCACCGCGGGCGACGACTGAAGGAAGATGCCTGCGGGCACATCGGCAAATCGATCTATTGCCGCTTTCACGGATGGTCATGGAATGTCGACGGCTCGATCCAGCGCGTCGTGCGGCGCGACCAGTGGGAAGGCTGCCCCGCCTTCGACGACGAGAGCCTGCGCCTGCCGGAACTGCGGGTCGACACGTGGGCGGGCTGGGTCTTCGTGACCATGAACCCGGATGCCCCGCCGCTCGCCGAATATCTTGGCGAGGTGCCCGAGCGCCTGGCTTGCTATGCGCTGGAAGACACGCGCATGGTCTGGCACGTCGAGATGAAGACGCCTGCCAACTGGAAACTGGTGCTCAACGCCTTCAATGAAGCCTATCACGTAGAGGCGACCCACCCGCAGACCAACAGTTCCACCATCCTGCCCTCGCGCGCGGCGGGCATCCACGCCATGTTCGGGCCGACCATGTTCGATCCCGTCGAACTCCCCAACCGGCCGGCGGCGGCAGCCCAGATGCGCCGCGACCTGCGCGATATCGTGCTGGAAACCACTGAGGAGATGTATCGCGATCTCCAGGCCATGTATCTGGAGCCCAGCCTCGCCGCCGCGCGCCGCCTTCATGCAGAGACCGAGACCGGCGCCGACCCGCAGGCGCTGGGCGCAAGGCTGATGGCGATCCACCGCGAAGAACTTGAGAAGACCGGTGCGCGCTGGCCCGAGGGGCTGACGCCTGAGGCCATGCAGCGCGGAGGCTTCGGCTGGCACATCTTCCCCAACTTCATCATCCTGCCCTGCACCGACGGCTCGCTGTGCTATCGCACCCGCCCGCACCCGGACAATCCGGACGAGTGCCTGTGGGACATCTGGTGCTTCGGCCGCTTCGCCCCAGGCGCCGAACCCGCGCCGAAGCGGACACAAGTGGAGGATTACCGAGACTTCTTCGAGGTCAACCGCTTCCTCAAGGACGACCTGATCAACTTGCCGCAGGTCCAGCAGGGGATGTATTCACGCGGCTTCCGGGGCCTGCGGACCAACCCGGACCAGGAAGCCTGCGTCAGCAACCTGCACCGAGTGATCCACGAGATGATCTTCGCATCAGACTGAGCCGGATCGGGCCTCAGTCCTTCGGCCGCACCTTCATCCGCACTGGGAAATGGCGATATCCGCCAGTGGAATTGGCATGAACGCGCACAGGCTCGCCTGCTGGTTCGATCTGCACGACCCGCGTGAGGAGCTGCTCAAACATCACCCGCAGTTCCAGCCGCGCGAGGTGCTGGCCGACGCAGACGTGCGGCCCGCAACCAAAGGCGAGATGGCGGTTGGGATTGCGGTCGATGTCGAAGCGGTCGGGATCGCTGAACACGCTCTCGTCGCGATTGGCGGAGGGGTAGAACATCACCAGGTGCTCGCCAGCAGGGATAAGCTTGCCCGCTACTTCGACATCCCGGTTCGGCGTGCGGCAGAAATGGATCGCGGGCGAGATGAATCGCAGCATTTCCTCGATCGCCCGCGGCAACAGGGCTGGATCAGCCTTCAGTTGAGCGAACACGTGCGGATGCTGCATCAGCAATTCCACACCCATGCCAAAAGTGCTCTGCGTCGTCTCGTGCCCGGCGGTGGTCAGGATCAGCGCCCAGGAAAACAGCTCCATGTCGGTTAGCGCGCGCCCGTCGATCTCGGCCCTGACCATCGCGGTCATGAAGTCGTTGCGCGGATTGGCCCGCCGGTCGGCGAAGGTGGCGGCGTGGATCTGGTAGACTTCGCCGGTCGCGCGCATGATCAGCCCAGCAGTGCCCTCGTCCTTGGCGACGGTCGGATCGTTGGCGTTGATGATCAGGTTGGTCGCCTCGATGATCTTTCCCCAGACCTCGCGCGGGGCGCCGAGGTAGGCCGAGATCACGGCGGTCGGCACGAGGTTCGCCACGTCTTCCTGCAAATCGAGCACCTCGCCGTTGCGCGCCATCGCGCGGTCGAGCACTTCGGTAACGATCTCCTCTGCCAGCGAACGCACCCAGTCGATGGATCGAGGCATGAAGAAGGGATTGGCTAGAGCGCGATGAGCCGCGTGTTCAGGCGGGTCCATGTTGACGATCATGCGGAAATTGTTCGGTGGCGTGCCCACCGTCAGTCTCGGCCCGTTCTTGAACACCTCGGTGTTCGTCTCGACCGCGAGGATATCCTGGTAGCGCGTGACCGCCCAGACCGGGGCGCCGAAGCCCTCCTCGATGCGATGGATCGGATCTTCGCGGCGCAACCTGGCCCAGACCTCCCAAGGGTAGCCCCGCGCCTGGTATTGCGCCGGATCGACCAGCCTGTTCGCGTCCTCGACCGTGATCGCCATGATTGCCTGTCTCCTTCTGTCGTGCCGGACGCAACCATGCCGGGGGCAAAATGAGGCGCAAGCGCGGGCGCTTTCACTTTCCCGGCACCGCTTAACAAAGGAGGCACGAAGTGGTCAGGTTCCCTCGCTGCCCATCACCGTCCGGCTGACGAATCTAATGCTGGCATCGGCATCTCGCCCCGGCGCATGCGGCTGCTAGCTCGCAGCCCGCGAGCGGAACTCAACGCCATGTGCGCCTTCCACGGCTACATCGGGTTCGAAGGCGATCCACGCGGCTATGCCGCTCACCTCGTCGGTCAGTCATACCTCTACGATGTACTGCCGACAAGCGCGGCTGGTTGGCTAGGTTTCGCGGAAGGCGGGTGCGAGTCGTCTGCCTGCACAGCGGCCAGTTCCGGCGGTGGCTGCGGGTGGGTCCAGCTTGTCCGGGCTCACAATCTTGAGCACTCGATGAGCCGACGCGGTAACTGCCATGACAACGCCGTTGCCGAGAGGTTCTTCTCGTTGCTCAAGCGCGAGCGCATCCGGCGTCGCACCAACAAAACCCGCGAGGAAGCCCGCCAGGACGTGTTTGATTACGTCGAGATGTTCTATAACCCGGTGCGCAAGCACGTCAGGAACAGGATGCAGTCACCCGTCGAGTTCGAACGGCTGCGGACTTTGAAAGCGGAAGGCGTCTAGAAAACTGGGGGCTACTCAATCATCGGGTCACGGAGCCGCTCACAAAAAGGGATTGGCGTCTGCGCATCCAGAGCGGGCTGAATGTCAGCGCAAGAACCTAGCCACCTAGTGGTTCGCGAAACCAGATATGTCCATGTGCGTTCGCGGTTTCGATTTTCTATCGCTGAATCCGATCTGGCCGGGGCACACGCTTTACCCTGTTACGCCAGTGGCCTAGCCAAGTCCGCCAGGCCATCGCCCTGCGGAGTATCTGCATGTCCCAACCGATCGTCCGCCGCGATTTCGTTCCGGGCTCCGATTATTCCCCCGAGTTCCATAGACTCGTGATGGAGCGGGTCTGGCCGAAAGTCTGGCAGGTCGCCTGCCGGGTTGAGGAAATCGCGGAAGTGGGCGACTACGTGAATTACGAGATAGGTCGCGAATCCATCCTCGTGGTCCGCAGCGCACAAGACAAGATCCGGGCATTCTACAACGTCTGCCCCCATCGCGGCCGCCGCCTGCGGGACGATGAGCGTGGCAATCTCTCCTCGATCTTCTGCGGCTATCACGCCGGGACCTTCGACCTGAATGGCAAGCCAGTGACCATTCCCGAACGCGAGGACTGGCATGGCTGCCCGCGAGGAAATCGAGAAGCGCGGGGCATCATGGCCAGATGACCTCACTTCCGAGGCGATGCAGCGCGCCAGCTTCGGCTGGCACCTGTTCCCCAACCTCATCATCCTGCCCTGCATCGACGGTTCGCTGTGCTACCGCACCCGGCCTGACCCGGAGAATCCGGACGAATGCCTGTGGGATAACTGGTGCTTCGGCCGCTTCGCCCCAGGAGAGGAGCCGAAACCAAGCCGCACCATCGTGGATGACTGGCGGGAGTTCCTCCCGCTCAACCGCTTTCTCAAAGACGATCTGCTCAGCTTGCCCGAAGTCCAGCGCGGAATGCATTCGCGGGGCTTCAGGGGGCTGCGTACCAATCCAGTGCAAAAGGTCTGCGTGTCGAATCTGTACCGCGTACTGCATGAGTACCTTGAGGATGAAAGCTCAACGCCGCTTTCGGCGACAAACAAAGAGAGGCTCACATGACACCCACTGCCACAACTGCTGTATTCCCCGACCATGTCCCACAAGAGCTGCGCTGGGATCATTCGCTCGCCGAGTTCAACAACCAGCTTGACGATCCCTTCGTCGCCGCCAGCCGCCTGCTCGACGGGCCGCCGCTGTTCTGGGCGCGCGATGCGGTGCACGGGCGCCCGGGCTGGGTGATCGCCCGCCACGCGCTGCTGCAGGAAGCCTTCATGGACTGGGAACACTTCAGCAGCGAGGGAGGTATGGACCTGTCGCTGATGCTGGGTGTCGACTGGTCGCTGAACCCGGTGAACATCGATCCGCCTCGGCACACCGGCTATCGCAGGGTGCTAACCCCGATGTTCACGCCGAAGGCTGTGAGCCACATGGAAGGCGCGGTTCGCGAAACCTGTGACAGGCTCATCGCTCAGTTCGTAGCGCGCGGCAGTTGCGATTTTGTCAGCGAATTCGCGATGCCCTTTCCCACCTATATCTTCCTTTCGTTGATGGGCATGCCGGTCGACATGGCGCAGCAGTTCTTCCAGTGGGAGCAGAACCTGCTCCATGGCACCGACATGCAAGGCCGCGTCATCGCCGCGCGATCGATCCTGGCCTATCTCGAAGGCCATCTCGCGCAGCAGAAGATCAAGCCGGCAACGCCGCTGATGGAAGCCATCATGGTCGCCGAAATCGATGGCAAGAAGCTCAACGACGGGGAAATTCTTGGCATGTTTTACACGTTCTACGTCGGCGGCCTCGATACGGTCTATGCAACGATCAGCTGGTCGATGCGATATATCGCCACCCGTCCCCACTTTCAGCAGTTCCTCCGCGACAATCCGGACAAGCTCAACAAGGCGGTTGATGAATTGCTACGGATGTTCAGCGTGGTCTCGACCCAGCGCCGGATTACCCGCGATTTTGAATTCCACGGCGTGAAGATGAAAGAGAACGATCTGGTCGTCATGCCGATCTTCATCGCCTGCCGCGATCCTGCTGCCTATCCCGATCCGCACGAGGCCGACCTCGAGCGCAAGTCGCAGATGCTGTCTTTTGCAACTGGACCCCATCTCTGCCTCGGAATGCATCTGGCGCGGCGCGAAATCCGCATTGCCATCGAGTCGTTTCTGGAGCGTTTCAACAACATCCATATTACGCCAGGCGACGCCTATGAGTATCACGCTGGCCCAACCTTCAACGTGGACCGCCTGCCGTTGTCGTGGAACCCGGCAAGGTAACAGGTAGAAGAATCATGCAAGTATCTTTTGGAGATCAGGTCGTCATTGTTACCGGCGCTGGTGGCGGACTGGGCAGTGCATTTGCCCAGGAGATAGCGCAGCGCGGCGGCGCCGTGGTCGTAAATGATCTCGGCGGTTCCGTAACCGGCGAAGGCGAGACAACTTCACGCGGCTATGCCGATGCGGTGGTTGAAGCAATCCATGGTGCCGGAGGCCGCGCAGTTGCCAACTATGACAGCGTGGCCACACCTGAAGGCGCCCGCCGTGTCTTCGAGGCGGCGATGGACAATTTTGGCAGGGTCGACGCGGTCATCGCCAATGCGGGCAACATGCGCTTCGGCGATTTTGAAGAACTGAGCTACGACGATCTCAATTCGCTGCTGGCGGTGCACGTTGGCGGTTCGTGGAATATTGCCCAAGCCGCCTGGCCGGAGATGAAGCGTCGCGGCTATGGCCGGGTCGTTTTCGCGACTTCTTCGGGCGGGACCCTCGGCAACGCGCACCTGACCGCCTATGGGGCGGCCAAGGGCGGGGTGATGGGATTGATGCACTGTCTGGCAGAGGCGGGCGAGCCGCATGGCATACTGTGCAACGCCTTCATGCCCAATGCCATTTCGCGCATGACCTCGGACATCAAGCCGGGGGAGCTGGGCGATAACCCATGGGCTGCAACCCTTGGGCAGCATTTTGCGCCTGCCTACACAACAGGGCTCGTCACCTATCTGGCAAGCGACGCCTGCAAGACGCATCATGGCATCTATTCGGCGCTCGGTGGCCGCATTGGGCGCGCCTTCGTCGGCATAGCCAATGGCTTCACCACAGATGCGCCGATCGATGCAGAGACTGTCGCAGCAAACTGGGATCTCATCCGCGATGATGCACACGGATATGAAATTCCCAAGAACAACACAGATGAGTGGCGGATAGTTGCGCAGCAGCGCGGGTTAGCAGTCTGAACTCCTTGTGCAGCCGAGCGGCGATCAGGCCATTGCGACAGGCTGAACCGCGCTTGACTTAATCGTTCGCTAAAGCGAGCCATGGCGCGCACGATACGGGATGGATGCAATGGCCAAGGCAAGTCACAGCGCCGGCAAGCTGGCATTTGGCGGCAAGGTCAAGCGCACGCTCTGCGGG
The DNA here is from genome assembly GCA_963205265.1 of Pseudomonadota bacterium. GTDB lineage: Bacteria > Pseudomonadota > Alphaproteobacteria > Sphingomonadales > Sphingomonadaceae > Novosphingobium. The sequence goes on from CAUJJI010000037.1 coordinate 20,636, forward strand.
CTTTGCCCGGCGCATTGCGGTATGCTGGTTCAGGTCGAGGATGGCCGGCCGGTGCGGTTCCACGGTGATCCGGACAATCCGGTCAATGCCGGGCGGCTGTGCCCCAAGGGCAGCGCGGCGATCGAGCTGCATGAACATCCGGACCGGCTCAACCATGTGCTGAAGCGGGTTGGCCGCCGGGGTGAGAACCGGTGGGAGAAGATCGGCTGGGAACAGGCGATGGATGAAATCGCTGCCAAACTCGCCGGCATCCGGGCGCGAGAGGGCCCCGAAGCGCTGGCAACGCTCGGCGGGACACAGCATTCGCGCGACTGGGCCGGCTGGCGCTTCATCAACCAGTGGGGCACGCCGAATTTCATCAACAGCGGCCGTAATTGCGGCACCGGCTCGATGATCACCGAATGCGCGATGTATGGCTGGGACACCGTGACGGCGTCGGCCATCCCGGGCGTGACCAAGTGCCTCATCATGTGGGGCTCCAATTTTGCCGAGGCAAATCCGATGGGCTGGGGCCCGCTGAAGAAGGCAGTACAGGCCGGCGTAATCAAGCTGATCGTGATAGATCCGCGCCGCACGAAATCGGCAGAGATTGCTGATCTCCATCTCGCGGTGAGGCCGCGCACCGACGGAGCGCTTGCGCTGGGCATGATCCGCACGATCATAGAGGAAGGACTCTACGACAAGGAATTCGTTGAAAACTGGTGCCTCGGTTTCGACGAAGTACGCGAGATCGCGCAGGAATGGTCGCCCGAGCGCACAAGCGAAATCACCGGCGTGCCTGCGCAGCTGATCGTCGAGGCCGCGCGCATCTATGCGACGACCAAGCCGGCACGGCTCTCGTTTGGCGTTTCGACCAGCCAGATCGGCGAAGGGGCCGCGCGCTCTGCACTGCTCGGCCAGTCGATCCTGCGCGCGATCACAGGCAATCTTGATGTGCTGGGCGGCGAAATGCTCCAGGACGAAGCCTATGAGAACCTTGCCTACTGGGACCTGATCGATTTCACCCGGCTGATCGATCATCCGGCCCGGACCCGCGACAATGTCAACGCCCACGATGTGCGCATCGCCTCGATCAAAGGATATGCTGCGTTCCGCAAGGCGATGGCGAAAGTGAAGCCCGACGGGCATTATGCGGCGCAATACATGCTCTTCACCAGCCAGCCGCATGTATACCGCGCGGTAATCGAGGGCGATCCCTACCCGATCAGGGCGATCATCGTGCAGAACGGCGAGCCACTTGTGAACTACGGCGGCTCGAGGCTAGCCTACGAGGCGTTCACCAGCGAGGAGCTCGAACTGCTTGTGGTGATGGATCACTGGCTGACCCCGACGGCGCAGCTGGCCGATTATGTGCTGCCCGCCACTGACTTTCTCGAGCGCCCCGAGCTGTCGATGCGCTGGGGCTTCACCCGCATGTTCAGCGTCGGCCAGCAGTCGGTCGCGCCGATGTTCGAGCGGCGCGATGACTATGACCTGTGGGCGGGTATCGGCCGGCGTCTGCTTGATCCGTTGGACTGGCCCGAGCAGGTGGACGAAATGCTCGACCGTTTCCTTGCGCCGAGCGGGCGCACCCACCGCGAATGGGGCGAAAGCGGCGCGAGCTGTTATTTGCCGGAAAACCGGACTTTCCAGAAATACAGGGAGCACGGCTTTGCGACCGCCTCGGGCAAAGTGGAGCTCATTCCCAGCCTGTTCGAACAGTTCGGGATCGATCCGCGCCCGGTCTATACCGGCCCGCCCTATGCCCGACCCGATGTCGATGACGAGGCGGCCTATCCATTGCAGATGCTCACCGGCAGCCGCGTGCTCGAATTCATGGGCTCGACCATGCGCCAGTCGAAGAAGATGCTGGCGCGCCACCCCGAGCCGCTGGTCCAGATCCATCCCGAGACTGCGGCCACTTACAACATCGCCGATGGTGACTGGGTGGAGATCGCCCGCCCGGAAGGGGCGATTCGCCAGCGCGCAACCGTGACCGATGCCATCCGTCCCGGCACGATCAATCTCGCCGGCTATTGGTGGGATCCCAAACGCCGCCCGGGCGCAGACCTATCCGGCGTTTGGGAAGCCAATGGTAACGCGATCACGCCCTATGATCCAAAGCTATCGAGTTTTGTCGGGGACCAGCCCCTTCGGGGGCTGCGTTGCAGTATTCGCCATGTAAACGCACCAGTCGGCTGAGGGCTGCATGTGATGGGTTCAAGACAAGAGGCGAGCATCGGAACAATGTCTGCTTTTGGCCTGATCGGCTAGTTTGCCCAATAACAAAAATGGGGGAGCGTTGCTGCCGCTAAAGCTCCCGATGAACGAAAGGCTGCTTATCGCGGCAGCGCCCCAAAAAGGAGACTGTCCGGGGTCTCCCCACGAGCCGACATTCCATTCGACTTCGCACACTGTTCGAGCATTGGTGTCTCTACTGAATCGCGGCCCCCTGGGTGGCTTCCTGCCCTGACCGACCCAATCGGCGGGGCTTTGGGTGGTGGGAGCAGCACGGTGCTGCTCCGCAATGGAGAACCACCCAATGACCACCACCGATACAACGAAGCCGGCAAAGCGCATCCGCAAGACGGCGCGCGTAGCGCCGGTGGGCACACCGGTCCTGCCGACCGAACCGTACCAAGCTGCGGGCAAGGGCGAGGAGGCAAGGAGCAAGACTGCTCTGGTGCTGGAACTGCTGCAGCAACCCGCAGGCGGCTGCCTTGATGAACTTGTCGCGGCGACCGGATGGCTTCCGCACACAACGCGCGCCGCCCTTACCGGCCTTCGGAAGAAGGGCCATGCGATCGTCAGCGAGAAGGTCGACGGGGCCCGGCGATACCGCGTCGTGAATGCTTCGGAGACAGGAGCTGCCCAGTGACGCTGGAGGACCGCATTGCCCGTATCGAAGCGATGTCGGCGACCGAGCGCAAGGCAGAGTGGCGCAGGGTGTTCGGCACCCCTGCGCCACCCGCATTTGGCGCCGGACTCCTGGCCAGGGCCATTGCCTACCGCCTGCAGGAGAAGAAGCTGGGCGGCCTCACCGGTGCCGAACAGCGCCGGCGCCTGCAACTCGGCCGCAAGGAGCAACGCGAGCGGGCCCGGGATACGGCAACCACTTTAGTCAAGCCCGGCACCTGGCTGTCGCGCACCTGGCACGGCGAAGTCCATCAGGTCATCGTGCTCGAGAGCGGCTTCGAATACCGCGGCGCACGACATGCATCGCTGACGGCAATCGCCAGGAAGATAACCGGGACCAACTGGTCGGGACCGCGCTTCTTCGGGCTCCACTCCCCTCGCCTCGGCAAGCTCGGAGTCATAGCCAATGTCTAGGGCTGCAGGACGCAAGCTGCGCTGTGCGATCTATACGAGGAAGTCGACCGAAGAAGGGCTCGACCAGGCATTCAACAGCCTCGATGCTCAGCGCGAAGCCTGTGCTGCCTATGTGCTGTCGCAGCAGCACGAGGGCTGGACGCTGGTCCCTGACCGATACGACGACGGTGGCTACTCGGGAGGCACCATCGATCGTCCTGCCCTCCTGCAACTGCTTGACGAAGTGAAGGCAGGACGGGTTGATGTTGTTGTCGTCTACAAGATCGACCGGCTGACCCGCAGCCTCGCCGACTTCGCCAAGATCGTCGAGGTACTCGATGCTGCCGAGTGTTCGTTCGTCAGCGTGACACAGGCGTTCAACACGACCAGTTCGATGGGACGCCTGACTCTCAATGTCCTGCTGTCCTTTGCCCAGTTCGAGCGGGAGGTGATTGCCGAGCGCATCCGCGACAAGGTCGCGGCATCGAAGGCCAGGGGCATGTGGATGGGCGGGACGGTTCCGCTCGGCTATGAAGTCAGGGACCGCAAGCTCATTGTCGTTCCTGACGAGGCACAGACCGTTCGCGCCATCATGGAGCGCTATATCGCCACTCACTCGGTGCGCACACTGCTTGCCGAGCTGCAGCGGGACGGAATTGTCAGCAAGCGCAGAACCATGCGCGATGGTTCGGTTCGCGGAGGCATCCCGTTCACCCGCGGCGCGCTCTACTGGCTGCTCTCCAACCGTGTGTACGTCGGGGAGACCCGGCACCGGGATAAGACCTATCCCGGCGAGCATGAGGCAATCGTCAGCCGCGAGCTGTTCGATGCCGTCCAGAAAAGGCTCGCCGAGCGGACCAATCCGCGCTCACCCGGTGCATCGCGCAAGCTGGTCAGCCTGCTCGCAGGGATGATCCGCGACCATCTTGGACGACCGATGTCGCCGGCCCATACGCAAAATCATGGACGGCGGTATCGCTATTACGTCTCCAACTCAGCAAGCGGCGCGAACGCGCCTGCCCTGCGGCTTCCCGCCGGTGAGCTCGATGCAACGGCCAGGAAGCAACTTGCTGCCTGCCTGGCCGACATCGAACGTACACGTGAACTGGTGCCTGTCGATGCAGCCGAACACATGGCCAGCTTCGTCAGCTACTGCACCGGGTTCAGCCGCAATATCGTCGCGGCCAGTATTCCAGAGCTTCGCCATATCCTGCAGTCGCTCGACTTCGCGATGACGGCCGGACCAAACGGCATCCGGGCATCGTTCTCGATGGCTGCACTCCTTCGCAATGGCGGCATCGAATCGCCCGAGGCACCGCATATCGAGCTATCCATCCCGACCCACCAGGCATGGTTCGGGCACGAACCCCGCCTGCGCCTCGACTCTCAACCCGGTGTTCCCAACAAGGCCGACCAGCGCCTTGTCGATGCCCTTGCGCGCAGTTTTGCCGCACGCGAGCGGCTCATGGCGATGGATGAACAGGATGTCGCAACCATCCCGAAAACGGAGCTTCGCCATCTCGAGCGCATCGCGCGTCTCAGCTACCTCGACCCCGCAATCGTTCGCTCCATCCTCGATGGAACGCAGGCCAGCCACCTGTCCGCCCGCAATCTCTGGCGGTGGGATTCATTGCCGCTCACCTGGGCCGGCCAGCGCGAAGTGCTGCTGTCCCATCCCTCCTGACCCGGCAAGGCAATCGTAGGTCACTTTCTGGCCGGCCGAGAAATCGGCCGGCCTTTGGCGTCGTGCGCGGGCACATGGTGTCTCTCCCCTCGCCCTCAGGTGCAATGCATCGCCCAAAGTCCCGGAAAGCCGGCGTGAATTTGGCTAGGCTGGCACGTGGACGCAACCCGCGGGAAACTGGCGGAATGGATGGTGAGCCCTGCTGGATTCGAACCAGCGACCTACTGATTAAAAGTCAGTTGCTCTACCGACTGAGCTAAGGGCCCGACCTCGTGCGGTCACCTAGGGGTCGGACGCGGTCGGGTCAAGCGGGCGAGGAGGTGGCGGACCTTGAGGCCGGTCAGCGGATCGCGCCAGTCGCCTGCGATTGCGCTGGCCGGGTGAAGGACGAAGCGGCGGGTGCGGAAGGCGGTGTGGGGTACGGTCAGGTGGCGGGTCGCCCAGGGGCCTCCGCTCCACAGCACGATGTCGAGATCGAGCACGCGCTCGCGCCATCTGCGGCCGCGCGCCCGGCGGCCGAAGGCGCGCTCGACGGCCTTGAGGCTGGCGAGCAGCTCTTCGGGCGCCTGAGCGCTGCGCACGATCGCCGCGGCATTGGCGTAGCGCCGGCGCGACGGCCCGAGCGGAGCGCTGCGGACAACCGGCGAGCGCCGCTCCAGCCGCAGGCCGGGGTGTCCGGCGAGCACGCGGAAGGCGGCCCCAAGCACCCGCTCCGGGGCGCCGTGGCGGTGGTGACGGATGTTTCCCCCCAAGGCGATCAGGTAGCCTTGCTCCACGCCGTCAGATGTCCTGGCAGATGCGGCCGTAAAGCTGCGGGCGGCGATCGCGGAAGAAACCCATGCCGGCGCGGTGGCGGGCGGCGCGGGCAAGGTCGACGGTGGCGACGATCGCGCCGGTCTCGCCATCCCCCAGTTCCTCGACGAGATCGCCCCATTCGTCGCTGATGAAGCTGTGGCCGTAGAAGCGCTGCCCGTCTTCCACGCCGATGCGGTTGGCGGCGATCACCGGCATGCAGTTCGACACGGCATGGCCGACCATCGCCCGGCGCCACATGCGGCTGGTGTCGAGTTCGGCATCGTAGGGTTCGCTGCCGATGGCAGTGGGATAGAGCAGCAGTTCGGCGCCCATCAGCGCCATGACCCTGGCGCATTCCGGATACCACTGGTCCCAGCAGATGCCGACGCCGATCCGCGTGCCGGCGACGTCCCAGACCTTGAAGCCGTCGTTGCCGGGACGGAAATAGTACTTCTCCTCGTATCCCGGCCCGTCGGGGATGTGGCTCTTGCGGTAAGTGCCGAGGATATCGCCCCCGTCGCCGATCATGGCGAGGGTGTTGTAATAGTGGTGACCGTCGCGCTCGAAGAAGCTGGTGGGGATGACCACCCCCAGTTTCGCCGCCAGCGCCTGCATTGCCAGGACCGACGGGTGTTCCGCCAGCGGCCGCGCCAGGGCGAACAGCGCTTCGTCCTCGCGCTTGCAGAAATAGGGGCCGGAGAACAGCTCGGGCGGCAGGACGATGCGCGCACCCTCGGCCGCGGCCTGCTCGACCAGGGTCGAGACGGCGGCGATGTTCTCGCGCTCGTCCTCGCTGCCGAGAGCGAGCTGCAGCGCAGCGACGGTGACTTCGGTCATGCCCGCTCGCTAGCGGCTGCGCTTGCGGAAGAGAAGCGTCATGCGGTCGCTCTCGCCGATCGCGGTATACCGATCGCGGTCCTGGTCGCCCAGCCGGTAGTTGGGCGGCAGCGTCCAGACGCCGGCGCGGTGATCGGCCGGGTCCTTCGGATTGGCGTTGACCTCGCTCCTGGCGACGAGCTCGAAGCCCTGCGCCTCGACCATGGCGACGACCTCCTTCTCGCGCAGGTAGCCCTTGCTGCCGTCGACATAGGCGTCGGGCGCGTCGGGCCTGGCGCGGTGCTGGACCACGCCCAGCATTCCATCGGGCTTGAGCAGGGTGTGGATCGCGCCCAGTTCGCGCTCCAGCCAGCCGTTGCGCTTGATGTTGTGCATCTCGCGGAAGATCAGCGCGCGATCGACCGTGCCGTTCAGCGCCGGCGGCAGGCCGTCGGTGTTGAAGGCGCCGATGCGCTCTGCCGCGACTCCGGTCCAGTCGGCGGCTTTGGCCGGGAAAGTCGCGGCGAGATCGCTGAAGGCCTTGCGCATGCCCTCGCTGCCCTGGCGCACGTCGGGGTTGAGCCCGATGTAATGCCCGCTCTCGCCGAGATAGGGCACCAGGATGCGCGTGTACCAGCCGCCCGACGGCATGTAGTCGACCACCGTCATGCCGGGCCGGACGCGGAAGAAGGCCAGCGTTTCCTTGGGATGCCGCCACTGGTCGCGTGCCCGGTCGTCCTTGCGGCGCGGATGGGCCAGGGCAAGGTCCATGACCGCTTCGCAGGCCTCGCAATTCTCGCCTTCGGGGACGGCCGGGGAAGCCGAGGCCGGCAGCGGAGCGGCGGCCAGGCCAAAGGTAGCGGCGATGAACAGCATAAGACGGCGCATGGAACTTCTCCCCAAGGGACGGCTTGCAGAATCTAGGGCCAGATGCGGCAATGACAAGCGGCTGCGGCAGTCGTATTCTGGCGTAGCGACAAATCGAGGCGAGGAAGATGAGCGGCATGGAAACGGCGATCGTGGCAGGCGGGTGCTTCTGGTGCACCGAGGCAGTGTTCCGCGACGTGATCGGCGTCAGCGCGGTCGAGAGCGGCTATATCGGCGGCACGGTCGAGAACCCGACCTACAAGGCGGTGTGCAGCGGGGCCACGGGCCATGCCGAGGCGATCAAGGTGGTCTACGACCCGGCGGTGATTTCCTACGCGGAGATTCTCGACGTGTTCATGGCGACTCACGATCCGACGCAGCTCAACCGCCAGGGCAACGACATCGGCACGCAATACCGCTCGGCGATCTTCCCGCTCGACGCGGCGCAGCGGGCCGAGGCCGAAGCGGCGATCGCCCGCGCCGATGCGGAGCTTGGCGGGCGCGTGGTGACGACCATCGAAGGCCCGGCCACCTGGTATCCGGCCGAGGACTACCACCAGGAATACTGGGAAGGCGAAGGCCAGCGGAATCCCTATTGCCTGG
>CAUJJI010000038.1 GCA_963205265.1 Pseudomonadota bacterium
CCCCGTCGTCCCGGGCTCGACCCGGGACCGCTGTGATCTGGGCCGGACGTTCCGTCGATAAGGCCAGCGGTCCCGGGTCGAGCCCGGGACGACGTCATTCGCCAGCGCTCGGCTCCCGCTGGCTCACAACCCCGGCCGCGCCACGTTGATCAGCATCGCCCAGGCCGAGAAGGTGGCGATCACCGCCGTGCATTCGACCACGCCCTTTTCGCCCCATTGCGCCTTGGCGCGGGCCAGGAGCTCGTCCGGCACATCGCCCGAGACCACCGCCTCGACGAATTCCGCGACCAGCCGCTGCTCGTCGTCGAACAGGCTGCTGGTGCGCCAGAGGGGCAATGCGGCGAGACGTGCCATGCCGAGGCCGCTGGCTTCGGCCTTGCCCAGGCGGCTCTCGAAGGAGAAGTCGCACCCGTAGTGCAGGTTCACCGCCTGGATCGCCAGCTCGAGCAGGTCCTTGCGTCCGCTCCAGCCGAGGCCGAGCGCGACGTGGTTGGTCAGGCGCGCAAGGTTGAGCGCGAACTGCGGATTGTGCGCGGCGATCGCCATGCCGGTATGCGGCCTGTCGATCTCGGGCGCGTCCGCTCCCGGCGCGAGGAAGGCGAACAGGGCGGCAAGATCGCCGCGCGTCGCCTCGTCGGGTTCGCCCGGATAGTCGCCTGGCCGGAATATGGGAGTGATGCGGGACATTCGCGGCGATCCTCGTGCTGGAGCTGTCCGCGCTTCTTCCAGGCTTCCGTAAGCAAATTCAACCGCGGCGATGCTGGCAGCGCTCGGCCTGGCGGAGCGCGCGCTTGGCGATGACCGTGTCGCCGGACAGGCCGCCCTCGGCGAGGTCGGCAAGGACTGCGCCGCGCTCGCCCATCGGCCGGTCGGGCCCGGCGGTGGTGTCGCAGGTCGTCTGGCGTTCCAGCTCGGCATTGAGCAGGGCGCCGACAAGGACGCCATAGGACGAGAGGAAGAGCCACATGAGGAAGACGACGATCGCCGAGAGCGAGCCGTAGGTGGCGTTGTAGTCGCCGACATAGGCGACATAGAGCGAGAAGCCGAAGGACACCGCGATCCACAGCAGCGTCGCAAGCAACGATCCGGGCACCAGCCAGCGCCACTTGGCCGGGCGCCGGTCGGGGCCCCAGCGCATCACCATGGCGAAGCCGGCACTGCCCAGCGCGATCGCCGCGAGCCAGGTGAGCAGGGTGAACAGGGTGCTCGTCCATTCGCCCAGCAGGACGCTGGTCTGCAGCTGCAGCCAGGCGAAGACGCCGCCGGAGAGAAGGCCGACGAGGGCGATCGCCACGCCCGCCATGGTGAGCAGCGCCGCCCGCAGCGTCAGCGCGATAATGCCGCGCGATTCCTGCTCCTCGTTGATGATGTTGAGCGCGCTCATCAGGCCGCTGGCGGCGCGCATGGCGCCGTAGATGGCAAAGGCCAGCGCCACGAGCAGCGCCAGGCCGACCACGCCCTTGCTGGTGGTCACGGCCCCGATCAGCTGGTCCTCGATCAGCCGCGCGGCGTCGGGCGGCACCAGGGCGACGATCTTCTGCATCTGTTGGTGGACCGAGCCGACATCGCCGACCAGCCCGTAAAGCAGCACCAGGGCGGCGAACAGCGGGGTCAGCGCCAGGAAGACATAGAAGGCGACACCGGCCGACAGCAGGCCCAGCCCGTGGAAGCCTGCCGTTGTCCACACCCGGCCGCCGACCTGTCTCCATGCCGCTGCCGGCATGTGCCAAGGCGATTCCGCAGTTGCGCCGGGGGCCGAGGTGGGCGATGGAGCCTTGCCGTCTGCGGGCTTGCCCGCTGGATTGCGGGAACTTTCGACCAAGGTATCGGATTCTGCACTTGGCGGCGCACTGGTCAACGGTCTGCCTTTGTCATCCACGCGGGACGTGATTTTTGGGGGCTATGCCAAGGCGAACGATCAAGAACGGTTTTGGTGCCCCCGGTCTCGCGGCGCGCGCCGGCCTGATCGGACTCTCCCTGGCGCTGCTCGCAGGCGAGGCAGCGGCACAGGCGCCGGAAGCACCTCCAGCAAGCGGACAGAAAGCGCTCGAAGCCGGCAAGGTCCCGGTCCCGGCGCCCCCGCCCGATGCCATGCTTCCCGAAGTGAAGGCGATCATCCCCGACGACGAGTTCAACCGGGCGGTGCCCGCGATCGACGTCGCCGACGACCCGGAACTCGCGAAGCCGCTCGAATCGATCGACTCGTTCGAGCGGCGCATGGCGGCGCAGCAGTCGGATGCCGAGCCGACCGCCGGGCAGGCGCCGCCGCTGGACGACCCGCGCCTCGACGACCGCGACGCGGTCGAGGAAATCGGCGATGCCCCGGTGCGCGACGCCGAGCTGACCAAACCGCTGCCGCCGCTCGACCAGTTCCAGGTCGAAACCGTGGAATTCGCGCAGGCGGCCGACGACGAGAAGGCTGCCCAGGTCACCTACCGGACCCAGGTCAACGGCCTTGCCGAAGTGGACCGGCAGACCAAGACCAAGCTTTCCGACCTGTTCAAGGACCTTTCCGCCCTGCACGACGGCGACGGCAAGGCCGCCAACCTCGCCATGGTCTCGGCCCGCCTCAACGAGGACAACCGGCTGATGCAGCGCATCCTCGCTTCCGAAGGCTGGTACGGCGCCCGGGTCAATACCCGGATCGACCGCGCCGCGAGCGACAACGGCTTGCAGCTGACCGCGGTCATCGATGTCGTGCCCGGCAAGCGCTACAGCATCGGCGAAATCGTCATCCAGGCCGAGCCGACTGTCCCGCCCGGCCTGATCCGCGACAATCTTGCGCTCAACGTCGGCGAGCCCATCGTCGCCGCCCGGGTCCAGGGAGCGGAGGCGCAGGTCTCGCTGGCCCTCCCGCAGAACGGCTATCCCTTCGCCGAAGTGCGCGAACGCGACATCCTGCTGGACCAGGAGACCGGCGAGGGCGTCTATACCCTGCCGGTCGCCACCGGCCCGCGCTCGCGCTTCGGCGGCTTCGCCACCAAGGGCGACCTCGCTTTCGATGCCCGGCACGTCGGCGTGCTCGCCCGGTTCAAGCGCGGCGAGCTCTACGACAGCCGCAAGGTCGACGACCTGCGCCAGGCGCTGGTCGCGACCAGCCTGTTCCGCGCCGTCGCAGTGACCCCGGAGCGCAGCGGCGAGCCAGTCGGCGACGGCACCGAATATGTCACCGTCATGGTCGACCAGGACGCCGGCCCGCCGCGGACCATCGCCGGGACCGCGGGCTACGGCACCGGCGAAGGGTTCCGCCTGCAGGCGAGCTGGACTCATCGCAACCTGTTCCCGCCCGAAGGCGCGCTCATCGTCCACGGCGTCGCCGGTACCAAGGAGCAGGGCGCAGGCGTGACGTTCCGCCGCTCGAACGCGGGCCTGCGCGACCGTACCTTCGAGCTCGCGGCCGAGGCGCTGCACAGCGACTACGACGCCTACAGCGCCTATACCGGCCGCCTATCGGTGCGCCTGAGCCGGGATTCCACGCCGATCTGGCAGAAGCGGATCACCTGGTCGATCGGCGGCAACCTGATCGCCACCGGGGAAAAGGACTACGATTTCGTCGCCGGGGAGCGCCGCCGGCGGACCTTCTACATCGCCGGGCTCAGCGGCCAGCTCGGCTACGATCGCACCAAGAGCCTGCTCGATCCGACCAAGGGCTTCAGGGTGACCACGCTGATCGAGCCGGAAGCCTCGCTCGACGGCGGCTTCACTCCCTACGTCCGGGCACGCATCGACGCGTCGGGCTACTATCCGGTCAGCGATGCCCTGGTCATCGCCGGCCGCTTGCGGCTCGGTACGATCCAGGGGACGGCGCGTTCGCACATCGCGCCGTCGCGGCGCTTCTATTCGGGCGGTGGCGGCTCGGTGCGCGGCTACGGCTACCAGAAGCTGGGGCCCCAGGACCCCGACGGCGATCCGCTGGGCGGGCGCAGCCTCAACGAAGCGGCGATCGAGGGCCGCTACCGCTTCGGCGACTACGGCGTGGTCGGCTTCGTCGATATCGGCCAGTCCTATGAATCGACGATGCCGCAGTTCTCCGACCTGCGCTACGGCATCGGCCTGGGCGGGCGCTACTACACCAATTTCGGCCCGGTCCGCGTCGACGTCGCGACGCCGCTCAACCGCCGCAAGGGCGAGGGGCGGATCAACGTCTACGTCTCCATCGGGCAGGCCTTCTGATGGCCGAGCCGGACGCCATGGCGGCCGAAGCCCCAGCGCCCGCAGCCGGCGGCAGAAGCCATGGCTGGCGCATCCGCGCGGCGAAGATCGTCGCGGCGCTGGTCCTCGCTCTCGCGGGGCTGGCGGTGCTGGGGGTCTTCCTGCTCGATTCCGGCCCGGGCCACCGCTTCATCGCCGACCGCGTCCAGAAGCTCACCTTCGAGAACGGCATGCGCATCCACATCGGCCGGATCGAAGGGTCGATCTACGGCCGGATGCGGCTGCGCAACCTGTCGATCCAGGACAGCAGGGGCGAATTCCTGTTCTCGCCCCGCGTCGAAGTGGACTGGCGGCCGCTTGCCTACCTGAACGACCACGTCGACATCCGCTCCGTCGCCGCCGAGCGCATGGTCCTGCGTCGCGTGCCGGAGTTCCGCGCCACGACCACCAAGGGGCCGCTGCTGCCCGATATCGACATCGATATCGGCCGCCTGCGCGTCGACCGCTTCATCGCCGAGGCGCCGGTGGCCGGCACGCGCCGCATCGGTGCGATCGACGGCCGCGCCCACATCGCCGACGGGCGCGCGCAGGTCGATTTCACCGGCACGGCGCTTGCCGCCGACGGCAGCGGCGGCGGCGACCGCCTGGTGCTGTCGCTCGACGCGGTGCCGGAACGGAACCGGCTCTCGCTGATCGGCCGCCTCGATGCGCCCAAGGGCGGTGTCATCGCCGCGCTGGCCGGCATTTCCGATCACCTGTCGCTGCGCGTCGACGGGCGGGGCGACTGGCGGAGCTGGAACGGCACGCTCGACGCCGACCTCGCCGGTACCAGCCTGGCGCGGCTCAGGCTGGCCGCGCGCAACGGCACCCTGTCGGTCAAGGGCCCGACGCAGCTCGCGCGGCTGTTTACCGGACCGACCGCCAGCCTGCTCGGACCGCAGACCGAACTCGACCTGACCGGCAAGCTCGCGCAGCGGCGGATCGACCTGTCGGGCTCGGTCTCGGGCGAGGCCTTCGTGCTGACGCCGCGCGGCACCGTCGATTTTGCCGACAACACCTACCACGGCCTCGAGCTCGCCTTCGTCCTGCTCAAGCCCTCGGCGCTGGGCGACAAGCTCAGCGGCAGCGGGCTGCGCGCACTGCTGACGCTGGACGGCGGCTTCGCCACGCCGAAAGTCGCCTACCGGCTCGACGCGGCGCGCCTGGCGATGAACGACATGGCGCTGGAGCAGCTCAGCGCCGGTGGGACCGCCAAAATCGATGTCGACCACATCCTGATCCCGGTCGAGGCCCGCGCGGCGCGGATCACCGGGCTGGATACCGTCGCCGGCGGCACCCTGGTCGACGTGCGGCTTGCCGGCGATCTCGCCATCGACGGGCCGCGCATCCTGTCGGACAACATGCGCATCGGCTCCGACCGCATCGATGCCAAGGCGATCCTGCTCGCCGATACGAGCAAGGGCCTCTACACCGGCGCGATCGACGGCCGGATCGACGACTACCGGATCGAAAGCGTCGGCCTGTTCGACGTCGAAACCGACGTCGACCTCAAGACCGAGAGCAAGGACTTCGCCCTGGCGGGGACGATCCGCGCCCGCTCGACGCAGCTGTTCAACGCGGGAGTGCGCAGCTTCCTCGGCGGCAATGCCGTCGCATCGAGCCAGGTCCGCTACGGCCCGGACGGCGTCATCCGCTTCTCCGGCCTGCGCCTCAACGCTCCCCTGCTGCGCGTCAGCGGCGGGCAGGGCAGCTATGCACCGGGCGGGGCGATCAGCCTGCAGGCCACCGGCGTCTCGGACAGCTATGGGCCGATCGGCGTCCGCGTCGCCGGGACGCTGGCCGACCCCAAGGCGCTCGTCACGGCCGAGCGGCCGGGCCTGGGCATCGGGCTCGCCAATCTCGAGGCGGAAGTGACGGGAGCGGCAAACGGCTATCGCCTCGATGCCACCGGCGACACCGACTATGGCCCGCTGAGCGCCGACGTCACCCTGGCGACGGCAGGCCCGTTGCGGATCGACATCAACCGCGCCGACCTTGGCGGCATCGGCTTCACCGGCTCGCTGACCCGCACTGCAGGCGGTCCCTTCACCGGCCAGCTCACCGCCCGCGGGCAGGGGCTGGGCGGCATCGTCCGCCTGGGTGCGGCGGGACGCTACCAGGAAGCGCTGATCAACCTGCGCGCGCGGGACACGGTGCTGCCGGGGCCGGCGAAGCTCGCCATCGGCCAGGCGATCGTCGACGCGCGCGTGGTGCTTTATGACGATGCGCCCTACGTCGTCGCCGACGTCCAGCTCGCCGCCACGCACATCGGCGCCTTCGACATCAATGCGGCGCGCGTGATCGTCGACTACCGCAACGGCCGCGGCAAGGCCAAGGCGCTGGTCGAAGGCGCTGGCGGTGCGCCGTTCCGCATCGCCGCCAGTGCCGACCTGCAGCCGCGCCTGTGGCGGGTGATGCTCGACGGCCGGTCGCGCGGGGTCGCCTTCCGTACGCCCAGCCCGGCGCGGATCGTGCCGCGAAAGGGGGGCTACGAGCTGCTGCCGAGCCGCATCGACCTGGGCCAGGGCAAGCTGCTGCTGGCCGGCGACTGGGGCCGGGTCCTCAAGATCCAGAGCCGCTTCGAAGCGCTAGACCTCGCGCTGGTCGACAGCTTCCTGCCGGGATTCGGCTTCGGCGGGAAAGCCAACGGCAGCCTCGATTTCGCGCAGTCCGGACCCGACGCCTTTCCGCGCGCCGACGCGCGCCTATCAATCGTGCGCTTCACCCGCACCACTTCGGCCATGGTCAGCCAGCCGGTCGACGTCAATTTCGTCGGCAAGCTGCTTGCCGACGGCGGCGAGGCCAGGGCGGTGTTCCGCCAGCGCGGCAGCGTGATCGGCCGGATGGTCGCATCGCTGCGGCCGCTCGGGCCCGCCGCCGGCAGCTGGACCACCCGGCTGCTGGCCGCCCCGCTCGGCGGCGGCATCCGCTACAACGGCCCGGCGGCGACGCTGTTCTCGCTGAGCGGCCAGCGCAGCCAGGAACTGGCCGGCCCGATTGGCGTGGCGGCCGACTTTTCCTGCCGTGTCGCGAACCCCTGCATCGCCGGCATCGTCCGCGGCAACGACCTTACCTACGAGAACAACATCTACGGCACCCGGCTGACGAAGATGGCAGTCGCGGGCCGGTTCAGCGGCACGCGCCTCGAGATCGAAAAGCTGACCGCGACTGCCGGCAACGGCACGGTTTCGGCCCGGGGCTATGTCAGCCTTGCTGCCGAGGCGGGCTATCCGATGGACGTGACCGCGACGCTCGACAATGCCAGGCTGGCGCGCAGCGACGCGCTGTCGGCGCGCGCGACCGGCCAGCTGCACCTGGTCAAGACCGCGGGCGAGGCCGCCCTGCTCAGCGGCGACCTGCGCCTGCCCGAAACCCGCTACCAGGTGATCCGCCAGGGCGCCGCCGAAGTTCCCGAACTGAGCGGCGTCCGCTTCAAGCCCGCCCGCGGCCGCCAGGTCGTGACCGGCGACGAGCAGCCCCGGCCGCAGCCGGGCATCTTCTCGCTGATCCGCCTCGACCTGCGGCTGCGCGCGCCGGAAAAGCTCTACGTCTCGGGCATGGGCCTCGAATCCGAATGGCGGGCGAACTTCCAGGTCGCCGGGACCAGCGCGGCGCCGGTGGTCACCGGCAACGTCAGCCTGATCCGCGGAACGCTCGGCTTCGCCGGGCGCTCCTTCGAGCTCAGCGAAGGCCGCATAACCTTCACCGGCGGGCAGAAGATCGACCCCACCGTCGCCATCGTCGCGACCGAGGAGGTCGAGGACGTGACGGTCAACGTCAATGTCGGCGGGCGGTCCAGCAATCCGCAGATCACCTTCTCCAGCGTTCCCTCGCTGCCGCAGGACGAAGTGCTGTCGCGCATCCTGTTCGGCAGCTCGATCTCGAACATCTCGGCGCTGCAGGCGATCCAGCTGGCCAGCTCGCTCAATTCGCTGCGCGGCAGTGGCGGCGGCCTCAATCCGCTGGGCAAGCTACGCTCGGCGACGGGCATCGACCGCTTGCGGATCCTCGCTCCGGACGAAGCCAGCGGCCACGGCACGGCGCTGGCGGCGGGCCAGTACATCACCGACGACATCTACATCGAACTGATTACCGACGCCCGCGGCTTCACCGCGACCCAGCTGGAAGTCAGCCTGACGCCCTGGCTTTCGGTGCTCAGCCAGGCCGGCGGATCGGGGGTCTCGAGCTTCAACATCCGCGTGAAGAAGAACTACTGATGCGCGCCGTCCTGCCGCTGCTGCTCCTGCTCCTGCTGCTGCCCGCCTGCCAGCGCGAGCCCAGCTTCGACGAACGCTATGCCAAGGCGGAAAAGTCGATCCGCGACAAGGCGCACGAACTCGACGCCGACCTGGCGAAGCGGGAGAAGGCTGCCAGGGAGGCGGAAGCGGCGGTGGCTGGCGCGAGCACCGATCCTCCCCGTGCCGGGGAGGATACCCCTGCGACAAACTGATACCCCCCGCCCGGTTGACCCGGGCAAAGGCCATCGGCATGGAAGGGGCACTTTTCCAACGATCCTCGCTAGGGGCATGGCAATCCGTAGATACCCGATCATCCTGCTGGCTGTGGCCGCCTGTGCCTGCCAGGGCGGAGGCGAGGACAAGGGCCGCAGCGAACAGGTGCCCGAAGTGGGTTATCGCGTAATGCGGCCGGTGTCGGTGCCGATCTTCGCCGAACTGCCCGGCCGGGTCAGCGCCTTCCGCACGGCCGAGGTCCGCCCGCAGATCTCGGGCGTCATCCAGCGCCGGCTGTTCCAGGAAGGCGCGATCGTCCGCCAGGGGCAGCCGCTCTACCAGATCGATTCCAGCCTCTATCGCGCCGCCGCCAACCAGGCATCGGCCAATCTCGCCAGCGCCCAGGCCAGCGCCGAGGCGGCAGGCGTCAGGGCGGAGCGCTACCGTCCGCTGGCCAAGGAACAGGCAATCGCCGAGCAGGACTATACCGACGCCGCGGCCGCTGCCCGCCAGGCCCGCGCCGCCGTCGCGCAGAGCCGCGCGGCGCTCAGCACGGCGGAGATCAACCTGCGCTATACCCGGGTGCCGGCGCCGATCACCGGGCGCATCGGCCGCTCGCTGGTGACCGAAGGCGCGCTGGTGACCGACAACCAGGGCGAACCGCTCGCCGTCATTTCGGTGCTCGATCCGATCTACGTCGACATCCAGCAGAGCTCGGCCGACATGCTCCGCCTGCGGCGCCAGCTCGCCAGCAGCGGGACAGGGGCGCCGCTGACCGCCGAGGTGAGCCTGAAGCTCGACGACGGCAGCACCTATGGCCTCACCGGCGTGGTGGAATTCACCGAGGTCACCGTCGATCCCGCAACCGGAACGGTGACGCTGCGCGCGCGCTTTCCCAATCCCCAGGGCATCCTGCTTCCCGGCATGTTCGTCCGCGCCAGCTTCGCCCAGGCGCAGGTCGGCAACGCCTATCTCGTGCCCCAGGTCGCGGTCACTCGCGACCCCAGGGGCGGGGCGCAGGTGCTGCTGGTCGGCAAGGGCGACAGGGCCGTGGTCCGCCAGGTCACGGCGACGCAGACTCGCGGCAGCGACTGGATCGTCACCGCGGGGCTGAGGCCCGGCGATCGCGTCATCACCCAGGGCACCGGCAAGGCCCGGCCCGGGAAGCCGGTCAAGCCGGTGTCGGAAACGGCACCGCAGAAAATCCGCACCGGCGAGAGCAAGTCGGCGGGCCCGGGCAAGGGCGGCTAGGCCGCGATGTCGCGGATCTTCATCGACAGGCCGATCTTCGCCTGGGTCCTGGCGATCATCGTGATGCTGCTGGGCCTCGGCAGCCTCTACCGCCTGCCGATCGAACAGTATCCCGACATCGCGCCGCCGCAAGTCAACATCCGCGCCAGCTACCCCGGCGCCTCGGCCGAGACGCTCGAGACGAACGTCACCCAGGTGATCGAGCAGCAGCTGACCGGGATCGACGGGCTGCTCTATTTCAGCTCGAATTCGTCGGCGCGCGGGCAAGTCAACATCGCGGCCACCTTCGAGAAGGGCACCGATCCCGATATCGCCCAGGTGCAGGTCCAGAACACGCTGCAGCAGGCGCTCAACCGACTGCCGCAGCAGGTCCAGCAGACCGGCGTGACGGTGACCAAGTCCAATCCCGACTTCCTGATGATCGTGGGCGTCTACGACGAGACCGACCGGGCCACCAACCTCGACGTGGCGGATTACCTCGTCTCCAACCTGCAGGACACCATCGGCCGGCTGGAAGGCGTCGGCGAGACCGACGTGTTCGGATCGCAATATGCCATGCGGATCTGGCTCGACCCGGCGAAGCTGGCCAGCTTCGCGCTGATTCCGGGCGACATCGTCAGCGTCATCCAGGCGCAGAACACCGAAGTCGCGGCAGGCGAGGTGGGCGGAGCGCCCAGTCCCGAAGGGCAGCGGCTGAATGCCACGGTGACGGCGCAGTCGCGCCTGACCACGCCCGAGGAATTCGCCCAGCTGGTGGTCAAGACGCAGCCCAACGGCTCCACCGTGCGCCTGCACGACGTGGCCCGGATCGAGCTCGGCGCCGAGCGCTACGGCGTGATCAGCCGGATCAACGGCCACCCCGCCGCGGGACTGGCGATCAACCTCGCGCCCGGCGCCGATGCGCTGACCACTGCCGAACGGGTCAAGACCGAGCTGGAGCGCCGCGCCAGGGATTTCCCGCCCGGCTACACCTATACCTTCCCCAACGATTCCAC
>CAUJJI010000039.1 GCA_963205265.1 Pseudomonadota bacterium
TCGCGGCCGAGGCCGACGAGCTGCTGGCCGAAACCCGCAAGGGCAGGGCGGTCATGAGCGTCAAGCCGGGCGTGAAGCTGGCGGTCGTGCGGGAGATTCCGGAAGGTCACGATCATGTCGCTGTGGTCGGCGACAACCGCAAGCTCGTCATCTTCAGTCTCGCCGAGATGCCGATCCTGGCCAAGGGCCAGGGCGTGACGCTCCAGCGCTACCGCGACGGGGGGCTGTCGGACGCCACGACCTTGAAGCTCGACGAGGGCCTGAGCTGGAAGATGGGCGGCGATACGGGCCGCACCCGGACAGAGCCGGACATGCGCTTGTGGAAAGTGGCCCGCGGCGCGGCCGGGCGCCTGCCGCCCAACGGATTCCCGCGGGACAACCGGTTCTGACCCCTGCCCGGGGGTTCAGCTTCCGGACTGGGGATTGCGCGGCACCAGGATCATCGTGTTGCCTTCCACGCGCCAGCTGGCCAGGCGCGTAAGCAGGTTCATGCCGATGACATTGGTGTTCTCGAGCCCCGGCGCGACGACCGCGTCGAGGTCGCGCGCGACGATGTTGCCGAAGCGCAGCTCGGCGATCGTTGCCAGCTCGGCATCGACCGTACCGTTGGCAGTCCGCATGCGCAGCGTGCGGCGCACCGGGTTCTGCGGCACGCTCGCCTCGATCGCGGTCGTTTCCGAGATCGCGGTCAGCGTCGCGCCGGTATCGACGAGGAACCGCCGCGAGTGGCCGTTGACTTTCGCCTGCAGCCAGAAATGGCCGTCCTTGGCGAGGGGAATGCGGGTCTCGCTGCCTTCGATGCGCTGCGCCGGCATGCCGAGCTGAGGCAGGGCAAAGTCGCTGCCGGTGGTGAAACGGGCGACCTGCACGATGGTCAGCAGCAGCGTCGCCACCAGCGCGAAATTGCCGACGCCCTGGAGGATGCGGGCCGGGGTCGGCGCGGAGCGGCGCAGCATTCCGCCCAGCGTGGTCACCAGGATCGCGGCTACCGCCAGGCCGAGCAGCGGCTGGTCGATCATGAACTGGAAGGTTTCGGCGAGCGACATCGCGATTCTCTAGCTGCAACAGCCTTGCGCGATGCTGACCGGCCGCATCCTCATTCGGCTAGCACCTCGTCGAGAAGGTCACGGACGCGCCCCTCGTCCGGGAAGCCTTCGGCCACCCAGCGATCCTCGACCGTCCGCAGGATGCGCGCGACGGCGGGTCCCGAGGCGACGCCGCGGGCGACGATCTCGCCGCCCTTGAGAGGAAATACCGGAACGGTCCAGCCGCGCAGCGGCGCGATCTCGCCGCCGGTCAGCAGCAGGCGGTCGATCGCCTCCTCGACGCCGAGCCGATAGGCAAGCGCGCGCGCGTCGCCCGGCCGCCCGTCGCGCCTGGCCGCGGAAGCCAGCCGCTTCCTTTGCGCAGTCGAAAGCCGCAAGCGCGCCGCGACCTGCTCGGCAAGGGCCGCGTCGGGCGGCAGCAGCGCAGCGATGCGCCGCAGCGGATCGGGCGCCACGTCCTGGCGCTGCTCCTCGGCGACCAGCGCGAAGAGGGGCTGCGGCTGGGCTTCGGGAAGGATCACCTGCAGCACGCCGAGTTCCGCCATGCGCCTGACCGTGGGCGCGGGATCGGGCAGCGAGAGCAGGTTCATCGTCTCCATGCCGATGCGTTCGCGCGACAGGCCTTTCAATGTCGCCGCCAGCTCTGCACAGGCCTCTTCCGCTTCCGGATCAGGCGGTTGCGAGCCGAAGCGGGCCTGGAACCGGAAATAGCGCAGGATGCGCAGGTGGTCCTCGCGAATGCGCTGCCGTGCATCGCCGATGAAGCGCACCCTGCGAGCGGCAAGGTCGGCCAGCCCGCCGAAATAGTCGAACACCGCACCATCGGCGGGGTCGGCGTAAAGGGCGTTGATAGTGAAATCGCGCCGTGCCGCGTCTTCCTGCCAATCGCTGGCGAAAGCGACCGTTGCGCGGCGCCCGTCGGTGCTGACGTCGCGGCGCAGCGTCGTGATCTCGACCGGACCCTGCGGCAGGACGGCGGTGACCGTGCCGTGATCGAGGCCTGTGGGAACGTTGCGGATACTCGCCGCATCGAGCCGCGCGATCACCTCCCGCGGCAACAGCTGCGTCGCGACGTCGACATCCTTGACGGCGAGGCCGAGCAGCGTGTCGCGCACCGCGCCGCCGACGTAGCGGGCATTGCCCGGGCCGAGCGCCGCCATCAGCCCGGCCAGGTCCTCGCGCCGAGTCCAGGCGGCCGGCGGCAGGCGCTGCTCGGTCTCGCCTTCAGCCATGCCAGCGCAGCCTGCGGGAGAGATTGACCAGGATCGCTGCCGTCACGCCCCAGATATTGTGCTCCCCCCACTGGATGCCCCAGTAGCGGTGCATCGCGCCTTCGAATTCGATCCAGTGCTGCTTCTGGTTGGCGGGATCGAGCACGAAGTCGAGCGGCGCCTCGAACCACTGGGCGACTTCGGTCGGATTGGGGTTGATCTCGATGTCCGGGGGAACGACGCCGATGACCGGCGTGATGTCGAAGCCCGAGCCGGTGAGGTACTGGTCGCTTGCGCCGACCACACGCACGTCCTGGTCCCTGATGCCCAGTTCCTCCCACGCCTCGCGCAGCGCGGCTTCCACCGGCGTCTCGCCCGGATCGAGCTTGCCGCCCGGGAAGGCGATCTGCCCGGGATGCGCCCGCATGTTCGACGGCCGGTGGATCAGCAGCACGCCCGGCCGCTCGCGCTCGGTCACGGCGGCGAGGACTGCGGCCGGTCGGAAGGCCTGGCCGCCGTCCGGCAGGCGAGTATCGTGGTGCAGCTCGACATCGAGCGCCTGGCCGCTGCGGTGGAGATCGGCAAGCCGCGCGAACAAGGCGCTCATCCCGGCACCAGCGGGAATTTTGCGCCCCGGCTGGTCACGGTCAGGTCGGCGTCTTCCATGGCGATTTCAGCCAGTTGTGCATAAGTGCTGCGATTGAGCCGAGCTTCGGTGCCATGCCTCACGGCAAGGTAGACGGCCGGCGTTTCCGGGTCGCCGGCAGCGCGTATCGGATGCTCCGGCCCGGCGATGACCAGGTCGTCGGTATTGAGGCGGAAGACGAGCGCGTCGTCCTCGCGCTTCACGTCGACGGCGATGAAGGCGGCGTCCTCGACCGCGATCGACTGCTTTTCCTGCGGAGTCACCAGCCAGTGCCGGCCCTGCTCGTCGCGCATCAGCAGCGAGGCGAAAGCGCGGACCATGGCCGGGCGGGTGATCTCCCCGCCGTCGTGGAACCACCGTCCGTCGGCGGCGATCCGCATCAGGCTGTCCGAGGACGCTGCCGGCCGCCACTGATCGACCGGCGGCAATTTCCGCGCGGCGACGAGATCGGCGATCTCGGCAAGCGACAGCGCGGCAAGTTCCGGTGGCGGATCGTAGGGCATTGCGGTGCGATGCCAGCATAGGTTGCAGGCTGCAAGGGGAGGGGTCAGGCTTTGATGAATCCACACCGTGGCCGGGAGGATGAATCTCTAACCCCGCCAGGGCCCCAGCGTCCCTTCGCGCGGGAGCACGGCAGGATTTTCGCAGCGGACCAGCAGCCGGCGCCTCTCCCACGGGCCGGGCAGCTTCCAGCCGCCGGTGAACTCGTTGGTGAAGCCCCAGAAGCGGCCGTAGTATTCGGGATCGCCGATCATCACCTGCGGCAGCGGTGCGCGCGGATCGAGCGCGGCGAGGCTGGCGGTCATCAGTGCCTTGCCGAAGCCGCGGCTCTGGTGCTCGGGAAGCACGGCGACCGGACCGACCATGATCATCGGATGGGCGCGGCCGTCGGCGTCGGTCAGGGCGACCGGCCAGCACTGGATCGTGCCCACCAGCAGCTCTTCCTCGTCGATCGCGGCGAAGCTGAGGCCCGGCAGCCACTGCGTTCCCTCGCGCACCTTGTAGGCAGTGCGCGTGTGTCGCTCGGGCTCGAAGGCGCGGTCGAGCAGTTGCTCGATCAGTGCGGGATCGACCTGGTCCAGGGGAATGATGTCGGCCATAGGCCGCGCGCCGATAGGATCACGGGTGGCGATTGTCGATGGAAATATGGCTCGCCGTCCCGCGCTCGCCCCGGGGCCGCTAGCGTGGCGTCAGGCGCAGGAGCCGCCCGGCGCCGCCTTCCTTGCCGTCCTCGAGCAGCCAGATCGAGCCGTCTTCGCGCTGGGCGATGTCGCGCAGGCGATGGGCCATCGGATAGCGGGCGACTTCGTGCGCCTGCTCGCCGTCGATCGAGACGCGAACCAGCGCCGCCGGCTTCATCGCCGCGATCACGGCCTGGCCGCGCCACGCCGGGAACTGCTCGCCGCGGTAGAAGATGAAGTCGCCCGGTGCGATGACCGGGTTCCAGCTGATCGCCGGTGCGGCGAAGTCCGGGCGCGTGGGATGATCGGGAATCGGGCTGCCGTCGTAATTGTCGCCGTTCGAGACGACCGGCCAGCCGTAGTTCCGGCCCGGCTTGACCAGGTTGAGTTCGTCGCCGCCCCTGGGCCCGTGCTCGAGGTCCCACAGGCGTCCCTGCGCATCGAACTGCAGGCCCAGGATATTGCGGTGCCCGAGAGTCCAGACCTGTGCCGTCACGCCGCCCTGGTCGGCGAAGGGATTGCGCGGCGCCGGGGTTCCGTCGGGCAGCAGGCGGACGATCTTGCCGAGATTGGCGGCCATGTCCTGCGCCGGGGTGAATTTCTGGCGATCGCCCGAGGCGATGAACAGGAACTGCCCGTCGGGGGAGAAGGCGATGCGGTGCGAATAGTGGCCCTGTCCCGTCACTTTCGGGACCTGCCGCCAGATGACCTCGAGCCCTTCGAGCCGCGGCGCGCCCTCAAGCACAAGCTTCGCCCTGCCGACGGCGGCGCCGGCGGTCCGGCCGGGACCGGCTTCGGCCCAGCTCAGGTAGACCGTGCCGCTGGCGGCAAAATCGGGCGCAAGGACGATGTCGCCAAGGCCGCCCTGGCCGCCGTAGGCAACGGCAGGGAGGCCGGCGACCGTGCGGACTTCGCCGCCGTCCTCCCACAGCTTGAGCGTGCCTTTGCGTTCGGTGACAAGCGCAAGGGGCGTGCCGGGAAGGAAGGCGATCGCCCAGGGTTCGTCGAACTGCGCGACGGGGACCAGGGCGAAATCGGGGTCGGTCGGAACGGGGACCGGTTTTTCCCCGGCCGGAGCGCTGCCGCAACTTGCGAGAGCGATCGTGAGAGCGGATAGGACGGCCAGCACGGAAGAATGTCGCATGGCGCAAGTAACGCATATTCCCGACCGCAGTGCCAGCGGTCTCGTGATCGGCGTCGACGAGGCGGGACGCGGTCCCCTCGCCGGGCCAGTGGTGGCTGCCGCGGTCTTGCTGTGCAAGCCGCGGCCGAGCGGGCTCGACGATTCCAAGAAGCTCAGCCGCGACCGGCGGGCCGAACTCGAGGCGGTGATCAAGCGCCGCTGCCGGTGGGCGGTGGGCGTGGTCGACGTCGCGGACATCGATCGCCTCAATATCTTCGGCGCGACCATGCTGGCGATGACTCTGGCGGTCGAAGCGCTCTGCGCGGAACTGCCGGAGAGTCCGGCGGAAGTCCTGATCGATGGCAACCTCACTCCGGCCGGGCGCTGCGGGCAGTGGCGCTGGAACGCGCGGCCGATCGTCGGCGGCGATGCCGTCGAACCGTGCATCTCGGCCGCCTCGATCATCGCCAAGGAGCACCGCGACCGGCTGATGCGCTCGCTTGCCGCCGAACATCCGCATTACGGCTGGGAAACCAACGTCGGCTACGGCACGCAGGAGCATCTCGTCGCCCTGCGCCGGCACGGGCCGACTCCGCATCACCGCCGCAGCTTCGCTCCGGTGGCGCAGCTGGAAATGCAATTTTGACGCGAGCGCCCAGGGGAGACCACGATGCCTTTCACCGCTGCCGACGTACCCGACCAGTCCGGCCGCTGCATCATCGTCACCGGGGCCAACACCGGGATCGGCTTCGAAGCCGCCAAAACCCTGGCGGCCAAAGGCGCCCGCGTCCTGCTCGCATGCCGTAGCAAGGACAAGGCCGAAGTGGCCAAGCGCCAGATCCGCGAAGCCCATCCCGGCGCCGACGTCGCCTTCCTGCCGCTTGACCAGGCCGACCTCGCCAGCGTCCGCCGCGCTGCCGAGCAGGCGGCCGAGGAACCGCGGATCGACGTGCTGCTGAACAACGCCGGAGTCATGTTCCCGCCGCTGACCCGCACCGAGCAGGGCTTCGAGCTCCAGTTCGGGGTGAACCACCTCGGCACTTTCGCGCTGACCGGCCTGTTGCTGCCGAAGCTGGCACGGACGCCGGGCTCGCGGGTCGTCGTCACCGCCAGCCTCGCGCACCGGCGCGGCGACATCCAGTGGGACGACCTCGATGCGGAAAAGGGCTACAACCGCGCCCAGCGCTATTCCGACAGCAAGCTCGCCAACATGCTGCATTTCGCCGAACTCGACCGCAGGCTGCGCGCGGCGGGCTCGCCGGTCACGGCGCTCGGCTGCCACCCGGGCGTCGCGGCTACCGAGCTGATGCGCCATGCCGGGCCGTTCCGCGTCTTCACCCCGCTGTTCGGGCTCTTGCTCAATACAGCGGACCAGGGCGCCTGGCCGGCGCTGCAAGCGGCGACTGCGCCCGAGGTCGAGCCCGGCGGCTACTACGGCCCGCAGGGCATGCGCGAGATGAAGGGGCGCTCGGGCCCGGCAACGCGCACCGCGACGGCCCAGGACCCCGACCTGGCGCGGCGACTGTGGGACGTGTCGGTGGAGTTGACCGGGGTCGATCCGGGCATCTGAATGGCCCGCGCGAAAAATTTTCCTCCCGCAGAGTCCGCAGCGTCACACCACAACATATCGAGTCCCGGCGAATCCCGGGGACTCAACATCTAGTCCGGGCCCGTTCCGTTCCGCGCGTGCTGACGGGATCTTAACCATGTTCTGCAAGGCTTTCCGCCGAGTCGCAGCTTGACGCGGACTCGCGAAGGACTCACCCTAGGGCGCAAGCAAGGGGTCGGCGAACAGGACATGACGCAGCTATTGGTCGAAGAGAGGGCGCGCAAAGCCGCCGCGGGCGAAGCTGCGCGGAAAGCCGGGCTGCCGCTCGGGCGCATCCTGCCCGGCGACTGCATCGAGGCCATGCGCTCGTTGTCTGCTGCCTCGGTGGACATGGTCTTTGCCGATCCGCCTTACAATCTCCAGCTCGGCGGCGAGCTGAACCGGCCCGACGGCAGCCACGTCGATGCCGTCACCAACGACTGGGACAAGTTCGACAGCTTCGCGGCCTACGATGCCTTCACCCGCGCCTGGCTGGCCGAGGCACGCCGCGTGCTCAAGCCCAACGGCTCGCTGTGGGTGATCGGCAGCTATCACAACATCTTCAGAGTCGGCGCCATTCTCCAGGACATGGGCTTCTGGATCCTCAACGACATCGTCTGGCGCAAGGCCAACCCGATGCCCAATTTCAAGGGCACCCGCTTCACCAATGCGCACGAGACGCTGATCTGGGCAGCGACCGGCGAGAAGGCCAAGTACACTTTCAACTATCGCGCCATGAAGACGCTGAACGACGAGCTGCAGATGCGCTCGGACTGGGTGCTGCCGATCTGCGGCGGGCAGGAGCGCATCCGCAAGGGCGGGGCCAAGGCGCATCCGACCCAGAAGCCCGAGGCGCTGCTCTACCGGGTGATGCTGGCGACGACCAACAAGGGCGACGTCGTTCTCGATCCCTTCTTCGGCACCGGCACGACGGGCGCGGTCGCCAAGCGCCTGGGGCGCGAATGGATCGGCTGCGAGCGCGAACAGGTCTACCGCGAGGTGGCGCTCGAGCGGATCGAGCTGGCCCTGCCGCTCGACGAGAGCGCACTCACCACCATGCAGAGCGGCAAGGCCACGCCCAAGGTCGCCTTCGGCACGCTGGTCGAGACCGGCTGGATCGCGGCCGGCAGCCGGCTGACCGACAAGAAGCGCCGCCTGTCCGCCACCGTGCGCGCCGACGGATCGCTGGCAGCAGGGGGTGACAGCGGTTCGATCCACGGCCTCGGCGCCAAGCTGCAGGGAGCGCCCTCGTGCAACGGCTGGCTGTTCTGGCACGTCGAGCACGAAGGCACGCTGAAGCCGCTCGACGCGGTGCGGCAGCTGTACCTGCTGGCGACGGAGCCTTAAGGAATATGCGGGTACGAGCTATCTGATCAATTGAGCCCCCGCGCCGGCGGGGAGTTCGTGCCTCTATCGGGGACCCTCCACTGCCGCCCGAGGTCCCTGCCTTCGCGGGGACGCAGACCATGCCGCAACTCTACATTCGCCCCATCGCCTTCGCCGACAGCCCGCAAAGCGAGGAGGGCGAGGCGATCCGCCTGGGCGGCGGCATGGTCTATGCCAGCCGCTTCGCGCTGATCATCCGCCAGTACGGCAAGGTCATCTCGCGCCAGCGCTTCGCGGCTGCCGAGCTGGCGCAGGAGATGCCGCATCTGCCCGAGGAAGCGCAGAACCAGTGGCAGGCCTTGCAGAAGGGGCACCCGCCGCTCGCCTGCGGTGCGCGCACCATCCGCCTCGACCAGCCGCAGGTCGTCGGCGTGCTCAACGTCACGCCCGACAGCTTTTCCGACGGCGGTGCCTTCCTCGACGATCCCGAGGTCGCCAACGCCCATGCCGCCGCCATGCTGGAAGCGGGCGCGGCGATCATCGACGTCGGCGGGGAATCGACTCGCCCGGGTGCCGCCGCGGTGTGGGAAGGCGACGAGCTCAAGCGCGTCGTCCCGGCGATCCGGCGCCTGGCGGCCATGGGCGCGGCGATCAGCAGCGACACGCGCCGGCCGGCAGTGATGGAGGCGGCGCTGGAGGCCGGGGCCCATATCATCAACGACGTCTCGGCACTGCGCCACGATCCCCGCAGCCTCGAATTCGCTGCCCGCGCCGGCGTGCCGGTGATCCTGATGCACGCGCCCGGCGAGGGCGACGACCTGCACGCCGGCGGCGCCTATGGCGATGTCGTGCTCGACGTGTTCGACTGGCTGAAGGCGCGCCGCGACGCCGCCATGGCCGCGGGCATCGCCCGCGAAAGGATCATCCTCGATCCCGGCATCGGCTTCGGCAAGTCGGTCGCCGACAACCTGGCGCTGCTCAATGCGCTGCCGCTGCTGCATGCCCTGGGGCAACCGCTGATGGTCGGCACCAGCCGCAAGCGCATGATTGGCGCCCTTTCCAACGAGGCGCCGGCGCACAAGCGGCTCGGCGGCTCGCTGGCCCTGGCGACGAAGGCGATGGACGCCGGCATCCAGCTGCTGCGAGTCCACGACGTCGCCGAAACGGTGCAGGCGGTCCACGTCTGGCGCGGCCTGCGCGACGCCGCGCTGACGGACTTTCGCCAGTTGCCGGAAGGGTAGCGGGTTCTTGGCGCGGCGTTCTCGCCGTACGGGGGCTGGCTGAAGCAGTTTGGATCGTCGCCCTGAGCATGTTCGTCAACGTGAACTTGCTCGTCACCCTGAACTTGCTCGTCACCCTGAACTTGTTTCAGGGCCCATTTCACCTCGAGGCGCCGGAGCTTTGCATGGACGGGCAACGGTGCCGTTGCGATTCTAGTCAGAGCTTCGGGGCTTGGGGCACGATGGGTGCTGAAACAAGTTCAGCATGACGA
>CAUJJI010000040.1 GCA_963205265.1 Pseudomonadota bacterium
GATTTCGACGCAGCGGGTTATGTCACGCTCTATCTGCGGCTGGCGCGGCAGATGGCGCGCGATCCGGCGATCCGGGGCGTTGTCAGCAGCAGTTGGTGGCACGATCCCGCGCTGGCGCGGATCAGCCCGGAGCTGGCATTCATCGGCTACCATCCCGAAAATGCGGGAGCCAAGTTGTTGCGAATAGGCGAAAATTCTGCCGCCACGGCAGATGCGCTGCGCTTCGCGCCGACGCGCGCCGCGCTGCACAAACGCGGCGAATACCGGCCGCAAGTGTGGCTGCTGGCCTGGGCGCGGCGCGATATCCTTGCCTGGGAAAAGCGCCAGCGCAAGGCGCACCTAGACGGGGTCTAGACGCACCTGGCGCGGATCAAGCCGCACCCGATCAGCCCAGAGCCTTCTTCAAGAGTTCGTTGACGAGCTGCGGGTTGGCCTTGCCCTGCATCGCCTTCATCGTCTGGCCGACGAAGAAGCCGAACAGCGCTTCCTTGCCGCCCTTGTACTGCTCGACCTTGTCGGCATTGTCGGCGAGCACCTTGGCCACCGCGGCTTCGATCGCGCCGGTGTCGGACGTCTGCTTGAGGCCCTCGCGCTCGACGATGGCGGCCGCGCCGTCGCCGGTCTCGAGCATCTTTTCCAGCACCTGCTTGGCGATCGAGCCCGAGATCGTGCCGTCGCCGATCAGCGCCAGCAATTCGCCGCCCTGCTCGGGGCTGACCGGCGAAGTCTCGAGGTCCTTGCCCAGCTTGTTGAGCGCGCCGAACAGCTCCGAGATCAGCCAGTTGGCCGCCTGCCTGGCGACCTCCGCTTCCATCTTGTCCTGCCTTGCGGCGGTGGCGGTAAGCAGCGCCTCGAACCAGCGGGCGGTATCCGCCTCGGCGGTCAGGACGTTGGCGTTGTAGGGCGACAGCCCCAGCGCGGTCTCGTAGCGGTGGCGCTTGGCGTCGGGCAGCTCGGGCAGCGAGGCGCGGCATTCGGCGAGGAAGGCGTCGTCGAGCACCAGCGGCAGCAGGTCGGGATCGGGGAAGTAGCGATAGTCGTGCGCATCTTCCTTCGAGCGCATCGAGCGGGTCGTGCCGCTGTCGGGATCGAACAGGCGCGTTTCCTGGACGACCTTGCCGCCGCTCTCGACGAGATCGACCTGGCGGTTCGCCTCGTGCTCGATCGTCTGCATGACGAAGCGCACCGAGTTGACGTTCTTGGTCTCGGTCCGCGTGCCGAAGGGTTCGCCCGGCCGGCGCACGCTGACGTTGACGTCGGCACGCATCGAGCCTTCCTCCATGTTGCCGTCGCACGAACCGACATAGCGCAGGATCGTGCGCAGCTTGCGCAGGTAGGCCCCCGCTTCTGCAGGCGAGCGCATGTCGGGCCGGCTGACGATTTCCATCAGCGCCACGCCCGAGCGGTTGAGATCGACGTAGGACATCGTCGGATGCTGGTCGTGCATCAGCTTGCCGGCGTCCTGCTCGACATGGATGCGCTCGATGCCGATGGTCTTGGTCGAGCCTTCGGGGTCCTTCTCGTCGAGGCAGATCTCGATCCGTCCCTCGCCCACCAGCGGGTGGAACAGCTGGCTGATCTGGTAGCCCTGCGGCAAGTCGGCGTAGAAGTAGTTCTTGCGGTCGAAGCGCGACCATTTGTTGATCTGCGCGTCGATTGCCATGCCGGTGCGCACCGCCTGGCGGATGCATTCGCGGTTCGGCACCGGCAGCATGCCGGGCATGGCGGCGTCGACCAGCGACACCTGGGCATTGGGCTCGGCGCCGAACTCGGTCGCGGCGCCGGAAAAGAGCTTCGACTTCGAGACGACCTGGGCATGGACCTCGAGGCCGATGACGACCTCCCATTCGCCGGTTGCGCCATGGATGCGGTAGCTGCTCATACTCTTCTTCCCGTCATCCCGGGCTCGACCCGGGATCGCTTCATGCTGGGTCGGACCGAGAGGCCCGCGATCCCGGCCCTTGCCGGGATGACGAACCTTACCACCATTGCTCGGGCTTCGCCGCAAAGCCCGCGCGCTGCTCGATCGCCAGGCCGGCATCGAGCACGCCCTGCTCGTCGAACGGGCGGCCGATCAACTGCAGGCCGAGCGGCAGCCCCTGCGAATTCAACCCGGCCGGCACCGACATCGCCGGCAGCCCGGCCAGCGAGGCGGGCACCGAGAAGACGTCGTTGAGGTACATCTCCAGCGGATCGGCGCTCTTTTCGCCCAGCGCGAAGGCCGCACTCGGCGCGGTCGGGGCGAGGATCACGTCGACCGAGGCGAAGGCATCCTTGAAATCGCGCGAGATCAGCGTCCGCACCTTCTGCGCCTGGGTGTAATAGGCGTCGTAGAAGCCGGCCGAAAGCACGTAGGTGCCGATCAGGATGCGGCGCTTGACCTCGGCCCCGAAGCCGGCGGCGCGAGTGGCGGCATACATGTCCTGCAGGCCCGCCCCTTCGGGCAGGTCGCGCAGGCCGTAGCGCACGCCGTCATAGCGCGCGAGGTTCGAGGAAGCCTCGGCCGGGGCGATGATGTAATAGGTCGGCAGCGCATATTTCGTATGCGGCAGGCTGATGTCGACGACTTCGGCGCCCGCGTCCTTCAGCCAGGCGATCCCCGCTTCCCAGCTGGCGGCGACTTCGCCGTCCATGCCGTCGAGCCGGTATTCGCGCGGAATGCCGACCTTCCTGCCCTTGAGATCGGCCGACAGCCCGGCTTCCCAGGCCGGCACCGGCAGGTCGAGGCTGGTCGAATCCTTCGGGTCGAAGCCTGCCATGGCTTCCAGCATGATCGCGCAGTCGCGCACGTCGCGGGCCATCGAGCCGGCCTGGTCGAGCGAGCTGGCGAAAGCGACGATGCCCCAGCGCGAGCAGCGGCCGTACGTCGGCTTGATGCCCGCGATGCCGGTGAAGGCGGCGGGCTGGCGGATCGAGCCGCCGGTGTCGGTGCCGGTCGCCGCCGGGCACAGCCGCGCCGAGACCGCCGCCGAACTGCCGCCCGAGCTGCCGCCCGGCGCGAGCGGGGCATTGCCGCCGTCGTTCCGGCGCCAGGGCGAGACGACATTGCCGAAATGGCTGGTCTCGTTCGACGAGCCCATGGCGAACTGGTCGAGATTGAGCTTGCCGAGCATGCCGGCGCCGGCATCCCACAGCTTCTGGCTGACCGTGCTTTCGTACTCGGGCGTGAAGCCCTCGAGGATGTGGCTCGCCGCCGTGGTCTGGACGCCGCGGGTGGCGAAAAGGTCCTTCATGCCGATCGGCACCCCGGCCATCTTGCCGAGCGCCTTGCCGGCGGCGCGATCGGCATCGACCATGCGCGCAGCCTCGACCGCCTTTTCGGGCGTGGCGACGATGAAGGCGTTGAGCGCCGGCTGCGCCGCGGCGACATTGGCGTTGAACGCCTCGGCCACTTCGACCGCGGTGAAGTCGCCTTTGGCCACGCCGTCGCGGATGGCGGCGACGCCCAGTTCGGTCAGGTCGCTCATTCGATCACCTTCGGCACGCCGAAGAAACCGTGCTCGGCCGCGGGCGCATTGGCCAGCACGGCGTCGCGCTTGTTGCCGCCGGTCAGCGGATCGGCGTCGATCACGTCGTCGCGCAGGCGCAGCTGGTTTTCGATCACGGCGGTCATCGGCTCGATGCCGGCGACGTCGACTTCGCCGAGCTGCTCGACCCAGGCGAGAATGCCGTTCAATTCGGGGACCATCGCCGCCAGCTCGGCCTCGGTCACCTTGATCCGGGCGAGTGCGGCAATCTTGGCCACGGTAGCGGTATCGACCGACATGGCTGTACTTTCAGACTTGGAGCGACGGGAACTTACGGAGCGGGCGGTGCGCCTTCGGGCGCCGGTCCGCCATGCGGGGCGCCTTGCTGCATCTGTTGCATCTGTTGCATCATCTGCATCTGCTGCTCGATCTCGGCGCGGTTCTTGAAGTCGAGCAGCTCGATCTCGAAAGTCAGGTCGGTGTTCGGCGGGATCGGGCCCGCGCCCTTGGCGCCGTAGCCCAGCTCGGCGGGGATCTGGACGCGGTACTTGCCGCCGCGCTGCATCTGCTCGAGCGCCTTGGTGAAGCCGGGAACGACTTCGCCCACCGGCAGGACGGCGTTCTTGTTCTGGTCGAAGACCGTCCCGTCGGGCAGCGTGCCCTTGTAGTTGATCAGCGCCACGTCGGCCTTCGTCGGCGAGGGGCCGGTGCCGGCCTTCAGCGTCTCGACATCGACGGCGGCGGGCAGCGCGGCCCAGGCGATGCCGCCGGCGGCCAGCGCCACGGCAGCGATACCGATCCAGAGTTTGCCGAGCGCGCCCTTGGCGATCGGCTGAAGAGGGACGCGGGTGATCTCGGTCATCGTGCTTTCCTGGCTCGGATATGCAAAGGGCGCGGGATTCGCCCGCGCCCTCATGGCTCATCGGCTCGTCGCGTTCAAGCGGATGGTTGCACGGCCGCGGGCGCGGCCGGCCACCTTACTTGACGCCGTCGCGTTCCATCCGCTTGCGCTCGAGCTTGCGGGCGCGGCGGATAGCGGCAGCCTTTTCGCGGGCGCGCTTTTCGGAGGGCTTCTCGTAGTGACGGCGCAGCTTCATCTCGCGGTAGACACCTTCGCGCTGCAGCTTCTTCTTCAGCGCCCGCAGGGCCTGGTCGACGTTGTTGTCGCGAACGAGAATTTGCATAAACCGACACACCTCACAAATCGAAGAGCCAGAACCCCGCCGGAACCGCGAGCGGGGGAATGCTCGTGAATTGAACAATAGATAAGCGCAGCCGAATCCGCGACGGACCGGCTCGAATGGCGGGCCGCTAGCAAAGCGCAGTGGGATTGGCAAGGCTTGGTGGCGGGATGTGCGGCGCGCTGTGGCAAAAAAGTCGCTGGTTGCTGGTCGTCGTCAGCCGCCCCTTTCCCACCACCTGTCATGCTGAACTTGTTTCAGCACCCATTGCGCCCCAGGCTCCAACGCTCAGGTACGAAGCGTGACGGCACCGTTGGCCTTCCATCCGGCGCTCGGGCGCCCGGAGGAGAAATGGGCCCTGAATCGAGTTCAGGGTGACGGGGATCGAAACGTTCGGCCCAGATCATAGCGTCCCGGGTCAAGCCCGGGACGACGAGGAGTACCCGGGGACGACGAGAGTGCCCGGGACCACGAGGCACGAGTAAGACTTGGGCTCGACCATCTCCCCCGCCCCGTCTAAAGGCACTCGCCATGCCTGCGCCCTCCTTTCTCGCCTCTTCGCTCTACGTCGCCGTCGGCGGCGCGGCCGGCTCGTGGCTGCGCTACCTGACCGGGCGGCTGTGGACCCAGGCGATCGGACCCGTCGCCGCCGGCGCCTTTCCCTGGGCGACGCTGACGGTCAACCTCGTCGGCAGCCTGGCCATGGGGCTGCTGGCCGGCTGGCTGGCGCGGCACGGTTCGGCGCAGGGCGAGAGCTGGCGGCTGCTGGTCGGCGTCGGCCTGCTCGGCGGCTTCACCACGTTCTCCGCTTTCAGCCTCGAGGTCGCGCTGCTGATCGAGCGCGGGACGATCGGCCTGGCCGCGCTCTATGTCGCCCTCTCGCTGGCCGCCGGTGTCGCGGCTCTGTTCGCCGGGCTGCTGCTGATGCGGGGGCTGGCATGACCGGCAAGCACGACAGCGGCGCGGTGCGCCAGTTCACCGTCCAGGCGGACGACGACGGCGTGCGGCTCGACCGCTGGTTCAAGCGGCACTTGCCGCAGGTCGGCTTCGCCACGGTCTCGCGCTGGGCGCGCACCGGGCAGATCCGGGTCGACGGCAAGCGCGCCGATCCGGCCGACCGGCTCGCCACCGGCCAGGTCGTGCGCGTGCCGCCCGGCGGCACCACGCCCGAAAAGACCGCCAGCCCGCGCCGCGAGCTGACCGAGGAGCAGATCGAGCGCGCCGAGGCCATGGTCCTGACTCAGGATCGCGCCGCGATCGTGCTCAACAAGCCGCCAGGGCTGGCGACGCAGGGCGGCAGCGGCACCAAGGAGCACGTCGACGGCCTGCTCGACGCCTTCGTCGGGGCCGGGCCGGCGGGCGAAAGAAGCGCCCCTCGCCCGCGCCTCGTCCACCGGCTCGACAAGGACACCTCGGGCGTGCTGCTGATCGCCCGTACCCCGGGCAGCGCCGCGTTCTTTTCCAAGCGCTTCTCGACTCGCTCGGCGCGCAAGATCTACTGGGCGCTGGTGGTCGGCGTGCCCGACATCGACGACGGCCTGATCGAGCTGCCGCTCGCCAAGCAGCCGGGCACCGGCGGCGAGAAGATGATGGTCGACGAAAGCGAGAACGGCCAGTCCGCCCGCACCCGCTACCGCGTGCTCGACCGCGCCGGCAACCGCGCCGCCTGGGTCGAGCTGCAGCCGCTGACCGGGCGCACGCACCAGCTGCGCGTGCACATGGCGGCGATCGGCCACCCCATCGTCGGCGACGGCAAGTACGGCGGCCAGGACGCCTTCCTCACCGGCAGCATCAGCCGCAAGATGCACCTGCACGCGCGCCGGCTGATCATCGACCATCCCGACGGTGCCCCGCTCGACGTCGTCGCCCCGCTGCCGACTCACTTCGCGGCGAGCATGGAGCAGCTCGGCTTCGACGAGGTAGACGGCGCCGCCCTGCCCGAGGCGCCCGCCAAGCCTGCGCGCGAGGCGAAGAAGCAGGCGGCCAAGGCCCATGCCAAGCAGTACCGCAAGGAGCGCCGCGGCGAACGCCGCAAGCGCGGCGCCGACGCGCCGGCCAGGCCGGGCGGCGGGAGGAAGCGGAAGTGAGGTTGGCCAAGATCCTC
This sequence comes from Pseudomonadota bacterium, assembly GCA_963205265.1. Classification (GTDB taxonomy): domain Bacteria; phylum Pseudomonadota; class Alphaproteobacteria; order Sphingomonadales; family Sphingomonadaceae; genus Novosphingobium. The sequence continues at coordinate 6,753 of CAUJJI010000040.1, forward strand.
CCCCATAGGGGGAGGGGGACCGCCGGCGCAGCCGGTGGTGGAGGGGTGTCCCCACAGGCGCTGACACCCCTCCGTCAGCCCTTGCACGGCTGCCACCTCCCCTTACAGGGGAGGATCTCCTGACCATGCCCCCAATCGCCATCTTCGACTGCGACGGCACGCTGGTCGACGGCCAGGCCTCGATCTGCATGGCCATGGAAGCCGCCTTCGCCGTCGCCGGGCTCGGCGCACCGGACCTGCAGCAGGTCCGCCGCATGGTCGGGCTCAGCCTGCCGCAGGCGGTGCAGCGGCTCGTGCCCGAGGTGGACGAAGACCAGCTGCGCACCGCCGTCGAAGCCTACAAGCAGGCCTTCCGCGCCGCGCGCGAGGCGGGCGAGCTGCAGCAGGCGCTGTTCGCCGGCATGGGCGATCTGGTCGCCCGGCTCCACGCCGCCGGCTGGCAGCTCGGCGTCGCCACCGGCATGTCGCGCCGCGGCCTCGTCCACTGCCTGGCGACGCACGGGCTGAGCGACTATTTCCTGACGCTGCAGACCGCGGACGACCACCCGTCGAAGCCCGATCCGTCGATGCTTCACACCGCCCTGTTCGACCTGGCCGGCGAGCAGGGACAGGCGGTGATGATCGGCGACACCGTCTTCGACATGCAGATGGCCCGCGACGCGGGCACGCGCGCGGTGGGCGTCGGCTGGGGCTATCACGCGGGAGACGAGCTGCTGGCGGCCGGCGCGGAATTCGTCGCCGCCAGCCCTGCCGAACTGGGAGACTACCTGCTGCGATGAACGACGACCCGGCAAGAGCGCGCTACTTCGTCATCCAGGCCCTGCGCTGGTCGGGCCTGGCGATCGTCGTCGTCGCGCTGATGATCATCGAGGACAAGATCGACCTGCCGAAGGAGGCGGGCTACGTCCTGTTCGTCGTCGGCCTGCTCGACGCGCTGATCATGCCGAGCGTGCTCGCCCGCCTGTGGAAAACGCCGCTGCCATGAAGCGCTTCTACAAGGAGGCGACGGTCGCGCCCACCGGCGACCGCTGGCAGGTGCTGCTCGACGGGCGCGGCATCCGGACTCCCGGGCGCCGCGCGCAGACCGTCCCCTCGCTTGCCCTGGCCGAGGCCATGGCCGCGGAATGGGCGAGCCAGGACGAGGAGATCGACCCGTCGTGCTTCGTGCTGCGCGACCTTGCCGACTATGCGATCGACGTGGTCGCTCCCGGCCGGGCCCAGGCCATCGCCGAGATCGTCCCCTACGGCGAGACCGACACGCTCTGCTACCGCGCCGAAGAGGGCGAGGCGCTGTACCGCCGCCAGCTGGCGGTCTGGGAGCCGCTGCTTGCCGCCGCAGAGCAGCGCTGGGACATCCGCTTCGAGCGCGTCTGCGGCATTGTCCACAAGCCGCAGCCCGCCGTCACTCTGGCACGGATGGCAGCGGTGCTGGCGGCGGAAAGCGACTTCTCGCTGGCCGCGCTGCGCAATCTCGCCAGTCTCGCCGCCTCGCTGGTGATCGCACTGGCGGCGATCGTGCCGGGCGCCGATGCCGCGACGCTGTGGAATGCCGCCAACCTGGAAGAGGACTGGCAGGCCGAGCTCTGGGGCAAGGATGCCGAAGCGCTGGCGCGCCGTGAGCGGCGCTTCGCCGCTTTCCTCGCGGCCGTGCGCTTCGCCGAGCTGGCGCGGAGCTGAAGGGAGGGAGGGCTGCTGCCGGGCTTGTCCCCGGCGGAAGGATCGCGATGATTCCTCTGTGACGGCCGATGTTTCCCCTTGCGCTGCCGGCCCGGCTTGCCTCTTCTGCGCCGGGAACCGGGCCGCAGCGACGACTGCGGCCGCTTGCACCGGCGATGGACCCGGGCAAGGCATCGAAGGAGGGGATCGGCTATGAAAGTCGTAGTCAATTGGTCGCTGTGCGACGGCAACGGCAACTGCGCCGCGGCGGCGCCGGAGATCTTCGCGCTCGACGATGACGACCAGCTGCAGGTCCTGCAGGAAAGCTTCGGTGAGGAACTGCGCGCCAAGGCCGAGGCTGCGGTCCGTTCCTGCCCGAAGAACGCGCTGTCGCTGTCCGACTGATGGCCGGCCGGATCGCGACCTGGGCGCTGGCGCTGGGCATGGCGCTGGCCGGGCTGTTCCTGGCCGGCGGCGGCGCGCTGCTGATCGCGGCGGGGGGAAGCTGGTACTATCTGCCGGCCGGCCTCGCGCTGCTGGCGTCCGCCGTGGGCCTGGCGCTGCGCAAGCGCTACGCCCTGCCGCTCTACGGCGCCCTGCTCGTGGCGACGCTGGCCTGGGCGATCTGGGAAGCGCAGTGGAACGGCTGGGCGCTGGTGCCGCGGCTGGTCGGCCCGGCGGTGCTGGGCCTGATCCTGCTGGTCATGCCCTTCGTCCGCGGGGCAGAGGGCCAGAAGAAGCGCTGGGTGCTCGGCCTGCCCGTGGCGGCGATCGCCGCTACGCTCACCCTGTCCGCCTTCACCGACGAGACGCCCGATCCCTCGCTGCAGGGCGCGAGGCCGATCGCCACCGCTGCCGATGCCGACGGCGAGTGGAAGGCCTGGGGCCGTACGCTGGCGGGCGACCGCTTTTCCCCGCTGGGCGAGATCACCACTGCCAACGTCGGCAAGCTGCAGCTCGCCTGGAGCTTCAAGTCCGACGTCGAACCCTTCACCTATCACAGCTTCGAAGCCACGCCTCTCGCCGCCGACGGCAAGCTGTTCGTCTGCCTCGACCGCAACGTCATCGTCGCGCTCGACCAGGAAAGCGGCAAAGAGGTCTGGCGCTATGATGCGAAACCGCAGCTGCAGGACGTGTTCGCCGGCACCTGCCGCGGAGTCTCCTGGTTCGAAGCGCCCGAGGGCACCATCGATTGCCCGAGACGCATCCTGTTCGGGGTCAACGACGGCCGGCTGATGGCCGTCGACAGCGAGACCGGCCGGCCCTGCGCCGGGTTCGGCCAGGGCGGCCAGGTCGACCTCAAGGAAGGGCTCGGCGCGATCGCGCCCGGTATCGCCTTCCCCACTTCGCCGCCGACCGTGGTCGACGGCACGGTGCTGATCAGCGGCTGGGTGACCGACGGCCTGCACACCAACGAGCCTTCGGGCGGCGTGCGCGCCTACGACGCGCTGACCGGCAAGCTGCGCTGGGTGTTCGATCCCGGCCGCGTCGATCCGGCGGCCCCGCTCGCGCCCGGTGAGACCTATACCCCCGGCATTCCCAACGCCTGGGGCGTGTTCAGCGCCGATCCGGCGCTGGGCCTGGTCTATTTCGGCACCGGGGTGACCACGCCCGACTATTTCGGCGCCCACCGCTCGCCGGTGCAGGAGCAGTATGCGACTTCGATCGTCGCGGTCGACCTCGCCACCGGCAAACCGCGCTGGCACTTCCAGACCGTGCACCACGACCTGTGGGACTGGGACATCGGCTCGCAGCCGGTGCTCGCCGACCTCGAGGTGAAAGGCGCCAGGGTGCCGGCCCTGATCGGCCCGACCAAGCGCGGCCAGTACTTCGTGCTCGACCGCCGCACCGGCGCGCCGATCTTTCCGGTGGCCGAGCGGCCGGTGCCGCAAGGCACGGTCAAGGGCGATTTCGCGGCCCCGACCCAGCCCTACAGCAGCTTCCCCGACAGCGCCGGCGAGCGCCTGAGCGAAGCCTCGATGTGGGGCGTGACCCCGCTCGACCAGCTGTGGTGCCGGCTCGCGTTCCGCAAGGCGCGCTACGAAGGCGACTTCACCCCGCCTGCCGAGCAGAAGACGATCTTCTACCCGGGCTCTGCCGGCGGCTCGAACTGGGGCAGCGTGACGATCGACACGGCCCGCGGGCTGATGGTGTCCAACACCCTATACATGGCCGACATCGGCCGGATGATCCCGCGCGCCGAAGCCGACCGCATCGCTGCCGCCTATGGCGAGGGCAGCAAGTCCGCCGCTTTCGCCTTTCCCCAGCAGGGCACGCCTTTCGCCATGGACCGCAAGGTCTTCCTCAATCCGCTTGGCGTGCCGTGCCAGCAGCCGCCCTACGGCCGGATCAGCGTGTTCGATCTCAGGACCGGCACTCTCGCCTGGAGCAAGCCGCTCGGCACGGCGGAAAGCGCCGGACCGCTGGGGCTCGAGCTCGGCCTGCCGATCCGCATGGGCATGCCGATGCTGGGCGGCTCGGTCGCCACGGCCGGCGGGCTGGTGTTCATCGCCGCCACCCAGGACCGCGTGCTGCGCGCCATCGACATCGGCAACGGCCGCGAACTGTGGCGCGCCAAGCTGCCCGCCGTCGCCGCGGCAACGCCGATGACCTATCGCTCGGCCAGGAGCGGGCGCCAGTTCGTCGTGATCGCCGCGGGCGGACACCCGGCGCTGCCCGGGCCTGCGGGGAGCACGCTGCTGGCCTTCGCGCTGCCGCGGTGAAGCGAGGGTAGGGAAGGGTCAACCAGGCTCACAGCGTTCCCGGGTCAAGCCCGGGACGACGTAGGTTTTGCGCGTCGTCCCGGGCTTGACCCGGGAACGCTGGCCTCATCGATGGAACATTCCGCCGGGAGGAAGCCCCTACCCCACCCAGTCCGCGACTTGCAGCGCCACGGCATTGGCCGCGCGGTTGAGCGCCGCGCCGACCGCTTTTCCTTCCGCCGCGACGCCAGGCACCACTTCCTCGAAGCGGCGAGTCCGCACGGTCCCGTCGGGAAGCTCGCGCAGGGCGTCGTAGCGCACCACGACCGACTGGTTGCGCGCATCGTAGCCCATGTCGAGCAGGCGGCCCGAAAGCATGTCCTTGCCGGCGATCTCGGCATCCTCGCCTTCGACGACGAGACGGCCGCTCTTGGCGCGGATGGCTTCGGCCAGCAGGCGGCGGAACTGGCGCGCCGGGCGCTCGACCCAGGTCGCGTCCTTGAGATAGGCGATAGTCGAGGCGTCGACCTGCACCGGCACGCGCAGCACGTCGATGCGGCGGTCGGTATCCGGGTCGAGCACGATCAGCGCGTCGGTCATCTTGCCCTGGGCGGTCGCCCCGGCGGGCGCCGAAGAGGCCGGCATCAGCGCGATCAGCTGGGCCGGCGCCTTGGGCCCCAGGCTGATGCAGCCGCCGAGCATGGCAAGCGCGATAAGGGGAACCGCCGTCCTGAGCCTGCTGCTCGCCATCATTTGCCCCCACGTCCTCATTGTTCGTAATCCGGCAGCTTCTCGCCGCCGACCAGGGCGCCGGCGCCGCGCTCGTCGATCTTCTCGATGACGCGGCGCAAGGCGCGGCTGGTCGAGCGCAGGTCGCGGATCGCGGCCTCGGCGGCGGGCAGCGTCGAATCGGAGATCTGCCGCACCGCCGGCTGGGCGGCGTTGAGCGTGCGGTCGAGCTCCTCGGCCGCGCCCTGCGCCGAATGCAGCGTCTGCCGCAGCTGGACCGCCAGCGAGCTGCCTTCCTCGCCCAGCAGCTCGTTGGCCTTGCCGGCGACGCCTTCGAACTGGACCAGCGTCTGCGTCGCCTGCTTCAGCGTCCCGTTGAGCTCGGTCATCACGCCCTTGATCTCGGGAGAGGCCTTCGCCAGGTCGCCGCTGACTTTCTCGGTATTGGCGAGGATGCCTTCGATCGACTTCTGGTTGCGGTCCGACAGCAGCTGGTTGAGCCGGTCGGTCAACGTCGCCAGCCGCTCGAGCAGCAGCGGCGCATTGTTGAGGATGGCGCCGAGCCCGCCCTGCTTGGTCGGGATCACCGGCACGCCTTCCGGCCCCGGCTCGCTGATCGGCGGAGCGCCCTTGACGCCGCCTTCGAGCTGGATGTCGGAAACCCCGGTGAAACTGCCCTGGACCGTCGCCGTCGTGCCCATCAGGATTGGCACGTCGTCGCTCACCGCGATGCGGACGCGGACGAAGTTGGGGTCCTTGTCCCACAGCTCGATCTGCTTGATCTGGCCGACCGGCACGCCGGCGTAGGCGACTTCCGACCCCTTGGCGAGACCGTCGACCGACTGCTTGAAGAAGATGTCGAACTCGTTCTGCTGGCCCTCGTTCAACCGGGCAATCCAGATGATGAAGGCGGCAAGCATCGCCACCAGCGCCAGCGTCACCGCACCGACATAGACGTGATTGGCCCTGGTCTCCATTGCCCCCGACTATGCCCCCCTGCCCGCTGGATTGTCCATCGTCTTGCCGCCCGGCTGCGAATTCGCCGGCGCCCGGCTGCTTTCCTGGCTGAATTGCGCCGCCCTGCCGCGAGGTCCGTTGAAGTATTCCTGGATCCACGGATGGTCCAGCGCCAACAGCTCGGGGATCGTGCCGACGGCGATGACCTTCCTCTCGGCGATCACCGCCACCCGGTCGCAGATCTCGTGCAGGGTATCGAGGTCGTGCGTGATCAGGAAGACGGTGAGCCCCAGCGTTTCCTGCAGTTCCTTGGTCAGCCGGTCGAAAGCCGCCGCGCCGATCGGGTCGAGGCCGGCCGTCGGCTCGTCGAGGAACAGCAGCTCGGGATCGAGCGCCAGGGCGCGGGCCAGGCCGGCGCGCTTCTTCATGCCGCCCGACAGCTCGGCCGGATACTTGCTCGCCGCCTCTTCGGGCAGGCCCGAGAGGATGACCTTGTAGCGCGCGATCTCGTGGAGCAGCTCGTCGTCGATCTCGGGGTAGAATTCCTTCAGCGGTACCTCGACGTTCTCGGCCACGGTCAGCGTCGAGAACAGCGCGCCGCCCTGGAACAGCACGCCCCAGCGCGAACGGATGTCGATGTCATCGTCGTCCTGTGCATCGGTCATCGAACGCCCGAGCACCTCGATCGATCCCTCGTCGGGGATCTGCAGGCCGATGATCGAGCGCATCAGCACCGACTTGCCGGTGCCCGAGCCGCCGACCACGCCGATGATCTCGCCGCGGTTGACGGTCAGCGACAGGCCTTCGTGGATGACATGGTCGCCGAAGCTGTTGCGCAGCCCCTCGACGACGATCGGATGCGCGCCGGTATAATGCTCGGCGATCTCGGGCAGCCCTGCCTCGTCCAGCGCTGCGCCGCTCATCCCCACCCCACGTTGGTGAAGAACACGGCGAAGAAGGCGTCGAGCACGATCACCATGAAGATCGCCTGGACCACCGCCATGGTCGTGCGCAGGCCCACTTCCTCGGCGTTGGCCTTGACCTGCATGCCCTGGTAGCAGCCGGCCAGGGCGATGATCAGGCCGAAGAACGGCGCTTTCACCAGACCCACCCAGATGTCGTACATCGGCACCACTTCCTGGATGCGCGCCAGGAAAGTGAGGAACGGGATCTCCAGCGTGAAGTTGGACAGGAAAGCGCCGCCGATGATCGCGATCACCGCCGCGTAGAACCCCAGGAAGGGCATCATGATCGCCGCAGCCAGCACGCGCGGGATCACCAGCGCCTCGATCGGCGAGACGCCGATGGTGCGCATCGCGTCGACTTCCTCGGTCAGCTTCATCGTGCCGATCTGCGCGGCGAAAGCCGAGCCCGAACGGCCGGCGACCATGATCGCGGTCATCAGCACGCCCAGCTCGCGCAGCGCCAGCCGGCCGGTGAGGTTGATCGTGTAGATCTCCGCGCCGAACTGCCTGAGCTGCACCGCGCCCTGCTGGGCGATGACGATGCCGACGAGGAAGCTCATCAGCCCGATGATGCCCAGCGCCGATACGGCCACCAGCTCGACCTGGCGGACGAAGGCCTTGCCGCGGAACTTGCTCGGATGGCGGATCAGGTACCACGAGGATATCAGCATCGCCCCCAGGAAAGCGGTGATCCCCACCGATCCCCTGCCCCAGCCGATGACGAGATCGCCGACTCTCTCGGGCACCCGCTCGACCAGGTCGGGCCGCGGCGGAGCGATGTCGGCCGTGCCGCGCGACTTGCTGACGGCCGCGATCAGCCGCAGCGCTTCGTCGCTGGCGCCGGTGATCTCGGCATCGTGGTCGCGCGCGACGCGCCAGGCGGTCCAGGCGCCGACAGTGTCGATCGCGCTGACTTCAGAGAGGTCGACTCTTGCCACCGGTCCCGCGAAAGCGCGCAGCTTGCGGTCGACCGGGCCGATCGACGAGACGGTAAGCGGCCCGGAAAGCGCCACCACGGTAGCCCCGCCCTCTCCCGTCTCGGTCGTGAAGTCGGCCCATTCGCGCATAGGGGGCGGATTCATGGGGTAAAAACCCCGCCGCGGCAAGTGCGCTGCGTTCTTGCTCCCCCGGCGCAGGCCGGGGCCTCGGCCGGCCGGGTAGCGCGGGGGAGCAGGGGGGCAACGAAGGCGAACGACGATGAATCGAGGTGGCCGCGCCACTTGCACCCCGCCCCCGCCGCTGGCAAAGCGCCGGCCCATGACCGGAACCACTCTCGACAAGACCTTCGATCCCGCCGCGATCGAGGCGAAATGGTACGACCACTGGGAAACGCAGGGCCTGTTCCGCCCGGCGCGGCCCGAAGCGCAGCCCTTCACCATCGTCAACCCGCCGCCGAACGTCACCGGCAGCCTGCACATCGGCCACGCGCTCGACAACACGCTGCAGGACGTGGTCATCCGCTACGAGCGGCTGCGCGGGAAGGATGCGCTGTGGGTGGTCGGCACCGACCATGCCGGCATCGCCACCCAGATGGTGGTCGAGCGCCAGCTCGAGCAGCGCCAGGACAAGCGGACCAACTACACGCGCGAGCAATTCGTGGACAAGGTGTGGGAATGGAAAGCCGAGAGCGGCGGCCAGATCACTCGCCAGCTGCGCCGCCTCGGCTGCTCGATGGACTGGAGCCGCGAGCAGTTCACCATGGACCCGCACTTCACCCGTGCCGTGGTGAAAGTCTTCGTCGACCTCTACAATCAGGACTTGATCTACCGCGACAAGCGGCTGGTCAACTGGGACCCCAAGCTGAAGACCGCGATCTCCGACCTCGAGGTGGAGACGCGCGAAGTCCAGGGCAGCTTCTGGCACTTCCGCTATCCGCTGGCCGACGGCGTGACTCTGCCCGACGGGCGCGACCACATCGTCGTCGCCACCACCCGGCCCGAGACCATGCTGGCCGACATGGCCGTGGCGGTGAACGGCGAGGACCCGCGCTACCGGAGCGTCATCGGCAAGCAGGTGCGCCTGCCGATCACCGGCCGCCTCGTGCCCGTCGTCGCCGACGAGCACGCCGATCCGGAACTCGGCTCGGGCGCGGTGAAGATCACTCCGGGGCACGACTTCAACGACTTCGAAGTGGGCAAGCGCGCGGGCTTCAAGCCGGCCGACATGCTCAACATGCTCGACGCCGAGGCGCGAGTGATCCAGACCGCCGACGGCCTGATTCCCGCCGAATTCGTCGGCCTCGACCGCTTCGAGGCGCGCAAGCTGGTCGTCGCCCGGCTCGAGGCCGAAGGCCTGCTCGAACAGGTCGAGGACCGCACGATCCAGACTCCCTACGGCGACCGCGGCGGCGTGGTGATCGAGCCGTGGCTGACCGACCAGTGGTACGTCGACGCCGAAAAGCTCGCCCAGGCGCCGATGCAGGCGGTGCGCGACGGCCGCATCGAGATCATCCCCAAGACCTGGGAAAAGACCTTCTTCAACTGGATGGAGAACATCCAGCCCTGGTGCGTGTCGCGCCAGCTGTGGTGGGGGCACCGCATCCCGGCCTGGTACGCGGCCGACGGCAGCGTCTTCGTCGCCGAGACCGAAGAGGAAGCGCAGGCCCTGGCCGGCGCCGGCACGGCGCTGTCGCGCGACGAGGACGTGCTGGATACGTGGTTCTCCTCGGCGCTGTGGCCCTTCGCCACGCTGGGCTGGCCGGAAGACGAAAATTCTCCCCGGCGCGGGGAGGAGCTGTTCCACCGCCACTATCCCAACGACCTGCTCATCTCGGGCTTCGACATCCTGTTCTTCTGGGACGCGCGCATGGCCATGCAGGGCATGCATTTCATGGGCGAAGTCCCCTGGCGGCGGCTCTACCTCCACGGCCTCGTCCGCGCGGCCGACGGGCAGAAGATGTCCAAGTCCAAGGGCAACGTCGTCGATCCGCTGGGGCTGATCGACCAGTACGGCGCCGACGCGCTGCGCTTCTTCATGGCGGCCATGGAAAGCCAGGGCCGCGACGTGAAGATGGACGAGAAGCGAGTCGAGGGGTACCGCAACTTCGCCACCAAGCTGTGGAACGCCGCGCGTTTCTGCCAGGCGAACGGCATCGGCGCCTCGACCTCGCTCGCCGCTCCGCCCGCCGCTCTCGCGGTCAACAAGTGGATCGTCGGCGAAGTCGTCGCGACGCTGGCCGAGCTCGACAAGGCCATGGCCGACCTGCGCTTCGACGCCGCGGCCAATTCCATCTACCACTTCGTCTGGGACCAGTTCTGCGACTGGTACATCGAGCTGGTGAAAGGCAGCTTCGACGACGAGACACGCGCCGTCGCGGGCTGGGTGCTCGACCAGATCCTCGTCATGCTCCACCCCTTCATGCCCTTCGTCACCGAGGAGCTGTGGGGCAAGATGGGCGACCGCGGCGACTACCCGCTGATCACCGCGAAATGGCCGGAGCCCGGGGCCACGGTCGACGACGAGGCGAAGCGCGAGGTCGAATGGCTGATCGCGCTCGTCGGCAACCTGCGCGCCGCCAAGGCCGAGCTCGGCATCGCGCCGGGCGCGCGCCTCGACGCCTACCTGCCCGAACCGGGCGATGCCACCCGCGCGATCGTCGAGCGCAACGCTGCCGCGATCGACCGCCTGGCCCGGCTGTCGGCGATCCGCTTCGAGGCCGCGCCCGCCGGGGCGGCGATGCAGATCGGCGCGGGGGATGCGAACATTGTCGTGCCGCTTGCCGGCGTGATCGACATCGCGGCGGAAAAGGCGCGACTGGCCAAGGCGCTCCTAAGTTCAGAAAAAGAGCGAGATTCGCTGGGCAAGCGCTTGGAAAACCCGGCATTCGTCGAGAAGGCGAAACCCGAAGCGGTGGAAAAGGCGAAAGCCGACCACGCCGCCCACGCCGCCGAGGCCGAGCGCCTGGCCGCTGCCCTGGCAAGACTGGGCTAGCTCCTCCCCGGAACGGGGAAGGGGACCGCGGCGGCGCAGCCGGCGTGGTGGAGGGGCACCCTCCTGGTTTCCGGACCTCCGCGGGAGGGGCGCGTCCACGACAGGAATGCGCCACGGGCTGGTGCCGCTCCACCCCCGGGCTGCGCCCGGCGGTCCCCCTCCCCGGAACGGGGAGGTTCTGGTCGGGTTCGGCTTTCCTACTCGACCGCGACATGACAAAGGCGGGCGATGCACTCTCGCCAGTCCTCTCCAGCCGCCGATTCCCGCCGTCTCGGGGCACCCTTCGGGTTTTCTCCCTGGACAGTGTCAACAGTGTCAACACCCCCTTGCGCGCCATGCTGACTCTCGCCGCCACGACTCCCGGCGAGCCGGAGATCTTCGCCTCGCTCCAGGGCGAGGGGCTGTCGTCGGGCTGTCCTTCGGTCTTCGTCCGGCTGTCGCGGTGCAATCTCGCCTGCCTCTGGTGCGACACGGCCTATACCTGGCGCTTCACCGGCGACAACCGGCCGCACCGCGACGAGCAGGCCTACGATCGCGCGGCCAACCAGGTCACGCTTTCCGAGGAGGACGTGGCCGCGAGGATCGCCGCGCTGGGGGGAGACCGGCTGGTGGTCACCGGCGGCGAGCCCTTGCTGCAGGGCCCCGCCCTCGCCCGCATGATCGCGCTGCTGCCGGCGATGCACGTCGAGGTCGAGACCAACGGCACGGTGCCGCCGTCCGACGCGCTCGACAGGCTGGTCGGGCAGTACAACGTCAGCCCCAAGCTGGCGCACAGCGGCAACCCCGCCGAGCTCGCGCTGCCGCCCGAGCGGCTGGCGCACTGGGCTGCCGAGCCGCGCGCCTGGTTCAAGTTCGTCGTCGCCCGGCCCGAGGACCTGGCCGAAGTGCTGGCGCTGCAGGCAAGCCACGCGATCGCGCCCGATCGCATCTTCCTGATGGCCGAGGGACGCGACAGCGCGACGCTGCGCAGCCGTGCGCCCTGGCTTGCGGAAATGTGTCAAGAACATGGATTTCGCTACACCGACCGCTTGCATATCCACCTCTACGGCGACACGAGGGGAACGTGAGCGAAGGTAACCTCAGTCAGGATACGGCCCCTGCCGAAGCAGCCGGCCGGGGCCGCCTGCCGCAACATGGCGACCTGACCGAAGGCCCGATCCTGCGCACGCTGCTGCTGTTCTCGATCCCGACGCTGTTCTCGAACGTGCTGCAGACGCTGGGCGGGACGATCAACACCATCTGGGTCGGGCAGCTGCTCGGCGAAGGGGCGCTGGCGGCGACGGCCAATGCCAACATGATCGTCTTCCTCGCCTTTGCCACGGTGTTCGGCTTCGGCATGGCGACGACGGTGAAAGTCGGCCAGTATTTCGGCGCCCGCAAGATCGACGATGCGCGGCGGGCCTTCGGCACCGGCACCGGCTTCTGCACCTTGGTGGCCCTGGTCGGCGGCGTCGCCGGCTGGTTCTTCTCCGAACCGCTGCTGCACCTGCTGGCGACTCCGGCGGCGATCCACGACGACGCGCTGGCCTATCTCCGGGTCAGCTTCCTGACCATGCCGTTCAGCACGGTGTCGATGATGGTCTCGATGGGCCTGCGCGGCATCGGCGATGCACGCACCCCGCTCTACGCGATGATCCTGGCGACGATCGCCGGGATCGTCCTCAACCCCTTGCTGATTCTCGGCGTCGGGCCGATCCCCAGGCTGGGGATCGCCGGTTCGGCGCTGGCGCTGGCGATCGCCAGCGTCCTCGGCGTCGTGGCGATGGTCGCCTGGACCTACCTACGCGACCTGCCGCTGCGGCTGCGCGGCCACGAGTTCGCCTACCTGCTGCCGCGCGGGCACGAGCTCGCCTACGTGGTCGGCAAGGGGCTGCCGATGGGCGCGCAGATGCTGGTCAATTCCTCGGCATCGCTGGTCTTCGTCGGGCTGGTCAACCGCGAGGGCATGATGACCACGGCCGCCTACAGCGCCGTGCTGCAGATCTGGGCCTACATCCAGATGCCGTCCTTCGCGATCTCGATGGCGGTCAGCGCCATGGTCGCGCAGAACATCGGCGCCTCGCAGCACGATCGCGTCGGCAGCATCACCATCGCCGGCCTCGTCGCCAACGGCGTCATCACCACGGCCCTCACCGTGCTGCTGCTGGCTTTCGACGGACCGCTGCTCGCCCTGTTCCTGGGCGAAGGCAGCCGCGCGATCCCGATCGCCGAGCGCATTCAGCTGCTTTCCACCTGGTCGTGGATCCTGTCCGGCCAGATGGTCATCCTGGGCGGGACGATGCGTTCCTACGGCGTCGTGATCCTGCCGCTGATCATCATGGCGGTGGCACTCTATCCCGCACGGCTCGGCTTCTACGAGGCGATGCACGGCGTGCTGGGGGCCGACGCGCTGTGGTGGGCCTATCCCTTCGGATCGACCGTGGCGCTGGTGCTGACCTGGCTGGCCTATGCCCGCCCGGGCTGGCGCAAGGATCAGCTGCCGTCGGCCGGGGCGCCGCCGCTGCCGCCGGAAGTCGTCTAGCGGTCGCTAGGCAAAGGCGGGCGGCGCAGGCGTCTCCCCGCGCTTCACCGGCATGTCGTAGACCGCGGTCGCGCCGTAGCGGTGCGGCGCCTGCGGATCGATGCGGCGCTTGTCGAAGGCGAGCACGCGGGTGCCGAGCTTGAAGGCTTCTTTGATATCGTGAGTGACCATGACGATCGTCAGCCCGTGCTCGCGCCACAGGCCGGTGACGAGGCCATGCATGTCGAGCCGGATGCCGGGGTCGAGCGCGCCGAACGGCTCGTCGAGCAGAAGCACGCGGGGATGCTTGATCAGCGCCTGGGCGATCGCCAGCCGCTGCTGCATGCCGCCCGACATCTGCGCCGGATAGACGTCGAGGTTGTGTTCCAGCCCGACGGCGGCCAGCATCTCCCTGGCCAGGGCATTGGCATCGCGCCTGGCCTTGCCGAACAGCTTGCCGAGCAGTGGCGACTTCTCGCACTCCAGCCCGAAGGCCACGTTCTGCAAGGCGGTCAGGTGCGGGAAGACCGAGTAGCGCTGGAACACGACGCCGCGGTCGGGATGGCATTCGGGAGTCAGCGGCCGGTCGTCGAGCAGGATCTGCCCCCGCGTCGGCGCCTCCTGGCCGAGCACGAGGCGCAGGAAAGTGCTCTTGCCCGCGCCCGAGGGTCCGATCACCGAGACGAACGAGCCTTCCTCGATCGTCAGGTTGACCCGCTCGAGCACGACCTTGTCGCCGTATTCGACCCAGACGTCCTTGAAAGTCAGCAGCGCGCTCAATGGCCGTCCCCATGCGCCCAGGGGAAAGCCTTGCGGCTGATCAGCAGGAGGATCGCGTCGGTGGCGATGGCGAGCACCGATATCCAGGCGACGTAGGGCAGGATGATGTCCATCGCCAGGTAGCGGCGGACAAGGAAGATGCGATAGCCGAGGCCGACGTCGGAAGCGATCGCCTCGGCCGAGATCAGGAAGACCCAGGCCGGGCCCATCGACAGCCGCAGCGATTCGATCAGCCGCGGCAGGGCCTGCGGCAAGGCGACTCGCAAGGTGAGCTGCCAGCTGTTGGCGCCGAGAGTCTGGGCCTTGACCATCTGCTCGACCGGCAGGCTGGCGACGTGGCCGGCAAGGTCGCGGACCATGTAGGGCGCGATGCCGACGGCGATCAGCGCGATCTTGGAAGCCTCGCCCAGGCCCAGCGCGATGAACAGGATCGGCAGGACGGCGATCGGCGGGATGACGGCGATGACTGCGACGATCGGGCCGAGCGCAGCCCGCACCAGCGGCACGACGCCGAGCGCGAGGCCGATCAGCAGGGTGGAGAGTGTGGCGATCGCCACGCCGATGCCGAGCCGCCAGAGGCTGGCGATCGTATCGGACCAGGCGGTGATGTTCCCGGTGCGCGGATCCACTTCGGTCGTGAGCTGGACCGCCGCCTGCGCCATGGCGACGAAAGTCGGCAGCACCTTCTCGTTGGGATTGGCATCGGCGCGCGCCACCGAGATCAGCGCATAGGCGATCAGCAGGGCGATGATCGGGATCGCCCCGATCAGAATGCCGGCGCCGCGCCGCGGCTTGATGTTGACGAGCCGCATGCGCGACAACCTCGGTTGTACGGGAATCGGGAATGGAGGTGGATCAGGGCTCCGCCGCCCCCCAGCGGCGAAGCCCTGCCCCGGGCATCAGAACGCGGCGGAAAGCGTCGCGACGATCGCACCCTTGGTGATGCTGCGACCGGAATGGCTGCCGCCGCCCCAGTTGGCGTTGGCAAAGGTCTTGCCCACGTCGGTGCCGACGTAGGAGACGTTGAGAGTGAGCTTGCTGATGGCGATGTCGACGCCGGCGGCATAGTCGAAGATGCTCTTGCCCTTGGTGTAGGCGCTGTTGCCGTCCGAATAGCCGGCGTGGGCCTTGAGCGTCAGCGGGGTGCCGTCGATCGGGAAGCCCCAGTCGGTGTAGACCCAGATGTTGTGGCCGCCGATGTTGCTCTGGCTGGGCGTCCAGTAGGCGCCGAGCTTGGCCGAGACCGGGCCGACCTTGCCGGACACCGAACCGTAGACTTCGAAGAAGTCGACGCCCGAAGCGCCCGGATAGACGTAGTAGACGCCGCCCACGTCGAGCGTGGCCGGTCCGACGGCGGTGCTGAAGCCCGCGATCAGGTCGAGTTCCATGTTGGAGCCGCCGAAGCTGCCGTAGCCGGCAAGGTTCGAGGCCCAGGTGCCGACATAGAAGCCCGACGAGTGGGCAACGGTCAGCCCGCCCTGGATCGCCGCGTCGCGGTCGGTCTGCGAGATGCCGCGCAGGCGATATTCGCTGGTGATAGCAACACTGCCGGTGATGGTGATGTCGCTGGATTCCTCGTCTTGGGCATAGGCGGCCGGAGCGGCGGTGAGAGCTGCGGCAGCGAAGGCGACCTGGACGAACTTCTTCATGATTTTTCCCCCTTGAACACTTGGAGGCCGGGAGTGGCCGTCAACCTTTCAGCAACTTCCGTGCCAAATACGCAGATTGCCGAATTCCGAGCCTTTCGCCGGTGCCCGATCCTGTAGCGCTGCCTAAAATCTAGGCAGCTGCCCGCAAATTGCTCAATTTCATATTGCGGCGCACCAAATTTATTACGCTTTACACAAAACGTAATACAGCATAGGTGACAGAACCATGGCAGCCGACCCATCGCCCTCGCTTGTCCGACTCAGCATCAGCATACCGGCAGAGCTCTTCGCCGAGCTCGACGCGATGGTGGGGGAGCGCCAGGTGGCGAACCGATCGCAGATGATCGCCGAACTCATCCGCAAGGAACTGGCCGAACACAGTGCCCGCGAACGGCCGGAAACCGTTCTCGCCGGTACGATCACGCTGATCTATCGCGCCGATTCGGGGCGGGTGCGGCATGCCCTGGCGCAGGTCCAGCTCGACTATATTCCCGAGATCATCTCGTCGCAGCACATCTTCCTTGAGGACGACCAGTCGCTCGAAGTCCTGCTGGTCCAGGGCACGGCGCTGCGATTGCACAATCTTTGTGATGCATTGCGAAAACTCCGCGGCGTTCAGCAGACCCGGCTGGTCACCACCACCGCCCTGCTGCCGCCGCTTTCAGCGAAGGAGCGACCATGAGTACGGCCGATCCCTACGGCGCCCGGGACCATGCCCGGGCCATGGCAGGAACGCGTGTCGAAGCCATGCCCACCGTGCCCGCGGCGGCACCTGACGCGCCCGGACCGGTGGTCTGGGAGGAGACGATCGCGCCGGGCGGCTACGCCTCGCGCCGGCTGGCCCGGGGATCGCGGCTGCGGCTGGTCGACCTGCACGGCGACGCCTGCGCCTCGATGCTGCTGTTCAATGCCGAGAACCCGCTGGAGCGGCTCAATGTCGCCGATACGCTGAAGGTGCAGTGGAACGGCTACCTGGGCGCCGGCAAGCTGCTTTTGTCCGACATGGGCCGGGTGATGATGACCATCCTCGAGGACGGCGCCGGGACTCACGATGCCTTCTGCGGCGCCTCGAACGAGGCGTCGAACGCGCGGCGCTACGGCGACGGCAAGAATTACGGCCTGCACCCCAATGCCCGCGACCGCTTCATGCTGGGCGTCGCCAAGCACGGCCTCGGCCGCAAGGACGTCCACCCCTGCATCAACTGGTTCAAGGGCGTGCGGATCGAGGCCGACGGCACGACGACGCCGCAGGTCGGGCCGTTCGAACCCGGGCGAGCGCTTGTCCTGCGCGCCGAGATGGACCTGATCGCCGTCCTGGCGAACTGCCCGCACGTCCTCGACCCGCGGCCGGCCTATTCCGCCACGGCCCTGCGCGCGACGGCCTGGCGCGGCGACGTGACGCCCGAAGGCGATGCCGCCCGCAATGCCACGCCGGAAGGTCTGCGCGCCTTCCTCAACACCGAAGACTACTACCTCAGGTAAGGAGCCCGACATGGCCACCGATCTCGCTGCCGCCGGCCTGCCCGGCACGATCGTCCACGACGAGGTCGTCCCGGCGCGCGCGCCTTGGCTGCACCGCGTCCACCGCGGGGAGACGCTGCGCATCGTCGACCTCGAGGGGAACCAGGCGGTCGACTTCCTGATCTACGCCGCCGGCGACGACGCCGAGCGCTACAGCGCGCAGGACACCATCGCTGCCCAGGGCAACATCTTCCTGCGGACGGGATCGGCGCTGCTGTCGAACGAGGGCCGCCCGATGATGACGATCACGGCCACCTCGGTCGACTATCACGACACGATCGGCGGCGCCTGCTCTTGCGAATCCAATACCTTGCGCTACGGTCATCATACCAAGTCGCAGCACGCCTGCGTCGACAACTTCCTCGACGCCAACGTCCGGGTCGGGCGCGGCAAGCGCGACATGGTGTCGAACATCAACTTCTTCATGAACGTGCCGGTCGAAGCCGACGGCGCGCTCGGCATCGTCGACGGCATCTCGGCACCGGGCCTCACCGTCGACCTCAGGGCGGAAATGGACGTCGATGTCGTCGTCTCCAACTGTCCCCAGATCAACAACCCGTGCAACGGCTTCAACCCAACGCCGGTGCGCATGATCGTGGCGCGGTAGGCCTTGCCCGGAATGTTCCGCAAGGTCCTCATCGCCAACCGCGGCGCCATCGCCTGCCGCATCATCCGCACGCTGAAGCGCATGGGCGTCGGCTCGGTCGCAGTGTTCAGCGATGCCGACGCCGGCTCGCTCCACGTCGCCCAGGCCGACGAGGCGGTATGCATCGGCCCCTCGCCGGCGGCGGAAAGCTACCTGAACATCGCCGCCATTCTCGAAGCCGCACGGGCAACCGGAGCCGAGGCGATCCATCCCGGCTACGGCTTCCTGTCGGAAAGCACCGAGTTCGCCGCGGCCTGCGCGGCGGCGGGCATCGCCTTCGTCGGCCCGACCCCCGACAACATCGCCGCTTTCGGCCTCAAGCACAGCGCCCGCACGCTCGCCGAAGACCATGGCGTCGCCCTGGCGCCCGGCACCGGCCTCTTGACCGATCCGGCCGAAGCCGTCGCCGCCGCGGCCGCGATCGGCTATCCGGTGATCCTCAAGGCGACGGCCGGCGGCGGCGGCATCGGCATGAAGATCTGCGCCGACGCCGACCAGCTCGCCACAGCCTTCGACGGCGTCGTCCGCATGGGCACGGGCAATTTCGGCAATGGCGGCGTCTTCCTCGAACGTTACGTCGAGACCGCGCGCCACATCGAGGTGCAGGTCTTCGGCGACGGCCAGGGCCGCGTCGTCGCGCTGGGCGAGCGCGACTGCTCGCTGCAGCGGCGCAACCAGAAGGTCGTCGAGGAGACCCCTGCCCCGCTGCTGCCCGCCGCGACGCGCGAGGCGATGATCGCCGCCGCCGTCCGGCTGACCGCCGGCGCCCATTACCGCTCGGCCGGCACGGTCGAATTCCTCTACGATCCGGCGCGCGACGACTTCTACTTCCTGGAAGTGAACACCCGCCTGCAGGTCGAGCACGGCGTCACCGAGCAGGTCACCGGCGTCGACCTGGTCGAATGGATGATCCGCGGCGCGGCGGGCGACTTCGCCTTCCTCGACGGCTTTGTCGCCCGGCCGCAGGGCGCCTCGATCCAGGTCCGGCTCTATGCCGAGGATCCCGCCCAGGATTTCCGCCCCAGCTCGGGCCTGCTCACCGAAGCGACATTCCCCGAAGGCCCGCGCGTCGACGGCTGGGTCGCCGCCGGATCGCAGGTCAGCGCCTATTACGACCCGATGCTGGCCAAGCTGATCGTCACCGCCCCCGACCGCGCCTCGGCGATCGCCGCACTGCAGGAGGCGCTCGCCGGGACCAGGCTGAGCGGCATCGAGACCAATCTCGACTGGCTGCGCACGGTCGTCCGCTCCGAAGCCTTCACCAGCGGCCGGGTCTCGACCCGCGCTCTGGCCGAGATCGTCCACCACCCCCGGACGATCCGCGTGCTGGCCGGCGGCGCCTCGACCACGGTGCAGGACTGGCCCGGCCGCATCGGCTACTGGGACGTCGGCGTGCCGCCTTCGGGGCCGATGGACATGCTCTCGTTCCGCCTCGGCAACCGCCTGCTCGGCAACGACGAGGGCGCCGCCGGGCTGGAATTCACCGCCGCCGGACCGACGCTGGAGTTCAATGCACCCGCGCGCATCTGCCTGGCGGGCGCGGATTTCGCCGCGAAGCTCGACAGCAAGCCCGTCGAGCGCTGGCGCGCGATCGACATCGAGGCCGGCCAGACGCTGCAAGTGGGCCGCGTCACCGGCGGCGGCATGCGCGGCTACCTGCTGGTCGCGGGCGGGATCGACGCACCGCTGTTCCTCGGCAGCCGCAGCGCCTTCACCATGGGCGAGTTCGGCGGCCACGCCGGCCGCGCCGTGCTGACGGGGGATACGCTGCATCTCGGTATCCGTCGTCCCGGCGAAAGCCGGGACCGCTCTCCACTGGGCACAACCCAGACCACAGCGGTCCCGGGTCGAGCCCGGGACGACGGAGTGCCCACCACCATCCGCGTGCTCTACGGCCCCCACGGCGCGCCGGACTTCTTCACGCCCGACGACATCGCGATGATCTGCGCAACCGCCTGGAAGGTCCACTACAACTCGAACCGCACCGGCGTGCGGCTGAGCGGTCCCAAGCCGCAATGGGCGCGGCGGGACGGCGGCGAGGCCGGGCTCCATCCGTCGAACATCCACGACAACGCCTATGCCATCGGCGCGGTCGACTTCACCGGCGACATGCCGATCATCCTCGGCCCCGACGGGCCGTCGCTGGGCGGCTTCGTCTGCCCCTTCGTGGTCATCGCCGCCGACCTGTGGAAGATCGGCCAGCTCGCGCCCGGCGACAGCGTCCGCTTCCTGCCGGTCAGCGATCTCGCCGCCGAAGCGGCCTTGGCCGATCAGGACGCGCAGCTGGCGGGCGGCGCAGCCGCGGCCGCGCCGGCGCTGCCCCCGGCCGAGCTGGGCAGCCCGATCCTCCACGAGGCGCCCGAGCAGGAGCACCGCCCCGCCGTCCGCATCCGCCGCCAGGGCGACCAGCACCTGCTGGTCGAATATGGCGCGATCGTGCTCGACCTCGAACTGCGCCTGCGCGTCCATGCCTTGATGCTGGAGATCGAGCGCATGGCGCTGCCCGGCATCATCGACATCACCCCCGGCATCCGCTCGCTGCAGCTGCACTACGACAGCCGCAACCTGCGCCAGGGCCGGCTGGTCAAGGCACTGGTCGAAGCCGAGGAACGGCTGGGCGGGCTCGACCATTTCGAGATCCCGTCGCGTGCCGTCCACCTGCCGCTGTCGTGGGACGATCCGGCGATCCACGAGACGGTCGCCAAGTACATGGCCTCGGTCCGCGACGACGCGCCGTGGTGCCCGGACAACATCGAGTTCATCCGGCGGGTCAACGGCCTTGCCAGCCGCGACGAGGTTCAGCGCATCGTCTTCGACGCCGAATACCTGGTGATGGGCCTGGGCGACGTCTACCTGGGCGCGCCGGTGGCGACGCCGGTCGATCCGCGGCACCGGCTGGTGACGACCAAGTACAACCCGGCCCGAACCTGGACGCCGCCCAATGTGGTCGGCATCGGCGGCGCCTACATGTGCATCTACGGGATGGAGGGCCCGGGCGGCTACCAGCTGTTCGGCCGCACCATCCAGGTCTGGAACAGCTGGCGCGAGACGAGCGCCTTCAGGGACGGCAAGCCCTGGCTGCTGCGCTTCTTCGACCGCATCCGCTTCTTCCCGGTGAGCCACGAGGAGCTGACCGAATGGCGCCGCGACTTCCCGCTGGGACGGCGCGACATCCGGATCGACGAGGGCACGTTCCGCCTGTCCGACTACCGCGCCTTCCTGGCCGAGAATGCTTCCTCGATCGCCGAATTCCAGGCGCAGCGCCAGGCGGCTTTCGACGAGGAACGCGCCGACTGGCAGGCCCGCGGCGAGTTCGACCGTGTCGCCGAGCTGGCGAGCGAGGACGATGGCGGCGCGGCGGCCCAGGCCGAGATCGACTTGCCCGAGGGCTGCGAACTGGTCGAGGCGCCGTTCGGCGGCGTCGTCTGGAAGCTCGAGATCGCCGAAGGCAGCGAAGTGGCCGGCGGCCAGACGGTCGCGATCATCGAAGCCATGAAGATGGAGTCGCCCGTGGCATCACCTCTGGGCGGCGTGGTCCGCCGCATCTACGTCAGCGAGCGCCAGCAGGTCGCCCCGGGCGCACCGCTGTTCGCGCTGGAGACCAGGCCATGACGGCGCGCGAGATCGCCGAAGCGGTCCGCTCGGGACGCAGCACTGCCGAACAGGTGGCGCTCGACGCGCTCGCCCGGATCGAGGCCTACGACGCCGAGCAGCCCCAGGCCTGGATCGGCCGTTTCCCACGCGAAGCCGTGCTCGCCGCGGCGCGGGCGGTCGACGCCCGCGTGGCCGCGGGCGACGCGCTGCCCCTGGCCGGGGTGCCTTTCGCGGTGAAGGACAACATCGACGTCGCCGGCATCGACACCACTGCCGCCTGCCCGCCTTTCGCCTATCGGCCCCAAGCCGATGCCCACGTCGTCCGCAGGCTGCTGGAAGCCGGCGCCGTCTGCATCGGCAAGACCAATCTCGACCAGTTCGCCACGGGGCTCAACGGCACGCGCAGCCCGCACGGCGCGCCGCGCTGCGTGTTCAATCTCGCCTATGTCAGCGGCGGGTCGAGCTCGGGCTCGGCGGTCGCCGTCGCCGCGGGCCTGGTGGCATTCGCTCTCGGCACCGACACCGCCGGCTCGGGCCGGGTGCCGGCGGCGTTCAACGGCCTCGTCGGGCTGAAGCCGAGCAAGGGGCGCTGGAGCGCCGCCGGCCTGCTCCCGGCCTGCCGCTCGCTCGACTGCATCACCGTCCTCGCCGCGGATGCCGAGGATGCCCGGCTGGTCGACGACGTCGCGGCCGGCTTCGATCCGGCGGACGTCTATTCCCGGGCGCTGCCCGATGTCGCAGTCGGTCGGCGCATCGGCGTGCCGATCGCGGCCAACCGCCCGTGGTTCGGCGACGTACAGGCCGAATACCTGTTCGACCGCGCGGTCGAGCGGCTGGAGGGCCTGGGCTATGCGATCGAGCCGGTCGACATCGCGCCGCTGCTCGCAGCCGCCCGCCTGCTCTACGACGGCCCCTGGGTGGCCGAGCGCACCGCGGCGATGTCCGGCGTGCTGGCCGACATGCCCGAGGCGATCGACCCCACGGTCCGCGGGATCGTCGAGGCGGGCCTGGGGATGAGCGCCGTCGACGCTTTCCGCGGGCAGTACCGGCTGGCGGAATATGCGCGGGCGGCCGAGGCGATCTGGCGGCAGGTCGACGCGCTGTTCGTGCCGACTTCGCCGACGATCTACCGGGTGCGCGAGATGCTCGCCAATCCGGTGGCGCTGAACAGCCATTTCGGCACCTATACCAATTTCGTGAACCTGCTCGACATGGCGGCAGTGGCCGTCCCGGCGGGGTTCCGCCTGAACGGCACCGGCTTCGGCGTCAGCTTCTTCGCGCCGGCCGGCAGCGACCGCGCCCTGCTCGCCATGGCCGAGCAATGGGGCAACCCCTACCCTGCACCCCAACTCGATCTGGAGGGACGAATGGACCGCATCAGGCTGGCCGTAGTCGGCGCGCACCTGAAAGACATGCCGCTGCACTGGCAGCTGACCAGCCGCGACGCGGTCTTCGTCGAGGCGACCGAGACGGCGCCGACCTATCGCCTCTACGCCATGGCCGACAGCGTTCCGCCCAAGCCGGCCCTGGTCCACGATGCGAGCGGCGGGGCGATCAAGCTCGAGGTCTACGAGCTGGACGCCGCCGCTTTCGGCAGCTTCGTCGCCGAAGTGCCGCCGCCGCTGGCGATCGGCACGGTGACTCTGGCCGACGGCTCGCAGGTCAAGGGCTTCGTCGCCGAGCCGCGCGCGATCGCCGGCGCCGAGGACATCACCACGCTGGGCGGTTGGCGGGCCTACATGGCGCGGTGAGATGCCGCCTCGTCGGCGCAACGTCCGGCCCGGAGGAGAGCGGTCCCGGGTCAAGCCCGGGACGACGAAGTAGCGCGTCGTCCCGGCGAAAGCCGGGACCGCTGGCCTCATCGACGGAACCTTCACCCAGCCTGCCGCGGTCCCGGGTCAAGCCCGGGACGACGAGTCCGTCGTCCCGGCGAAAGCCGGGACCGCTGGCCTCGTCGACGGAACCTTCACCCAGCCTCCCGCGGTCACGGGGACGACGACGCTAGCTCGCCACTTCCAGCCGGGTAAACCGCACCGGCATCACCTCGCGCGTCGACAGCGTGCCGTCCTCCTGCTTCTCGAGCACGCTCAGCTGCTGGATGTCGGCACCGCCGAGCGGCATGACCATGCGGCCTCCCGGCCTGAGCTGCTCGAGCAGCGCGGCGGGCGGCTCGGCGGCGGCGGCGGTGAGGAGGATGGCATCGTAGGGCGCATGCTCGGCCCAGCCGCGCGAGCCGTCGCCGACGCGGATCTCCACCCGGTAGCCGAGCGCCGACAGCAGCTGTTCGGCCGCTTCGGCGAATTCCTCGACGACTTCGACGCTGAACACCTCGGCGCCCATCTCCGACAGGACCGCGGCCTGGTAGCCGAGGCCGGTGCCGATCTCGAGAATGCGCTCGCCCGGCATGACGTCGAGCAGGTCGAGCATCAGCGCGCCGATGAACGGCTGCGAGATGGTCTTGTCGAAACCGATCGGCAGCGGCGTGTCCTGGTAGGCGGCCGCGGCCAGCGACTGCGGCACGAACAGGTGGCGCGGCACCCGCAGCATCGCGTCGCGCAACAGCGGGTCGAGCGCGTCCTTGCCGATCTCCATGCCGGCGAGGTCGAAATGCATGTCGACGATCTCGACCATGTGGCGGCGCAGGACCGCCAGGTGCTTCTCGGTCATCGGCTTCATCGGCGCGCTCCTTGATCTGGCGAACGTACGGGCCGCTCCACCGTTCCGCCCGGGTTGTCCCTGCTCAGCCCAGGCTGAGGCCGTTGTCCATGGTCAGGCAGGCTCCGTGGAAGCCGACGGCGGCATCCGATGCCAGGAACGCCACGACCGCCGCCACGTCATTGACGGTGATCAGTCCCCGCGAAAGCTTCTGCACCTGGCTCATGTCGACGTTCTCCGGGATCCGCGCGGCATTGCCGGAGCCTACCGACATGCTGCCGGGCGCCACGCAGTTGATGCGGATCGGCTGGTCGATGAACTCCTTGGCCAGCACCTTGGTGAGCTGCACCAGCGCCGCCTTGGAAGCGGTATAGGCGGCGGTGAACGGCGGCGCCATGAATGCGCCGGAGGAGCCTACGCTGACCATGGCGCCGTTGCCCGCGAGCAGGTGCGGCAACGCCGCCTGGAACAGGAAGAACGGCGCGCCGAGATTGATCGCCATGGTCGCGTCCCAGTCCGCCTCCGCCATCTCGCCGGCATGGGCAGGGGCGAAGACGTTGGCGACGTTGCACAGCGCGTCGAGCCGGCCGCAGGCCGCCACTGCCGCCGCGACCGCCGCGCGGCAACTCGCCGCGCCGGTGAGGTCGCTGGCGTGGCAATGCACCAAGGCGCCCGCGGCGCGCAGCTCGGCGGCGCAGGCTTCCAGCGCGGCCGCGTCGGGATCGACCAGGCAGACGGCGGCGCCGGCCGCAATCAGCCTCGCCGCCACGGCCTTGCCGAGGTCGCCCGTCGCCCCGGTGACCAGCGCGGCCTTGCCTTTCATGTCGCTTGCATCGAGCATGCTCTCTCCCTTTCCGTCGTTATCCAGGCATCAGCATGATTCCCGACGCCGCCACTTTCGATCGCCTCGCCCGCTCCGCGATCGCCGGCCTGCCGCGCACTTTCCGCGAACTGGTCGCCGACGTCGTCGTGCGGATCGAGGAGTTCGCCGACGCCGAGACTCTCGACGACCTCGGCATCGACGATCCGCTCGAGCTGACCGGCCTTTACCACGGCCGGCCGCTCAGCGAGGAATCGGTCTGGTCCACCGGCGAGCTGCCGCCGATGATCCGGCTGTTCCGCCAGCCGCTGCTCGCCGAATGGCGCGAGACCGGCGTGGCGCTGAAAGACCTGGTCCATCATGTCGTCATCCACGAAATCGGCCACCACTTCGGCCTGTCCGACGAGGAAATGGCGGCGATCGAGGACAGCGCCGACTAGCGCCCGGCCCGTCGCTAGGCCTCCATCCGCGTCACCGGCAGCCATCGGGCGCGCTCCTCGGCGCGGTAGCCTTCGTGCAACTCGATCACTTCGAGACCCTGCTGGCCGAGGACAAGCCGCCGCGGCGGGTTCGGATCGGCAAGCGCCGCAAGCAGGGCGCGAGCACCGTCGCGCGCGTCGTCGGGGACTAGCCAGCGCGCATTGCCGGCGACGCGGGTCAGTTCCGCCATGTCGTAGTGCGGCGCCGGCGGCACGATGTCCATCGAGGCCGCGAACTGCGTCGCGAACGGACCCAGCTCGGCCAGCGTCACCTTGATGCCCAGCGGCGCAAGCTCCGCGCCCAGCGACTCGGTCAGGCCGGAGATCGCGAATTTCGAGGCGCAGTAATAGCCGAGGACCGGAAAGCCGACCTGCCCCGCCACCGAGCCGACGTTGACGATCCGCCCGGCACGGCGCGCGATCATGTCGGGCAGGGCGGCCTTGATCAGTGCCAGCGGGCCGAAGAAATTGGTCTCCATCATCGCCCGCGCGTCTTCGACCGACGCTTCCTCGACCGAGCCCATGTGGCCGTAGCCGGCGTTGTTGACGAGCGCGTCGATGGCGCCGAAGCGATCGCGCCCGGCAGCGAGGACTGCGGCGATGTCTTCGGCGCTGGTGACGTCGAGCTTCAGCGCCAGCGCCCTGTCGCCGTGCGGGGCGACGAGATCGGCCAGAGTCTCCGGCTTGCGCGCGGTGGCGATCACCCGGTCGCCGCGCTCGAGCAGCAGCTCGGCCATGGCGCGGCCGAAGCCCGTCGAACAGCCGGTGATCAGCCAGGTTTCGCTCATGCGTTCCTTCTCCCCTGATCGGGCCGCGCTTTGACGCCGAACCGACAGAATGACCTTTGCGATTGCCCGCCGGCCGCGTCCGGCAAGGGCCGCGTTCCCCTGCATGGCACGGGAGCGCCGAATTGGAAAACCGTCGCGGCCTATCCTATCGCCTCGGCGATAGCCTTGCCGCAGCTCAGGCCTTGCCCGAGCGCCGGCGCTCCGATCTATTGGCATCGATGATCGAAGGGGATGCAAGCACGCGGCGACCGCACTCACGCGCTTGCGGCACCAAGGCTTCGCAGCCCTCCCTCATCGAGGGGAACGGGTCGTGTACCGGGAGAGACAAGCGTGGACGTGACGCTCGATGAAGACCAGCTGATGCTGCAGGACATGACGCGGCGGTTCCTCGAGGACCGCTCGCCGATCGGGGCGCTGCGCAAGCTGGCGGACAGCGGCAGCAGCCTCGATCGCGGCATCTGGCGCGAGGCGAGCGAGCTCGGCTGGGTCGCGCTGTTCGTGCCCGAGGCGAACGGCGGCATCGCCGAATCGGCGCAAGGCGTGATCGACGCGGCAATCGTCGCCGAGGAGCTTGGCCGCGTGGTCTTCTCCGGTCCGTTCCTGTCGTCCTGCGTGGTTGCCGACGCCATCGCCCGCGCCGGCTCGGAAGCGCAGCGCGACGGCTGGCTGCCCGGCCTCGCCAGCGGCGACACGCTGGCCGCCTGGTGCTTTGCCGGGACCGAGGCGAAAGGCGGCGCCGAAGCGGGCGGCGTGACGCTGACCACGGACGGCGGCGGCTTCGTGCTCGACGGCCTCGCCGGCTATGTCGAGGAAGCCGAAGCCGCCGACCTGCTGCTGGTGACGGCCCGGGGCGAGAGCGGCGTCGGCCAGTTCCTGCTGCCCGCCGGCTTTCCCGGCATTACCGTCGAGCCGCTCGAGGCGATCGATCTCGGCCGCCGCCTCGCCCACGTCCGCTTTGCCGGCGTGCGAGTCGGGCCCGAGGCTTTGCTCGGCGCGGTGGACGGGGCGGAGCAGCAGGTCGAGCGCCAGCTTCAGGTCGCGCTTGCGCTGCAGTGCGCCGAGACCGTCGGCGTCATCGACCGGGCTTTCGAATTCACGCTCGAATGGGTCAACCAGCGCTATGCCTTCGGCCGCCCGATCGGCTCGTTCCAGGCGCTCAAGCACCGGCTGGCCGACCACGCCGCGCAGCTCGAAGGCGCCAAGGCCGCTGCTGCCCATGCCGCGCGCTCGGTCCAGACCGGCGCGCCCGACGCCGCCATTGCCGTCAGCGTCGCCAAGAGCCACTGCGGGCGCTTCGCCACCGAGATCATCCGCGACTGCGTGCAGATGCACGGCGGCATCGGCGTGACCTGGGAACACGACATCCATTTCTACTTGCGCCGCGCCGTGTCCAACGAGGCCCTGTGGGGTTCGCCGGCAGCGCATCACGAGCGGCTCTGCCGCCTGGCCGGGCTGTGACGGCGGACTGCTGAGGAGAGAGACCATGGAAAACACCGCCGAAGCTCCGACCGGCCCGCGCCGGACCAGCGAACATCTCGACACCGAGGAACAGCGCGCATTCCGCCTCAAGGCCCGCGACTACATGGCCGGGCGCCTGCCGCCACGCATTCCCGGCGAGCCGGCCAATGCCTTCGAGCAGGTCGAGCTGGTCGAGAAGGACAGGCAGATCCAGCGCCTGCTGTGGGACGGCGGCCTCGCCGGCATCACCGTGCCCCGGGACTACGGCGGCCTCGGCCTCGACAAGCGGTTCGAGGACATCTTCCACGAAGAGGCCGAGCCCTATCGCCTCGCCTGGCATTTCGGCAATGCCTTCAACATCGTCCTCCCGGTGCTGCTGGCCCACGGCACCGAGGCGCAGAAGAAGAAGTACATCCCCGGCATGCTCAGCGGCGCGCAGATGTGGTGCCAGCTGCTGTCCGAGCCCTCGGGCGGCTCCGACCTCGCCGGCCTGCTGACTCGGGCCGAGAAGCGCGGCGACGGATGGGTGCTCAACGGCTCGAAAGTCTGGACCAGCGGCGGCCACGTCTCCGACATGGGCCTGTGCCTGGCGCGGACCGACCCGACCGTGCGCAAGCATGCCGGCCTGACCATGTTCCTGGTGAACATGCATGCGCCCGGCATGACCATCAATCCGATCCGGCTGGTGCGCGGCGGCAGCGACTTCTGCCAGGAATTCCTCGACGACGTCGCCGTGCCCGACGAGGACCGCGTCGGCGAGGTCAACGACGGCTGGACCGTCGCCCAGACCCAGCTCAACGCCGAACGTGCCGGCATGGCCAAGGGCTGGCACGCCGGACTGCGCCCGGCTGCGGTCGCCGAACACCTGACCCTGCCGCAGAGCTACGTGAAGCTCGCGCGCCAGCTCGGCCGCGCAAACGACCCCGCCGCGCGCGAACTGGTCGGCGAGGCATTCGTCATCGACGCGGTCTACAACCTCACCGGCCGCAGGATCGCCGCCGGCACGCGCAACGGCCGGCTGCCGCCGACGGCGGGCATGGTCTCCAGCCTGCTGGTCGCCAGGACCGACGCGCGGCGCACGGCGCTGCTGTCCGCGCTGGCGGGGCCCGCGGGAGTGGCCAGGCCGGCGGGCTCGGTCGGCCGCGAGATCGGCATGGAGCGAGTGACGACGCACCGCATCGGCGGCGGCACGCTGGAGATGCAGCTCAACCTCGTCTCCGAACGCCACCTCGGCCTCCCTCGCGAGCCCGGCTTCGACCGCGACGTGCCGTTCAACCAGATCAGGACCAACGCGGCGAAGGGATGAGCCCGGGGTCCGGGGGGCTCGTTCATCGTCCTACTCCCCATCGTCGTCCCATTTCCCTTCGTCGTCCCATTTCCCTTCGTCGTCCCGGGCTTGTCCCGGGACCGCGACGACCCGGGCTGTAGGTTACAAAGGCGAGGCCCGCGGGCCCGGGGCGAGCCCGGGACGACGAATCTGGCTTTCCCACTCCCCGCGCCGGGGAGATCGGACCCAACCACCGCCCGCCCTCCTCAATCCTCACGAAACCGCGTCGCGAAGCCTTTCGCGCGCTCGGCGACCTGTGCCGCCCTCCCGGCCGCGTCGATCCGCCGCACGCCGCCCGGAAGCCGCTTCTCCAGGTCGTCGAGCTTCACCAGCTCGGTGGTCAGCCAGGGATCGCTGCGCACTGCGCCCGGCGCGAAGCCCTGCCAGCGCTGGCCGAAGTTCATCCGCCGCATGCCGCCGGTGTCGAGCCAGTTGTGGATGCCGGGATCGTGGCGGGCGACAACGCAGGTGAAGTCGCCGTCGTCGTCGGACGCCAGCTGCAGCATGTTGAGGCTCGACGTGCGCTTCCAGTACTCGATCGAGATGTGGAAGGCATCGGTCAGGGTCAGGTTGCGAAAGGTCGCGCCGGCGCCGTTCGAGCGGACGATGATCGCCTCGTCGTCGGCGAGGTCGAGATGGCCCTTGGTGCCCCATTGCGTCGGCACGCCGCCGAACGCCGCCGAAGACATCGGCGGCCGCACCGTGTTCGGCGCCTGGCCCTTGCCCGACTGCATGCAGTAGTAGGTGTAATAGACTCCCTCGACCGCGATCTTGGCCGCGTGGCGGGCCATGGCTTCTTCCGCCTTCGGGCCGCCGTCGGGATCGAGCCGCCGCACCGTCAGCGCATTGGGCGACTGGCCGATCCAGTCGGCGTGAGCGTCGCGCACCATGATGAATTCGGCGCCGGGCCTGGTCTGCAGGTGGTTCGGCCGGCCCTCGGCCGGCGTCGCGTCGACGGTGATGGTGAAGCTGCCGTCGGCGGCCACGTCCATCTCCAGGCTTTCGAGCAGCCCCAGCGTCTGCGGCGCGGCGGTGTTGTCCGACATCAGCGACCAGAAGCTGATCGGCGGCTCGGCGCAGGTCGCGCGCCCGTGGATCTCGTAGCTTCCGCCGTGCGCGATCGGGATCGTGCGATAGGTGAAGTCGGGGCTGTCCCCGGCCCAGCGCGAGCCCGGCACGTCGCGGCCGAACCAGTGGTGCGCGGGGACCATGAAGCGCGCCACTTCGGGAAAGTTGGGATCGCAGTTGGCCGCCCGGAAGGCGTGGTGGAAGATATATTCCTCGACCATGGAGGCGTGCAGTTCCCGCTGGTCGCGCTCGGGCCAGCCGTGGACGCTGTCGAACAGCATCGCCACCGTGGCGCGGGCGCGTTGCAGCTCGGGCCGCGCGAGCAAGGCGAGCGCGCGGTTCTCGACCGCCAGCTGGCTCTCGGTGGCATAGGGGTTCTCGCGCATCGTCGCGTTCCTCAGTCTAGCCCGAAATAGCGGCTGTAGTCGGCGAAAAGGTCTTCCACCCAGGCCCGGTCAAGCCCGAAGGCCTCGTAGCTGTAGGGATAGCGGCCATAGCGATCGACCGCATTCTCGGGGTCGGCGAGCCATGCGGCCACCCGGCTTTCGAACTCAGCGCTCACCCCCAGCCCGGCCCTGGCATAGACCTGCCGCACGACGCCGAGCGGATCGGCGGAAAGCTCGCGGAACGACAGGTGCAGGATGCGCGGGTCGCGGATCATGTCGTTGGCCATCAGCCTGTCGAACGTGGCCTTCATGTTCTGGACCATGGCGCGCGGCTGGCTGGTCCAGTCGTTCGGCTTTCCGCGGATCGTGTCGTAGACCGCCGCCCGCAGCGCCACGTTGGACGCATAGATCTCCACCAGCGGACGATGTGCCCAGACGCAGAGCGCGTCGGGATAGGCCTCGAACAACGCGGCGAGATGCATCTGCGCGCCGGGCTCCTTGAGGATCCAGCGGGTCTTGCCGCTGTTCCACTGCAGGTGCTGGAGCAGTTCGCGGTGGAAGCGATAGGCGGCCAGCCCGTCGGCCGGGAGGACGTCGGCCGGCTCCAGCGTCGGGACCCGGAAGTAGTAGTAGGGGTAGGCGTTGTGGAAATCGAGCGAGTAGCTCTCCTCGTTCTCGCACAGCTGCAGGGCGCCCTTGTCGACATAGGGATGCATCGGCCGCTGCGCCGGGCAGAAGTCCATCCATTCCTCGATCCGCCGCCCGGCCTCGGCGATGCGCCGGGCGCTGACCGGCCCCGCACCCGGCGGCGGTGACGGCGACAGCAGGTGCCACGACTGCAGCTTCAGCGCCTCCGGGTCCTCGGCCAGCAGCGAATGCAGCAGCGTCGTGCCCGAGCGCGGGAAGCCGACGATGAAGATCGGCCGCTCGATCTTCTCCTCGGCGATCCGGGGATAGCGCTGCCGGTCGAGCAGCATCTTCAGCCGGCCGCAAAGCATGCGCAGGATCTGCCGGCGCATCGGCTCGATCTGCCATGAGGCATAGGGCCCGCGCGCGTTGAACCGATCGACCAGGCCACGGGCCCGCTCGATCAGCCCGGCATCGGCAAGGCCGTAGGCGCCGCTCTCGCGCTCGGCGAGAACGAGGATTTCCTCGAAGCAGAGGCTGTCGCGCAGTTCGCTGCTCATCTGCCGGTCACTCCGCCGGAATCTGCAACGCCTCGAAGACGTTGCCGTCGGGATCGCGGGCATAGATCGCCCGGATGCCGCCGTCGAAAGTGACGATCGGGCTGTGGATGCGCACGCCGGCCTCCTTCAGCCTGGCATAGGTCGCGTCGACGTCGTCCACCTCGAAACCGAAATGCGAATAGCCGTGGTCGCTGACCGGATGGTTCGGGTCCTTGGCCTTGCCGTTCGTGAATTCGAACAGCTCGAGCTGCAGGTCGTTCCGGCCAATCATGCACATGCGGCCGGTGACGCCGGGAATGTCCATGATCGCCTGGACCCGCTCGTCGCCGAAGGGGAAGACCTCGCACAGCTGCTCCATGCCGAACAGGTCGCGGTAGAAGGCGATCGAGCGCTCGATGTCGCTGACCGATATGCCGACGTGGTTGAACTTCATCGTTCGCCTGCCTCCTCGAGAGCCCGGGCCGTGCGGAAATGCTCGAGCAGATGGACCCCCTCGCTTCCGGCGATCATGTCCGGCACCGCGGCAGCGCGTTCCGCCAGCAGCACGTCGTCGCGCCGCAGCTGCCTGCCGCCGACTTCGACCGAGCCGTCGAGCACCAGCGCCGCATACCAGTCGCCGCGCGCCTTGCCCGCGATCCGCTCTCCGGCCGCCAGGCGAGTATCGCGCATGACCCCGCGGCCGGGATCGCCGGGCGCGCCGAGATCCCAGCTCCACCCCGGTGCCAGGCGAGTCTTCCACATGCCCTCGGCCCCTATAAGCGAGAGGCTGGAATGGCCCTCGTTGCGGAGATTGACGCCTTCGCGCGCCTTGAACACGTGCTGCCCGCCGCGCAGGGTCGGGTGATCGCGGTATTCGGGCGCGTATCCGCCGGGCGACAGGGCGAGGTCGCCGAAGATCTCGAGCAGCCGGCAGCCCCGGGGGCCGATCAGCAGCGGCCCATATTCGATCGACGGCGCGGCGACGAAGACATCGCCCGGCGCCATGTCCCAGTCGCCGACCAGGCAACTGCCCTCGATCACCACGACCACGGTCCAGCAATCGTGCCAATGCATCGGCCAGAGCTGGTTGGGCGGCATGCGGATGTCGGGCAGCGCCATGATGAAGTCGTCGCGCCCGTCTCCGAGCATGACGATATCGCTCCAGGTCTGGCCGCCGGGAATGGGGTTGCGCGTCTCGCCGTTGGGCCCGGCCATGCCGCCGGGATAGAGCCGCCGCAGGGTGACTCCCGGCGCGATCGCTTCGACATGGAACGGCTGTTCCGGCACCATCGAGCGGACGGGTACGTTCATGCCATTGCCTCCCCTGCCGATCGCTCGCTCATGCCACGCGCGCCGTCCAGCCGCCATCGACCGGGATGACCGTGCCGGTGACGTAGGAGGCGCGGTCCGAAGCGAGGAAGGCGGCCACCTCGGCCTGCTCGCTCGCCAGGGCCGGCCGGCCGATCGCCGACTTGGCGCCCATGTGGGCAAGCAATTCGGGCGTGGCGTCCTGCATCATCTCGGTGAGCGTGAAGCCCGGCGCGATGACGTTCACGCGGACGCCCTGCCGGGCATAGTCGATTGCCAGCACCTTGCTGACCATGTGCACCCCGGCCTTCGCCGCGGTATAGGGCAGCGGCGCCAGCTGCTCGCCGTTGATCCCGGCGACCGAGGTGAAATTGACGATCGAGCCGCCGCCGGTCGGGACCATCGCCTTGGCGGCGTACTGGCTGCAGAACATCACGCCGCGCAGGTTGGTCGCGGTCATCAGCTCGTATTCGTCCATGGTGAACTCGATTGCCCCGTCGCGCCCGCCCTGGGTGCCGGCGACGTGCAGCGAGGCGTCGATGCGGCCGAAGGCGTCGAGCGCGGCGGCGAACATCGCCTTGATCTCTTCCTCCTTGCTGACGTCGGCGTGGAACGGCACCACGCCCGGCCCCAGCTCCCGCGCGACCTTGTCCTGGTTGCCGCTGAAGTCGACTGCGAGCACCCTGGCGCCCTCGCGGACGAAGACATCGGCGCAGGCCCGGCCGATGCCCTGCCCCGCTCCGGTGATCACCGCCACCTTGCCGTTCAGCATGCCGATCGGCGCATGCGCAGTCTGCTTCACCGGTCTCTCCCAGGAGGTGTTATGGGAGCAGTCTATGGCCCGGCGAGCGATGAGCAAGCGCTATCGTTTGTCTTTCGGGGCAGATGCATGCCCCCCGCTGCGGCCGGGGGCAGAGCAAGCTCGGGCGTCAGCCCGCGGGCACCAGCGCCGAAGCGCCGCCGTTGCCCTTGATCGTCTCTGCCGCGCGCATGCCGGACCACACGCAGTCGCCCAGCGACAGGCCGCTGACGTAGTAGTGCGAGCAGATGCCCACTGCGGTGCGGCCGGCGGCATAGAGGCCCGGCACCACGCCGCCGTCGGCCGAAAGCACCTGGCCGGTGTCCTCGTCGACCACCAGCCCGCCCATGGTCAGCGCCGGGATCGGCGAGAGCTTGAGCGAATCGCCGATGTCGGTGGCATAGAACGGCCCGGTCTCGATCTTGCGGCGGTACTTCTCCGACTTGCCGAGCGGATCGGGCTCGCCGCGCTCGATATGGCCGTTGTAGGCGGCGATGGTCGCGGCCATGCGGTCGGCGGGGACGCCGATCCTGGCGGCCAGTTGCTCGAGCGTCGCCGCGCTCTTGGTGTAGTCGTTCTGGATCGCCTTGAACGTCACCTTCTGGAAGAACATCTTCTTCATCGCGGCGATCTCGGCATTGACGAGGTCGAACAGCGGCTGGTCCATGATCATCCAGCCTTTGCCGCCGGCGCGCGAGAACACCGCCTCGCCGGTGCGTGCGCCGTAGTATTCCTCGCCGACCAGGCGCTCGCCGTCGGGGCCGACGGTGCAGGTCTTGACCCAGGCTTCGGGCGCATAGAGGAATTTCCAGGCCGAGATGCGGTCGAGCAGGTCGGTCCGCGCGCCGACGGTCATGCCCAGCTTGATGCCCGAGCCGTCGTCGGCGATCGTGCCCAGCGGGTAGGAGCCGAGATAGTCGGGCGCAGTCTTGGCCATCATCACGCGGTTGTAGGTGAAGCCCCCGGCCGAAAGCACCACGCCCTTGCGCACGCGGATGCGCATCGGCCCGGCGCCGCGCTCGATGTCGACGATCGCATTCATCAGCTTGCCGCCGAGGCGCAGCACCGAGACGATCATGTTGTTGGCCAGCGCCATGTACCTGGCATGCCGCCAGCGGGCGAAGCCGCCCGGCACGCGCCGCACCTCGATGCCGACCACCGCTCCCGCACGGTCGACGACCAGGCGCGTCGCCCGCGTCTGGCGGAAGAAGCGGACGTTGGGCTGCCGCTCCATCGAGGCGATCAGCGGCGGCAGCAGGTAGTGGCCGGAAAGCTTGGTCGGCTCGCCGCCGCCCGACGGCTTGGCACGGTGGCCGCGCTGCGCCGGCCGGGCGCGCTCGCGGCCCGGCACGGTCAGCTCGTTGCCCGAGAAGTAGAGCGAGGCGTCGTCGGGATAGGAAGTCTTGTCCTCGGTCGCCGGGCCGCCGAAGCGCGCGCCATGGGATTCGAGCCAGTCCTGAAACCCGGTGCTGGCCTTGGCGAAGCGTTGCACCGTGTCCATGCGGACGATATTGCCGGCTTCGAAGGCCAGGTAATTCGCCATGTTCTCGGGCGTGTCCTCGATCCCGGCTTCCTTCTGCGCGCGCGTGCCGCCGCCCATGTAGACGACGCCGCCGGAAAGCCTGCTGGCGCCTCCCCCCTCGCCGCGGTCGATGGCGATGACGTCGAGGCTCCTGTCCTCGGCAGCGCGCAGTGCCGCGCAGACGCCGGCCATGCCCACGCCGACGACCAGCACGTCGCAGGCGGCATCCCAGCTTTCGCCATCGGGACTGTCGACGACGCGCGCGGGCTCGACGCGGGTGGAGGTTTCGGTGAGGTCCTCCAGGAAGCGATGGTCAGGCTGCATTGTCGGTTCCCCCTGCGCGCATGTGCACCGGCTGCGCGCATCTTGCGAGCCGTGCGCTACCGATCAAGCGCGGAGTTTTCAACAGCTTCGTTGAAATGTTGCAGCGGAGTCCGGGCGGATGCCTCGCCCGCTACGCATAGCCCAGCGAATGCACGTCGTCGGTCGTCTCCACCCGCCGCATCTCGCGCCGCTCCGAATGGATGAAGCGCCGCCCGCGGTGCACGGTCGCGCGGTTGTCGTACATGACGAGGTCGCCCGGTTGCCACTTGTGGCTGTAGACGTGCTCGCGCCGGCCGATGTGCTCGATCAGCTCGTGCGCCAGGGCGCGGCCCTCGGGCAGCGGCATGCCCTCGATCGCCCAGACCTTGCTGTCGCACCACAGCACCTTGCGGCCCGATCCGGGATGGGTCCGCACCAGCGGCCACCGCGCCTTGGGAAAGGCCGATCGCTCCGCCTCGGTATCGGGGATCTTCAGCCAGTCGCGCGTGTTGTGCGACCAGAACACCCCGACCTTGTCGGCAATCAGATCGCGGGTGACGTCGTCGAGCGAATCGTAGGCGGCGCGCAGGTCGGCGTACTGGGTCTCGCCGCCGTACTCGACCGCCGTCACCGCATTGAGGATCGAATAGCGGATCGGCAGGTCCTTGTACGAACCGTCGCTGTGCCAGAAGCGGTTGCCGACCGTCGTGATCGTCTGCCAATGGTCCGGCCCGGCGACCCTGCCCTCGGCATCGACGTTGGAGATATCGGTCACCGTATCCATGCCCAGGCGGTTCTGGACGTGATTCAGCAGCTTCTTCTGCAGCGTCGTATCGACCTCGCCGAAGGCATTGCCGAAGCGGACCAGCTCCTCCGGGGTCAGGTGCTGGCCGGGAAAGACGAGGACGGCATAGCGGTCGCAAGCGGCAACGATCGCCTGGCGATCCTGTTCGCCCAGCAGGCGGGCCAGGTCGACGCCGGTCGCGCGGGCGACGAATTCTTCGCCGACTGGCTCGAGATCCAATGGCATTTCGCATTCTCTCCATCACGTTGTGGCAGAGATTGACCCGGCGCGCCGCGGCAAGCAAGCTTGTCGCATGGAGAGGAAGGGCCTGAGCGAGGCGATCGCCGCATTTGCTGCCGGTGCGGCCAATTTGGCGGTTCCGGCAGAGGCAATTGCCGCTGCCCGGCGCGCTTTCGTCGATACCGTCGGCGTGATTCTCGCCGGCCGGAACGAGCCGGCCGTCGCGATCGTGCAAGCCCTGTTGCTCCCCGGCGACCAGGCCCTTGCCTGGCCCGGCAACCGCCGGCTCGCGGCAAAGGACGCCGCGCTGCTCAACGGGGTCGCCGGCCATGTCCTCGACTACGACGACGTCGCCCAGGCCGGCCACCCGAGCGTGGTGCTGGTGCCGGCGATCCTGGCCGAGGCGCAGCGCCTCGACGCCAGCGGCATGGAGACCTTGCGCGCCTATGCGGTGGGCTACGAAGTCTGGGCCGAGCTGGCCCGGCGCGAGCCCGACGCCTACCACCTCGGCAGCTGGCACCCGACCGCTGTGCTCGGCATCGTCGCGGCGACGGCGGCGGTCGCGGCGCTGAACCGGCTCGACGCCGCCGCCACCCGCAACGCGCTCGCCATCGCCGCGAGCATGGCCTCGGGCGTCATCGCCAATTTCGGCACCCACATGAAGCCGCTGCAGGCCGGCCGCGCCGCCGCCAACGCGATCGAGGCGGTGATGCTGGCTCGGGCCGGCGTCACCGGCGCCGCCGACGCGCTCGAGGGCAGGCACGGGCTGCTGCGCGGGATATCGCCGCAAGGCCGCGTCGATACCGCCGGCCCGGCCGCCTTTCCCGGCGACGAATGGCGCCTCGTCGGCCAGGGGCTGTCGGTCAAGCGCTATCCCGTCTGCTACGCCTCGCACCGCGCGATCGACGCGGTTATCGAGCTCGCCGCCGGGCTCGACCCCACCGCGGTGCGATCGGTCACGGTCAGCCTCGGCCCCGCCCCGGCCGAGACGCTGCGCTACGCCGATCCCGCCGACGGGCTCGAGGCGCGCTTCAGCCTGCATCACAACGTCGCCGCGGCACTGGTCGACGGGGCAGTCGGCTTCACCCAGCTGCAGGACGCCTTCGTGCGCCGGCCCGACGTCGCAAGGCTCTATGGCCTGACGACGATCGAGGTGGTGACGGGCGAGGACTGCCCCGACCAGCCCGGCATGGCGAAGTTCGACCGGGTGGTCATCGCCCTGCACGACGGCAGCGCGCGCGACAGCGGGCCGATCCGCCACCCTCGCGGCCATGCCGCGTCGCCGATGAGCGACGCCGAGCTGGGCGCCAAGTTCCTGGACTGCGCCGCGCACGGCGAGGCCACGGATGCCGAGGCGCTGCTCGCCCGGCTGCAGGATCTCGACCGCGCGGCCGGCGTCCGCGAGCTGGCGGCATGAGCGCCGGCGCCCGCCTCCGCGCCTTGCTCGCGCAAGAGGACTGCCTGGTCACGCCCGGCATCTACGACGCGCTGTCGGCGCGGATCGCCGAACATGCGGGATTCTCGGCCTTGGCGATCAGCGGCTTCGGCGTCGAAGCGGCGCTGCTCGGCAAGCCCGACATCGGCCTGCTGACGCTGAGCGAGCTGGTCGACCAGGCGCGCCGCATCGCCGCCGCGGTCGACGTCCCGGTCACCTGCGACGGCGAGACCGGCTTCGGCGGCGTCCACAACATCGCCCGCCTGGTGCACGAGCTCGAGGCGGCGGGCATCGCGGGCGTGCAGATCGAGGACCAGACCAGCCCCAAGCGCTGCCCGGCGCTGGAAGGCCGCGCCGTGGTCGCGCTCGACGAACAGCTGGCGCGCCTCAAGGCGGCGCTCGCCGCGCGCCGCGATCCCGATTTCCTGGTCATCGCCCGTTCCGACGCCGACATCCTCTCGTTCGACGAGCTGGTCCTGCGCTGCAACCGCTACCTCGCGGCGGGTGCCGACATGGCCATGCCGATCTGCTTCGCCGTCGACGGCCGGCCGATAACCGACTTCGACGCCGACGGGCAGATGGAAGTCTACGAGCGGCTCGCCCGCGCCATCGACGGGCCGGTCAAGGGCGTGCTGATCCCGCAAGGCTATACGGCCGCCGACATGGGGCGGATCGGCTACCGGCTGATGGGGCTGGCCGGCGGGCCGATCGAAGCCTCGGTCAATGCGCTCCACGCGGCGCTGGCAGAGCTGCGTCGCAGCGGCAGCGAAGCCGCCTATCGTGCCGCCCATCCGCCCGCATTCCCGGCGCCCGGCGGGATCATGAAGCTGCTCGGCCTGCCCGGCTATCTTGATTTCGAACGGCGCATGAGCGGGGAGGAAGACTGATGCCCCAGCTCGATCTCGACGGCGGAGCGCTGCACTACACGCTGGCCGGCTCGGGACCGGCGATCGTCCTCGTCCATGGCGGCCTGTGCAGCCGTCACGACTGGCGCGGCCAGATCGACGACCTGTCGCGCGACCACACGGTGCTGGCGCCCGACCTGCGCGGGCACGGGCGATCGGGCGGCGCGGTCGCCGATTGCACGATCGAGCGCTTCGCCGCCGACCTCAACGCGCTGGTCGACGCGCTCGGCCTCGCGCCGGCGCTGCTGGTCGGCCACAGCATGGCCTCGCGCGTCGTCGCCCAGGCGGCCTGGCAGCGGCCCGGGAACGCGCGGGGCGTGGTGCTGCTCGACGGCAGCCGCGGGCACGGCGGCCTGTCGGCATCACCCGATCCGGCGGCCCCGTCCCCGCCGCCGGCCTCGCTCGACCAGGTGCTGAGCGAGACGATCGGTCCCTATGCCGACGCAGCCACCCGCGATCGGATCATGGCGACGATGTCCGCCTCCGGTCCCGAACTGGCGGCGGCGCTGGTCGACACCATGCGCGACTGGGACCGAGCGCGCGCGGACACGGTCTTCGACGGGCTGCCGGTGCCGCTGCTGGCGATCCAGAGCACCTATCACGACCGGGCCACGCCGCGCCGCTCGCTGACCCGGGAAAACGAGACGACGCCCTATCTCGACTTCCTGCGCAGCGTCCGGCCGGACCTCGCCACCGCGGTCCTGCCTGCCACCGGCCATTTCAGCATGATCGAGCGACGCGACCGCGTCACCGCGCTGATCCGTGAATTCGACAAGACCATCCGGGAGAACGAGCCATGGCGAGAGTCCGCCTGACCACCGAAGAGCAGCAACCGTGGATCGTCTCGGGCGAACGCACGATCAGCGACGAAGAGCGCAGCAAGCTGCGGCACGGCGAGCTGACCAGCTCGTACCGCATGCGCGAGCCGGGCAGCGCCACGAGCCCGCAGCTGGTCGAGCTGCGCTACGAGCCGGACGCTGAGATTCGCCTCCATTCGCACGACGAGGACGAGATCATCTACGTCGCCGACGGGGCCATGCGGATCAACAACCGCACGCTCGGCCCCGGCGCCTGCCTGACCATTCCGGGCGGCGTGATCTACGGCTTCCGCGCCGGGCCCGAAGGCCTGCGCATCCTCAACTTCCGTCCCCGCGAGGACAACAGCTTCAACCTTCCCCCGAACCGGCAGAAAGCGGACTGAGACGATGGCGACACAAGACGAGGCACTCGACATGGTCGCCGGCGCGTTCCGGGCGAGCGAGCATATCTACGGGCAGATGGGCACGCCGCTCTATGCCGAATTCTGCCGCGGCGGCGCGAACGACCGCACTGTCCTGGCGCTGGCCGACAACGGCATGGAAGGGGCCAAGCCGTCGCACCTGTTCTCGGCGGTCCACTACCTGCTGCTGCGCGATCCGGACGACCCGCTGTCGCGCCATTTCGCGACGCTGACCGAGGCTCCGCTGCCGCCGCAGGGCGCCTACCCGGAACTCGCCCGCTACTGCCGCGAGCATTACGACGAGCTGGAGCAGCTGCTGCGCACCCGCACCGTCCAGACCACCTATGCCGAGCGCTGCCGCGCGATCCTCCCGCCGATGTGCCTGGTCGCACGCGAAGCCGGCGAACCGCTCAACCTGATCGAGATCGGCTGCAGTGCCGGAGTGCTGCTGGTCTTCGACACGTTCGCCTACGACTACGGGAACCAGGGCGCGGTCGCGCTGGCCGATGCGCCCTTCGTGCTTCGCGGCGAGCTGCAGGGCGGCGGGCCGGAACTGTTCATCCCGCGGATCGGCACGCGCACCGGCATCGACCTCCACACCATCGACGCGCGTTCGGAAGAGGAACGCCGCTGGCTGCTGTCGCTCTGCTTCCCCGAGCTGCGGGCGGAGCAGGAACGGCTGGCCCAGGCGCTCGACGTCATCGCCGCCAGCGACATCACCATGCTCGAAGGCGACGCCCTGCAGCACATCGACGCGGCGCTGGCGGCGACGCCGGACCCGGTCTGCGTGTTCCATTCCGCCTGCCTGTTCTACTGGCCCCAGGAAGCCAAGCAGGCGCTGCAGGACAAGCTGCTCGCCGCGGGCAAGGATCGCGACATCTGGCGGATCTCGATCGAACCGTCGGACACTTTCGACGACTGGCACAAGGGCCGCCCCGGCGGCGAAGGCGCGCAGCAGCCGGAAAACCGCAAGTCGGGCGAGATCGCCATCACCCGCTACAGCGGCGGCACGGCCGAGCGCCGCGTGGTCGGGCTTCCCAATGCGGACTACGGCATCATCGAATGGCTCGAATGAGGGCCCGGCGGGAGCCCGGGCCTACGATTTCGCTTGACAATACGAACCACATTGGTTATATGCCCCACACCCTCGCGGGATGCAGGGAGCGGAACCGGTTCGCTCGCCGCTACCCCAAGGGCCGGCGCCTGTCAGGGCGACCACTTATCCGGATGCGGGGAATT
>CAUJJI010000041.1 GCA_963205265.1 Pseudomonadota bacterium
AGCGCCGGCCGTCCCGTGCGTGTGTTTCCTTCCCCGGCGCAAGCCCGCATTCGCCAGCGGGGGTGAAGCTGTGTCCAGCGTATAGATCCTACCCCGTAGGGGGAGGAACCGGGCGCAGTCCGCATTGGCTGCCTACGTCCCGTCGCCGCGCAGATGGCGGTCGACTTTCGCCGCCGGGCCGTACTTGTCGACGTTGTCGTCGTGGTTCGGTTCGCCGCGGAAGGCGTCGAAGTCGATGACGCCGCTCGAGTCCATCTGCTGCATGTGGTCGACGAGGTCCTGGACGTCGTCGCTGGCCTCGCCAGTCGAGACTTTCTCGCTGTCGCCGAGGCCGGGTGCAGTCGCATGAGACAGGGCGTCGTCGGCCACGCTCTGGGCCTGCTCGTCGGCGTCCTGGTCCTGTTCGGAATTGCTGGTCTCGGGGGCGAGATCGTCGGCGCGGCGGGCGTCTTCATCGCGCCGGGTGGGTCTGTCGGTCATCAAGCGTCTCCTTCGCCCGACCAACGGGTGGGCGAAGGGACGGTTCCGCTCAGCGCGTCGGGACGGGCGTTCCGCTGGTGTAGTCGTAGAAGCCGCGGCCGACCTTGCGGCCGATCCAGCCCGCCTCGACATATTTCACCAGCAGCGGGGCCGGGCGATATTTCGAATCGCCGGTGGTCTCGTGCAGGACCTTGATGATCTCGAACAGGGTGTCGAGGCCGACGAAGTCCGCCAGAGTCAGCGGGCCCATCGGATGGTTGAGGCCGATGCGGCAGCCCGCGTCGATATCCTCGATGCTGCCCATGCCCGCGCCGAGCACGAAGATCGCCTCGTTCAGCATGGGCACCAGGATGCGGTTGACGATGAAGCCGGGCTCGTCGCCGGCGAGGACGACTGCTTTGCCCAGGCTGCGGGCGAACGCGCTGGCGCGCTCGGTCGTTTCCTTGGAGGTCGGCAGGCCGGGGATCACTTCGATCAGGCCCATGACCGGCACCGGATTGAAGAAGTGCATGCCGATGAAGCGCGACGGATCGGGCAGGCGCGCGGCCATGCGGGTGATCGGGATCGAGCTGGTGTTGGAAGCCAGGATGGCGTCGGGATTGAGCACCTTGGCCGCATTCTCGAAGATGCGGTGCTTGATCTCTTCGCGCTCGGTCGCCGCCTCGACGATGATGTCGGCGCCGATCATCGGCGCATAGTCGGCGATGGGGGTGATGCGGGCGAGCAGCGCCTCGGCCTCGGCGGCCGGCAGCCTGTCCTTGCTCACCAGCCGCGCCAGCGCCTGGCCGATATTGGCCTTGCCCTTCTCCGCGATCTTGATGTCGACGTCGGCGAGCATCACCGAATAGCCGAACTGTGCCGCGGTCTGGGCAATGCCCGAACCCATCTGTCCTGCGCCGATCACGCCGATCGTGGTCGTCTGAGCCACGCCTGAACCCATCTGTCCTGACTCCATGACTGCCGTTGTCATTCCGCTTCCATTCGCAATTGCAGCAAAGGGCGGTGCTCTAGCGGCACGGGCCCGCTTTGGCTAGCGTATGTTCACCGATTGCCGCCGGGGACCCACAGGACATCGCCGGATCCTGCCGCGTTGATCATGCGAGCCTGCACAAAGAGATAGTCCGACAGGCGGTTGACGTAGGCCAGCGCCGCCGGGTTGACCGGAGCCTCTGCGGCCAGCGCGGTCATCGCCCGCTCGGCGCGGCGCACGGCGGCGCGGGCGACATGGACGCGGGCCGCGCCTTCGCTGCCGCCCGGAAGGATGAAGCTGGCCAGCGGCGCCAGCCCTTCGTTCAGCCGGTCGATCGCCTGCTCGAGCCATTCGGCCTGGGCCGGGACGATGCGCAGGACCATGGCGGAAGGCGTGAAGTCGTCCCCGGGCGTGGCGAGGTCGGCGCCGAGGTCGAAGAGGTCGTTCTGGATCCGGTTGAGCGCCGCTGCGGCAGCGCCGTCGAGCGCGCAGGCGGCAAGGCCGATCAGGCTGTTCGCCTCGTCCACTGCGCCGATCGCTTCCATGCGCGGCGCATGCTTCGCCGTGCGCGAGCCGTCGACGAGACCGGTGGTGCCGTCGTCGCCCGTGCGGGTATAGATCTTGTTGAGCTTGAC
This sequence comes from Pseudomonadota bacterium, assembly GCA_963205265.1. GTDB lineage: Bacteria > Pseudomonadota > Alphaproteobacteria > Sphingomonadales > Sphingomonadaceae > Novosphingobium. Next base: position 2,086 of record CAUJJI010000041.1, read on the forward strand.
CAAAGGCCCGCGCTCAGCGGCTCAGGCCCAGCAGGATCATCACCACGAGGACCGCGGCGCCCTGATACTTGATGCGCGCCCACATCATCTTGTTCTGCTTGAGCTGCAACTGGGTGACCCCTTCGGTATCGAGGCCGTCGTCCATGGTCTGGCGGAAGGCATTGAGGCCGCGAAGCAGGCTGAACAGGGTCAGGCCCATGAGGATGATGAGCGCGGGGATGAGGATGTAGATCATGGACACCCATCTAGGCGTTCCGCCAGCGAAATGCCAGCGGGGAAGCGATGTGCCCTCAAGGCCGTAGCGAGCGCGCGGCCGTCCTCGCCGGCGCGGCGGCGGTCGGCCAGGCCGAAACCCGCCAGCGCCGAACCGCGCCGCTTGGCGAGCTTCCGGCCGTCGCTTTCGACCAGCAGGCCATGGTGGTGCCAGGCGGGCACCGGCAGGCCGAGCAGGGCCTGCAGCAGGCGGTGGACATGAGTCGCGGCGAACAGGTCCGCGCCGCGAGTCACCAGGGTGATGCCGTCGGCCGCATCGTCGAGCGTGGCGGCGAGGTGGTAGCTGGCCGGGGCCTCCTTGCGCAGCAGCACGACGTCGCCGAAGATCCCGGGCGTCGCCGCCTGCACGCCCGCCAGCGCGTCGGTCCATGCCAGCGGGCCGGCCAGCGCCGCCGCTTTCGCCACGTCGAGGCGCCAGGCGGCGCCCTCCGGGTCGACCGCGCGGTCGCGGCACGTGCCCGGATAGACCGGGCCGTCGGGCCCCATCGCGGTCGCCGCCGCGGCGATCTCGGCGCGGGTGCAGCGGCAGGGGTAGAGCAGGCCCATGGCCTTCAGCCGCTCGCCCGCCGCGGCATAGGCGGCCAGCCGCTGCGACTGAACCACCACCGCGCCATCCCATTCCAGCCCCAGCCAGGCGAGGTCGGCGCGGAACTCCCCGGCCAGCTCCGGCCGGCTGCGGGTGCCGTCGATATCCTCGATCCGCAGCAGGAAGGCGCCGCCCCCGGCCCGCGCCAGGTCGTGCGCGACGACGGCGGAATAGGCATGGCCGAGATGCAGCGAGCCGTTGGGGCTGGGGGCGAAGCGGGTGCGGATCATTTGGCGCGGTTAGCATATTTTTCCGGGTCACGCGGAGACGCGGAGGCGCGGAGGTTTTTTGGTTTGTTCGCGCGGAGAGCGCAGAGGGCGCAGAGAGGTCGAGTCCTGCCGCGCCGCAGGCTTTCTCACTTCGCTCGCACTTGGCGGCAACGTCAGTAGGGAAGGCGGCTTCGCCGCGGGCGTTACCTCTCAGCGCCCTCTGCGCTCTCTGCGCGAACCCAGACCCCCCAAACCCCCTCCGCGCCTCCGCGTCTCCGCGTGACCCCCTCCCACCTGTGGATTTCGCCGCAACGCAACACTTGACGCCAAAACGCCCGGCATGCTGAAACTCTCCCATGGCGTGCCATGAAACCGTAACAGCGTCCTGCGACAGGAGACCATGCTCAAGGCGGAGCTGATCGAGCGCGCGGCCCGGTTCCGCAGCGCCGGGGAGGATCCCTCCCGCCATCTGTCCGACTGCCCTGCTCTTGTGCTCAATGCCGACTACACGCCGCTTTCCTATTATCCGCTTAGCCTCTGGCCGTGGCAGACGGCGGTCAAGGCGGTGTTCCTCGAGCGGGTGGACATCGTCGCCAGCTACGACCGCGTGGTCCATTCGCCGAGCTGGTCGATGCAGGTGCCCTCGGTCATCGCCTTGCGCCAGTTCGTCAGGCCCAGCGAATTTCCCGCCTTCACCCGCTTCAACGTCTTCCTGCGCGACCGCTTCGCCTGCCAGTACTGCGGCAGCCCGCACCACCTGACTTTCGACCATGTCATCCCGCGCCGGCTCGGCGGAAAGACCAGCTGGGAGAACGTCGCAACCGCCTGCGCGCCCTGCAACATGAAGAAGGGCGGCCGCACGCCGCAGCAGGCGCGCATGCCGCTGCTGATCAAGCCGATCCGGCCGACCAGCTGGCACCTGCAGGAACGCGGCCGCGCCTTCCCGCCAAACTACCTGCACGAGACCTGGCGCGACTGGCTTTACTGGGACGTCGAGCTGGAAGCCTGACCGCGCTGCGGCCGCGGCGGCGCCCGGCGCACGAATCACCCTTGATCGATCGGGCTTTCGCCTGCACCCAGCGCCTGGGAGTGCGCCACTGCAGGAGGGGATGTGAGCGGCAACGGGGGAACCGTCCGGAAGGATACCGGGCGCGGCTGGGGCGCCATGCTGGTCGGCGTCCTGCTGGGGCTGATCGGACTGTGGCTTGCCGGAGGAGGCGCCTGGCTGCTGCGGCTGGGCGGGTCGCCCTACTACCTCGCGGCCGGCCTCGGCTGCCTGGTTTCCGCCTGGCTCTACCTGACCCGGCGCGGCGGGGCCGGCGCCGTCGCCTACCTGCTGGTCTTCGCGGCGACCTGCCTCTGGGCGATCGCCGAAGTCGGCATCGATGTCTGGCTGCTGCTGCCGCGGATCGCCGGCCCGGCGGTCTTCGCTGCCGTGGTGGTCGTCGAGCGGCTGTTCCGGCGCGAGCGCCGCGGCCTCGCCTGGGCCGCCGCCGGCGCCGTCCTCGTCGCCGTCGGCCTCTTCGCCGCCGCGATCACCCATCTCCCCGAGACCTCGGGAGGCACGCGGCCGGGCCCGGTCGCAGCGGCAGCGGCGGACGACTGGATCGCCTTCGGCCGCACCGAGGGCGGCGCGCGCTTCGCCCCGGCCGCGCAGATCACCCCGGCCAATGTCGGCGCGCTGCAGCTGGCCTGGACTCTGCGCACCGGCGACGGGCCGGCCGCCGATCCGGCGCAGCAGAAGTCGGCCCATGTCTTCGAGGCGACGCCGCTCAAGGTCGGCAACCTGCTCTACCTCTGCACGCCGCACAACCTGGTGATCGCCGCCGACGTCGACACCGGCAAGGAAGCCTGGCGCTTCGATCCCAAGCTCGACACCGCCGGCGTCGCCCTGCTCGCCTGCCGCGGCGTCTCCTATTTCGCGCAGCCCGGCGCCGAGGGTGCCTGCGCCAGGCGGATCATCTACGGCACGCTCGACGCGCGGCTGATCGCGCTCGATGCGCTGTCCGGCCGGCCTTGCCCCGGCTTCGGCAAGGGCGGCGAGGTGTCGCTCAAGGAAGGCATGGGCATCACGCCCGACGGCTACTACTCGGTGACCTCGCCGCCCGCCGTCGCCAACGGCGTCGCCGTGGTCGGCGGCTGGATCTTCGACGGCAAGGAGACCAAGGAGCCTTCGGGCGTCATCCGCGGCTTCGATGCGGTCACCGGCGCGCGGCTGTGGTCGTGGGACGCCGGTGCGCTGGACGAGAACCACACGCCCGGCGAAGGCCAGCAGTTCACGCGCGGCTCGGCCAACAGCTGGACGGTGATGAGCGCCGATCCCGCGCTGGGCCTCGTCTACCTGCCGATGGGCAATGCCACCCCCGACTATGTCGGCATGCATCGCACTGCACTCGACGACCGCTATTCCAGCGCGGTCGTCGCGCTCGACATCCGCACCGGCAAGCGGCGCTGGCACTTCCAGACCGTGCATCACGACATCTGGGACTACGACCTCGGCTCGCAGCCGGTGGTGTTCGACTTGCCGATGCCCGACGGGACGACCGTGCCCGCGCTCGCCCAGCCGACCAAGCAGGGCGACATCTACATCCTCGACCGCCGCACCGGCGTGCCGCTGACCGAGGTGGTCGAGCGCAAGGTGCCGCGCGGCGACATCCCGACCGAGCGCTATGCGCCGACCCAGCCGATCTCGGTCGGCTTCCCCTCGCCGCTGTCGCCCGAGCGGCTGAGCGAGAAGGACATGTGGGGCGCGACCCCGCTCGACCAGCTGTGGTGCCGCATCCGCTTCCGCTCGCTGCGCTATAGCGGCCGCTACACGCCGCCCTCGACGCAGGGGACGCTGCAGTACCCGAGCAATTTCGGCGTGATGGACTGGGGCAGCGTCACCATCGGCGACAACGGCCGGACGATGTTCGTCAATTCCTCGCACCTGCCGATGTCGATCCAGCTGGTGCCGCACGATGCCATGGCGAAACAGGGCGAGCTTGCCCACCGCTCGTTCTCGCCGCAGCTGGGCACGCCCTATGCCGCGAGCCCGGTGCCCCTGCTTTCGCCGCTCGGCATACCGTGCAACGCGCCGCCCTGGGGCAAGCTGACGGCGATCGATCTCGCGACGCGGACGATCAGGTGGCAGCGGCCCTTTGGCACCAGCCGCGACAAGGCGCCGTTACGCATCGCCGTGCCGGGCGCGCCCAACATCGCCGGCTCGGTGGCCACCGGCGGCGGCCTGTTGTTCATCGGCGCCGCGGTCGACGACTACCTGCGCGCCTACGACACCGGCACCGGTGCAGAGCTCTGGCGCGTGCGCCTGCCGGCGGGCGGCCAGGCGGCGCCGATCAGCTACGTTTCGGAACGGACCGGGCGGCAATATGTCGTGATCGCCGCCGGCGGGCACCAGCTGCTGGGCACCACGCTCGGCGACTACGTCGTCGCCTATGCGCTGCCGCAGGTGAAGCGCTGACGAGGCCCCGCCCGATCCTCCCCTGAAAGGGGAGGCGGCAGCGGCATGGCCGCTGACGGAGGGCCGTCCGCGAGAGGCCGACACCCCTCCACTGCCATCGGCGGTCCCCCTCCCCCCTGGGGGGAGGATCCCGGACTCAGGGGCAGCGGACCAGGGTGCGCGGCTTGTCGTCGCCGTTCTGCGATTCCATGGTGTCCTTGTCGACCACCGTCAGCTTGATCTTCTGCGGGTTGCCGATCATCTCCAGCTCGCCGTCCTTGAGGTCCCACTTCTCGAAGGGACCGACCATGCTGCCGTCGGCCTTGAAATCGATGGCGAGGTCGCACTCGTTCTTCTCGGCCCACTTGCCGACGAGGAAGGCTTTCGAGGGTGCCTGGCCGGCGGTGAAATCGGCAGGCGCACCGGCTTCGGCGGGAACGGCAGCCGCTTCGCTGGCCGCCGCGGTCGCGGCTTCGGACGCGCCGGCCGCAGGTTCGGCCGACTCGGTCTTCTTGCAGGCGGTCAGCGCCAGGGCCGCGCCGGCGGCGATGATGATTGCATGTCTCATGATGACTTCCCCCTTCTGTTGATCCCGCCCCAGGCTAGCGCATTCGCCGCGGTCCGCCAGTCGAATTGTCGCGGGAGCCAGGCCGGCGCTCGCTCGTTCCACCCGCATCGCAGAGTGCGAGGAAAAGCATGGCCCCTGGCCTGTCGTCCGGGCGGATACGGATCGGCGCAGCGCTTGCCGCCGCGGGGATCGAGTTCGGTCTCGCGGCGCTGCTGGTGGCCGGCCTGGCGGTGAGCCTGTCCGCGCCGCGCGGTGGGGGGACGACGCTGGTCACCTTCACGCCTGCCGAGCGGCCGCCTCCGCCTCCGCCTCCGCAGCCGCCCCGGCCCGAGCGCGATCCCGGCAGGTCCGCCCCGCGCGCTTCGCGCGCCGAGGCGCTGCCGCGCGAAGCGCCGTCCCCGCCGATCGTGCTCGCAGCCCCCAGCCCGGCGGCCAGCTCCGCCGCTGCCGGGGTCGAGAGCGACGGCGGCGATCCACAGGGCGCAGGCGAAGGGACCGGCAGGGGCGGCAGCGGTGCGGGGCCGGGCGAAGGGGTCGGCGCGCCGGTGCGCATCGCCGGGGCGCTGAGCGACAGCGACTACCCCCGCGCCTCGGCAGCGTCCGGCACTGTCGCCATCGCCTTCCGCGTCCGCAGCGACGGGCGCGTCGATCTCTGCCGCGTCGTCGCTTCCAGCGGGGCGCCGCTGCTCGACCGGCTGACCTGCCGCCTGGTCGAGCGCCGCTTCCGCTACCGCCCGGCGCTGGACGCCGATGGCCGGCCGGTCGAGACGATGCTGCGCACCAGCTTCACCTGGGGCATGCGGGCGCGGGGTCGCTAGCCGCTCAGGGCCGGTCGGCGCGTGCGAGCTCGGTTTTCGGGCGCTTCCCGTCGGGCGCCGCGTCCCGGACATAGACGTCGGTGCGGAAGGCGATGCCGCCGCGTTCGGGCATGGCGGTCAGGTAGGTGATGTAGACCGGCACGAATTCGGGAAGCGCGATGCGCTGCTCGGGTTGGCTCACGCGCTGCGGCAGCGGCCGGTCCAGCAGCCAGCGGCCGAGCCGCGCGGCGTCCTCCAGCCGGACGCAGCCCGAGCTGAACTGGCGCGCGTCCTTCTTCAGCAGGTCCTTGTCGGGCGTGTCGTGGAGGAAGATGCCCTGCTCGTTGGGGAATTCGAACTTCACCTTGCCCATGAAATTCGCCTTGCCGGGCAATTGCCGGACGCGCGGCATGTCGACCGTTCCCGCCGCGACTGCCGGCCAGTCGATCCGCATCGGATCAACGACGCCGGCTTCGGGGCTCCAGTCGGACAGCACTTCGTAGCCGCCGTGCTTGAGATAGCCGATGCCCTTGTCGACCACGTTGGCGGCGATCCGGCTCTGCACCAAGTCGCCGGGGACGTTCCAGTAGGGATTGACGATGGCATGGCGGATGAAGCCGGCGATCATCGGCGTCTGCTGCGCCGACTTGCCGACGACCACGCGCATGTTGCCGACGGGCTTGCCGTCCTCGTACATCCACAGCCGCGCCGAGGCGGCGTCGACGAGGACGTAGCGCCTGCCGGGATTGGCGGGCAGGGCGCGGACGCGCTCGAGATTGCGCATGATCTGCGCGCGCTGGCGCGCATCGTAGCGCGGGCCGGCAAGGCCCTGGCGCAAGGGGGCATAGAGCGGGTGCATCCAGGCCATGTCGGCGACATACTGCCGCAGCGAGGGTGCCGAGGCCGCGGCCTCGAGCGCCGCGGCAGTGCTGGGCACGACCGGGGCCAGGGCCGGGCTTTCGTAGATCATCGGCGTGCGACTGGCGCGGCGCAGGGCCTTGACATAGCGCACGAGGCTGTCGGACAGCGCCAGCTCGGCCTTGGCCAGCGCTTCGGGCGTCGGCTCGGCAGCGCGTTCCAGCGCCTTTTCCAGGCGGCCGGCTTTCAGCTTGCCCGGCTTGAGCCCGTCCAGCCTGGCGCTGTCGACTTCGCGCAGCAGCAGGCCGGCGGCGGGCGAGATCCGGCCGGCATCGTCGAGCCACAGCGGCCTGTTGCCGCGGGCGAGGTAGAAGGCGCGCAGGTCGCCCCGGGCGCGCTCGCCGATCTCGCTCCGGATCGCCGAAGCGAGCGAGGGCGAGACCGCGGCCGGGCCGTCCTGGGCAAGGGCTGCAGGCGCGGCGGGCAAAGGAGCCAGCACCGCCGCGCCCACTGCAAGCAAGAGCGGCCGGACCGAGCGGAATCTGCAAGACCCGTCAGGGGCCGGACCGGACCTGCTCATCGTGCCTCAGCCGCGTTCGCCCGAGCGATAGCCGGTCGGCTGCACCATCGGCGTGCTCTGGTAGGGCGCACCTTCGTAGTACTGTCCTTCGCGGACATAGCCGTCGACGCAGCCGTCGTTGTTCGAATCGGCCCAGATCGCGCCGGCGAGGCCGCCGACCGCGGCACCGACCAGGGCGCCGCCCAACACGCTCACGCCGCCGGCAAGCGCACCGACGCCGGCTCCGGTCGCGGCGCCGACTCCGGCCCCGGTCAGGGCAGAGCCGCCGACCGAGCGGCAGTCACGGGGCGCGGCGGCCGACTGGTACTGGCCCGGCGAGCCGGAATAGTACTGGCCTTCGCGGACATAGCCGTCGACACGGCCGTCGTTGTCGCGATCGGCCCAGACCGCCCCGGCGAGGCCGCCGACGGCTGCGCCGATCACGGCACCGGTGAGGATGTCGCCGCCGGCCAGGGCCGAGACGCCCGCACCGGCTGCACCGCCAATGGCGGCACCGGTGCCGGCGCTTGCCAGCGTGCGGTCCTGGTTCATCGAAGAGCAGGCGCCAAGCGGAAGTGCGGCGGCTGCCAGAAGCATGAGAACGTTCGGTTTCACAGGGATTCTCCTTCGTGACGCGTGGCGGCGGACGTCTTGCGTGCCGCCGGCAGAGGGAATGCCTCCCGCGCGGCATAACCCGGCAGGCCCGGTAGGGTTCCTCGGCTCGGCGCTCGGCGGTGTCAGCGCGTCGCGCGGCGATCGATCGTGGCGGTCACGGCGACGTCCATCGTGACGTTGCCGACGGTGCGGACCATGTCCGGCAGCATCTCCACCGCGACGAGCAGGGCGAGCGGTTCGATCGGCACGCCCATGGCCAGGGCGATCGGGCCGGTCGAGGCGATGAAGCTGATGGTCCCGGGCAGCGAGACCGAGCCGATCGTCGTCAGCAGCGCCACGCCCAGGCCCGCCGCCATTGTCGCGGGGCTGAGCTCGACCCCGGCCAGCCCGGCCGCATAGACGACCACGGCGAGATTCATCGCCGGGCTGGTCGCGCGGAACAGCGCGACGGCAAGCGGCAGGACGAATTCGGCACTGGTATCCTTCACGCCCAGCTGCCGGCAGGCTGCGAGCATCGCCGGCAGGCTCGCCAGCGAGGACTGCGTCGACAGGGCGACCGCCTGCGCCGGCAGGACCGCGCGGGCGAATTCCGTCGGGCCCAGCCGCGCGGCCAGCATGGCCAGGACATAGCCGGCGACCAGGACGACGAGGCCGACCGCGATCACCAGCGCGACATAGTGCGCCAGCGCGCCGATCGCCGCCGCGCCGCTGCCGGCGGCGACGCCGAGCGCGAGCGCGAAGATGCCGAGGGGCGCGAGCCGAAGCACCCAGCCGATCACCACCATCATCGCCCCGGCCAGGGCTTCGAACAGCAGCGAAAGCTGGCGGCGCGGCGCTTCGGGGAGGCGGGTCGTCGCCACTGCGAAAAGCGCGAAGAAGACGATCAGCGGCACCATCGCCTCGTCCGCCGCCGCCGCCACGACATTGGCCGGGATCAGCGAGGCGACGAAATCGGCGAAGCCCGGCAGCGGGCCCGAGGCGGCGGGACTCATGCCGCCCAGCGCCGCGGCGGCGCGGGCCGGGATCGGCACGGCGCGCAGCAGCAGCGGCATGAGCAGGACCGCCATCAGCCCGCCGCCGGCAAGGATCGCCGCGAACAGGCCCAGCGTGCGCCGCGCCATCCGCCCGGCCTGCGCCGCGGCGACGGTGCCGACGATACCGGTGAACAGCAGCGAGACCACCAGCGGCAGGATGGTCATCGTCAGCGCCCGCAGCCACAGGTCCCCGACCGGCCGCGCGACGGCCAGGATCGGCGCCTCGGCCGCGCTGCCGCGCAGCAGCAGTCCGATCACCAGGCCTGCCGCGAGGCCGGCGAAGGCCAGTTTCGCCGGCACGCGGATCTCCGGCATCGTCGCGCTGCTTGCTTCCCCGGCCATCCGGCTCCCCGTCGCTCTACAGGCTTGTCCGGGCGTGACATTAGCCGCTGCAGGCGACATAGCAAAATTGTCGGGAATTCTCGGGCTATGGGCGAGTCATGAGCAGGCAGTATTTCGGAACGGACGGCATTCGGGGACGGACCAACGCGGGCGTGATGACCGCGGCCGTGGCGATGAAGGTGGGACAGGCGGCGGGGCGGCACTTCCTGCGCGGCGATCACCGCCACCGCGTGGTCATCGGCAAGGACACCCGCCTGTCGGGCTACATGCTGGAAAGCGCGATGGTCGCCGGCTTCACCAGCGTCGGCATGGACGTGGTCCTGCTCGGGCCGATGCCGACGCCGGCAGTCGCCATGCTGACGCGCGAGATGCGCGCCGACGTCGGGGTGATGATCTCGGCCAGCCACAATCCCTACGAAGACAACGGCATAAAGCTGTTCGGGCCGGACGGCTTCAAGCTGTCGGACGAGGACGAGCTCGCCATCGAGGCGATGCTGGGCAGCCAGCAGCCGCTGGCGCAGTCCGAGGAGATCGGCCGCGCCCGCCGCATCGACGATGCGCGCGGCCGCTACATCCACGCGGTCAAGGCCTCGCTGCCGCATGCCGTCCGGCTCGACGGGCTCAAGATCGTCGTCGACTGCGCCAACGGCGCCGCCTACCAGGTCGCGCCGTCGGCCTTCTGGGAACTCGGCGCCGAAGTGATCGCGGTGGGCGTCACGCCAAACGGCAAGAACATCAACGACAAGGTCGGCTCGACTCATCTCGAGCTGGTCAAGGAGACCGTCGTTGCCGCCGGCGCCGACATCGGCATCGCGCTCGACGGCGACGCCGACCGGCTGATCATCGTCGACGAGAAGGGCCAGACCGTCGACGGCGACCAGATCATGGCGCTGATCGGCAGCCAGTGGGCGGAACAGGGGCGGCTCTCGGGCGGCGGCGTGGTCGCCACGGTGATGTCGAACCTTGGTCTCGAACGCTTCCTCAAGGGGCGGGGGCTGGAACTGGTGCGGACCAAGGTTGGCGATCGCCACGTGCTCGAGACCATGCGCGGCGGCGGCTACAATGTCGGCGGCGAGCAGTCCGGCCACATGATCCTGCTCGACCACGCGACGACCGGCGACGGCACCATCGCGGCGCTGCAGGTCCTGGCCGCGCTGGTCCAGTCGGGCAAGCGGGCGAGCGAGCTGCTCCACCTGTTCGATCCGGTGCCGCAGCTGCTGAGGAACGTCCGCTTCGCCGGCGGCAAGCCGCTGGAGGACGCAGCGGTCAAGGCCGCCATCGCCGATGCCGAGGCCTCGCTCGACGGCCGCGGCCGGCTGGTGATCCGGCCTTCCGGCACAGAGCCGGTGATCCGCGTCATGGCCGAGGGCGACGATGCCGGCGAAGTCGAAGCCGCGGTCGCATCGATCTGCGCGGCGGTGGAACGGGCGGCCGCCTGATGCTGGAGATGCGGCCCGACTGCGAGCGTTGCGGTATCGACCTGCTGGCGGCGGCGCCGGGCGCGTTCATCTGCAGCTTCGAATGCACCTTCTGCGCCGAATGCGCCGATGCTCTCGACGATCTCTGCCCCAATTGCGGCGGCGAGCTGGTCGACCGCCCGACCCGCGCCAGGAAGCACCACGCCGCGTCGCCGCCCTCCACCCAGCGGCGGTACAAGGGCTCATGACCCGCCTGCCGCGAATCCTCTCGATCGCCGGCTCGGACAGTTCGGGCGGGGCGGGAATCCAGGCCGACATCAAGACGATCTGCATGCTCGGCGGCTATGCGATGACCGCGATCACCGCCGTCACCGCGCAGAATACGCTGGGCGTGACGATGGTCGAGGCGCTGTCGCCGGAAATGGTCGCGGCGCAGATCGACGCCTGCATTTCCGACATCGGCGTCGATGCGGTGAAGATCGGCATGCTCGGTTCGCCCGGGATCGCCGCGGTCGTCGCCGACCGGCTGCAGGGGCTCGGGGTGCCGGTGGTCTTCGACCCGGTGATGATCGCGACCAGCGGCGCGGCTCTGGCCGACGACGCGACGATCGCCGGGTTCGAGCGGCTCATGGCGCTGGCGGCGCTGACCACGCCCAACGTTGCCGAGCTGGCGGCGCTCGGCGGCGAGGCCGGCATGGCCGCGCGCGGCGTCGCCTATCTCGCCAAGGGCGGCGATGCCGATGGCGACGTCGTCGAGGACCGGCTGGTCGTGCCCGGCCGCCCGCCGGTGGTCTGGCAGGCCCGGCGCCTCGTCACGCGGCACACCCACGGCACCGGCTGTACCCTCGCCAGCGCGATCGCGACTTTCCTGGGCCGGGGGATGGAACTGGAAGCGGCGATCGTCGACGCGCGCAATTTCGTCCGCGCCGCGCTGGCCGCGGCGCCGCGGTTCGGGAAAGGCCACGGGCCGCTGGGGCACCAGGCGGTGCGGTAGGTTTACCTTCCCCCTTGATGGGGGAAGGATGAGGAGACTTGGCCGCGAAGCGGCCTAGTCGCAGCTGGATGGGGGTGCGCGTGCCCCAGGCGCTTGGCCGAGAGGAGAAAACACCCCCTCCCAACTGCGGCTAGTTCGCTGCGCTCTCAAGCCTGCGTATCCCTACCCCATCGAGGGGGAGGGCAAAGCGAACTAGCAATCCAGCTCGTAGAAATCGACGATCTTCTGCCAGCCCTCCGCCGCCGTCTCGACCCAGTGGAACAGCTCGGTATCGTTGGGATTGATCACGCCTTCCTCGGCCATGGCTTCGAAGTTGATGATGCGGGTCCAGTATTCCCTGCCGAACAGCAACACGGGAATCGGCTTCATCTTGCCGGTCTGGATCAGCGTCAGCAGCTCGAGCAGTTCGTCGAGCGTGCCGAAGCCGCCGGGGAACACCGCCACGGCGCGGGCGCGGAGCAGGAAGTGCATCTTGCGCAGCGCGAAGTAGTGGAACTGGAAGGACAGCGAGGGCGTGACGTACGCGTTCGGCGCCTGTTCGTGCGGCAGCAGGATGTTGAGGCCGATCGTCTCCGACCCGGCCTCGACGGCGCCGCGGTTCGCCGCTTCCATGATCGACGGGCCGCCGCCCGAGCAGACGACGAACTGCCGCATCCCCTGCTCGACGATCGCGCATTCGCTGACGATGCGACCCAGCTGGCGCGCTTCCTCGTAATAGCGCGACTTGGCGATCAGCCGCTCGACGACGGCCTTGCGCTCGGGCGTGGTGGCCGTGGCGCGGACCGCCTCGCAGTGCTCGGGAGAGGGAATCCGGGCCGAGCCGTAGACGACCAGGGTCGAGCCGATCTTCGCCTCGTCGAGCAGCATTTCGGGCTTCAGCAGCTCGAGCTGGAAGCGGACCGGCCGCAGTTCCTCGCGCAGCAGGAACTCGGTGTCGCGGAAAGCCAGGCGGTAGGACGGGCTTTGCGTCTGCGGCGTGGCATGGGCCTGGGCGTCGGCGAAGCTGGCTTCCTGCTCGGCCTTGTAGAAGCGGCGGCGGGTGAGTCTTTTTTCTTCTTCGGTCATGGCGCATGCCATGGCCTGCGAGAGCTTGCCCTGTCGAGCCCAAATGGCGCAGCTGCGCCATCGGGCTGTCGCGGGAAGCGGCGATCAGCGGTCGCGCAGCTCGGCGTCCTGCGGCGCGGAGTCGACGGTGCGGGTGCTCAAGGGCCGCGGCGCGGGATCGTCGTCCCAGTCGAACAGCTTGCCGCGCACGCGCTCGTAGTTGATCTGCGGATCGTAGAGCGGGCCGCCGTCCAGCCCGAGGTCGCGGGCCTCGGCCTTGCCGATGGCGGCAAGCAGCGAGAAGCCGGCGACATAGGCGTTGCGCCGCGCCGTCACCAGCCGCACCCGCGCCTGCAGCAGTTCCTGCTCGGCGTTGAGGATGTCGAGCACCGTGCGGTTGCCGACCGAGTTCTCCGCGCGCACGCCCTGGAGGCTGAGCTCCGCGGCGGCGACGGCGGTCTGGCTGGAAGCGATGATCTCGTTGGTGGCCTGCCACGAGGAATAGGTGGCGCGCACCTGCGCGACGATGTCGCGCTCCATCGCGATCTCCCGCTCCATGGCGGCGGCAGCGCGGGCCTGGCTCTGGCGGCGCAGGGCCGCGGGCAGGCCGCCCTGGAACAGCGGGATCGTCGCCCGCAGCCCGGCGCTGGCCGACGTGGAACTCTGGTCGAACAGGTTCGAAGTCGATCCCCCCAGCGTCCCGAGGTAGTCCGAGCCGCTGCCGGTGCCGAAGACTTCCAGCCGCGGCAGGCGCAGCGAGCCGGCGACGGCCACGTCGCGCTCGGCCGCACGCGTTCGCGCCTTGGCGGCGATCAGGTCGGGATTGCTGTCGAGCGCGGCGGCGAGCGCTTCCTCGGGGCTGGCGGGGAGATTGGGCAGCGGCGGCGGCGGCTCGAGTCGGCCGGGCGCCGTGCCGACGAGCTGGATGTAGCTCTCGCGCGCGGCGATCAGGCTCGCTTCGGCCGAACGCGCGTCGCCCTTGGCAAGCTGCAGCCGCGCTTCGGACTGGGCGACGTCGGTCCGGGTCAGCTCGCCGATCTCGAAGCGGTCGGTCGTGGCGCGAAGGTCGGTTTCCAGGACCTTCACCAGGTTGCGGCGCAGGTCGACCACCGCTTCGGACAGGTTCACGTCCATGTAGGCGGCCACCACTTGCGAGAAGACCGACGATTCGGTGCCGCGCAGGTCGGCGCGCCCGGCTTCGATCCGCGACTTGGCGGCGCCAACCGAATTGCGCACCGCTCCGCCCGAATATATCGGCACGCCCAGCGAGACCTGGCCGGACAGCTGGCGCTCCGGGCTGGTCGGGATCTTCCCGCTGTCGTGCAGGTATTCGGTGAAGCTGCCGCTGGCGCTGAGCCGCGGCAGGCCGTCGGCGCGCTCGATCGGCACGGTCTCGTCCAGCGCGCGCTGGTCGGCGCGCGCCGATTGCAGCGTCGGATTGGTGCGATAGGCCTGGACCAGGGCCTCGCGCAGGCCTTCGGCAGCGGCCGGCGGGGCAGCGATGGCCACGCCGGCGGTGACGGCAAGCAGCACTGCCAGCCGTCTCGCGGGCAGGCTCCGGCGGCTGGCGCGTTCAGGTGCAAGGCGGTCGGGGGACAAGGGAATGAGCAGCGCAATCCGATCAGGTGAATGGCAGCCAGATTGACCCGATCGCGGGACGATCGGGCAATACGCAATTTGCGGCATTTCGCCGCCGCGCTCGCCGCCACATCCTGCCTTGCTGAAGCAAGCGCCCGGTGCGGGGGGCGAGCGCGGGGTGTGCAGATGTCGTCCAGACCAGTTCACGGGCCCTCGACGGCGAGACGGGCTCTTCTCGGCGGAGCTCTTGGCTCGGCCGGCCTGATGGCCATGCCCCGGGCCGGCCTCGCCGCCGCTCCGGCCGCAATGCCGACGCCGGCGGCGGGGATGAAGCCGCGGCTGGCACCGATGCGGGTGTCGCCCGACCAGCTCATCGACATGAAGTGCTGCATCCGGCCGCTGCGGGCGGCCGGCCCCAATCTCGGCACGGAAATCGTCGGCGACCGCCTCGTCGTCCACAATTACGGCCATGGCGGCAGCGGCTGGTCGCTGTCGTGGGGATCGGCCGAGGTCGCCGTCGGCAAGGCGCTCTCGGTCCTGCCCGAAAGCATAGCCGTGGTCGGTTGCGGCATCGTCGGGCTCACCTCGGCGGTGGTGGCGCAGCGGGCCGGGCTCAAAGTGACGATCTATGCGCGCGAGCTGCTGCCGCGGACCCGCTCGTTCCGCGCCAGCGGCTCCTACACGCCGGGCTCGCGGATCGCGCTGGTCGGCCCCGCCGGTGCGCAGTTCCCCGAGCTGTGGGAGCAGATGGCCCGCTTCTCCTGGAAGATGTTCCGCACGTTCCTCGGCCTGCCGGGCAACCCGGTCGAGTTCTGCGATTCCTACAACGTCTCGGACAAGCCGATCGAGCGGCGCAAATGGCCGCCCAATCCGGCGATTGCCGGCAGCTGGGAGACGGCCGGCCTGCCGCAGCAGAATTCCGAGTTCGCCCATCTCGACGAGCGGATCCGCGACATCGTCCCGCAGCCGGTCGACCTGGCGCCCGAGGAGAACCCTTTCGACACGCCCTATGCGCAGCGCTCGTCGCACATGTATTTCAACTTCCCGGCCTACGGGCACATGCTGCTGACCGAGTTCTTCGAGCGCGGCGGCCGCTACGTGATGCGCGATTTCCATTCGCCCGCGGAATTCGCCGGCCTGCCCGAAAAGGTCGTCATCCACGCGACCGGCTATGCCGCGCGGGACCTCTGGCAGGACCGCACGATCATCCCGGTCCGCGGCCAGACCGGCTGGCTCGTCCCGCAGCCGGAAGCGCATTACAGCCTGCGCAGCAACAACATGTCGCTGCTGTCGAAAGCGGACGGCGTCGTCGTGATGAACAACAATCCCGACATGGGCGACATGCTGG
This sequence comes from Pseudomonadota bacterium, assembly GCA_963205265.1. Taxonomy (GTDB): domain Bacteria; phylum Pseudomonadota; class Alphaproteobacteria; order Sphingomonadales; family Sphingomonadaceae; genus Novosphingobium. The sequence goes on from CAUJJI010000041.1 coordinate 17,748, forward strand.
GCGTCGGCGACAGCACCGAGCTGCCCAACCGCGCGCCGATCGAAGAGGCGCTGGCCGCCTTGGCGCCCCTCTTCGCGCCCCTGGCCGTGCGCGGAGGCCGGTCGTGAGGCGCGGCGCGTCGATCCTTGCGGCGGCGGCGCTGGCGGTGATCGCTTCGGCCCTGTCGGCCGCTCCGAAGGCGCGGGGAACCGGAGCCGGCGTCTATACCGAAGCGCAGGCCGGCGAGGGCGCCCGCGTCTATGCGGTGCGCTGTGCCATGTGCCACGGGCCCGGCCTGGCGGGCACGGTCGAGACGCCCGGGCTCGTCGGCAAATTCATGGCGAACTGGGCAGGTAGGCCGCTGGGCGATCTCTACGACTATCTCGGCCGGGCCATGCCGCAACCCTCTCCCGGTTCGCTGACCGCCGAGGACAATGCCCGGCTGGTGGCGTTCCTGCTCAAGGCCAACGGAGTTGCGGCGGGGACCACGGCCCTGCCCGCCGACAGCGCGGCCCTGCGCCGCCTTGTGCTGGAACCGGTGCGGCCACGCTGAGCCGACGGTGGGGAGAGCGTGTTGCGTTGCAAACTAATGAGACACCATCGCGCGTAAATCACTTGCATTCGGTAATATTGCAGTGCAGCATTCGGGATGTTGGTTAGAGTCCGATAGGGGCGATCGGATGGGTGGATTCGACAGTGTTGCATGCGGTGCCCGGCCCCGATGGGGCGGGTTCCAGGGACTTTGCCCGGCATGACTGCCGAAGCGGGCCGCATCGGCGCTGATCGCGCACCTGCCGCCACCCGGCCGCGCTTCCGTTTTCCCTTCGGCCCGAGCGATTATCGCGGCACCGCCTATTTTTCCCTCGGCGCCATCCTGGCCGCCGCCCTGTTCGATATCCTGCTGCTTGTCCTCGAGATCGAGGTCGGCTGGGACGAGAAGCCGCTTCACCTGATGACGGCGATATCGCTGCTGCTGATCCTGGCGGCGGTAATAGTCAGCTACCGGCTGCTGCGCGATCGCATCGCCGCCGCGGCGCTCGAGCCGAGCCTGCTCGAGGAACTGCGCGTGGGCAAGCAGGCGGCGGAAACCGCCAATCTCGCCAAGGCCCGCTATCTCGCCAACGTCAGCCACGAGATCCGCTCGCCGCTCAACGCGATCTACGGCTATGCCCAGCTGATCGAGCAGGAAGCCGACGTCCGGCCGCAGGATGCGGCGCGGATCATCCGTCGCTGCGCCGAGCACATGACCAGCCTGGTCGAGAGCCTGCTCGACATCTCCCGTGCGGAGAACGGCGTGCTGCGGGTGCGCAGCGAAATCGTGCGGCTTCCCGACTTCATCGACCAGATCGTGCTGATGATGCGTCCCGCAGCCCAGGCCAAGGGACTGCGGTTCGACTACGAGCAGTCCGGGCGCCTGCCCGAATTCGTCCGCACCGACCAGAGCCGCTTCCGCCAGGCGCTGATCAATCTCATCTCCAATGCCATCAAGTTCACCGACGAGGGCGGCGTGACGCTGCGGGTGAGCTATCGCGGGCAGATCGCCACTTTCGAGATCGTCGATACCGGCCCGGGCATCGCGCCCGAGGACCAGCAACGCATCTTCGATCCCTACGACCGCGGCGGCGGCGAAGGAGGCGGCCAGGCTGGCGTCGGCCTGGGCCTGCCGATCACCAAGGCGATCATCGAGATCCTGGGCGGCAATCTCGAGCTCGCCAGCACGCCCGGCCAGGGCTCGTGCTTCCGCGTCGTGCTGATGCTGGGCGAAGTCGCCGACATGCAGGTGCCGGCCGTCGCCCAGCGGCGGATCTGCGGCTACGAGGGGCCGCAGCGCTCGGTCCTGGTGGTCGACGACGATCCCGACCAGCGCTCCTTCCTCGAGCAGTTCCTGCAGGCTTGCGGTTTTGAAGTGGTCGCCGTGCCGGACGGCGAAACGGCCGTCGGCCTCGCATCGGTGCGCACCTTCGATCTCGCCATCCTCGACATCAGCCTGCCCGGCATCTCGGGCTGGGAAACCGCCGTGCAGATCCGCGAGCGGATCCAGCAGGACTTCGTCATCATCATGGCGTCGGCCAATTCCCAGGAGTTCCATCGGCCCGAACACCACAAGCCGGTGCACGACCACTTCTTCGTCAAGCCCTACCGCCTCGACCAGATGGCCGAAGCGATCGGCGGCCTGCTGCAGCTCACCTGGAAATGGGAAGCGCTCGGCCCGGCCGAGGCTCCCGCAGCGCCGGGCGAGGAGGCGATGCCTGCGGCGGCACGCCCCCATGTCGCGCGGCTGAAGGAACTGATCCGCATCGGCCACGTCCGTGGCATCGAAGCGGAAATAGGCATGCTGGCCGGCGCCGCCCCGGCCAACGGCAAGCTCGTCGGCGCGCTGTACGCAGCGCTCGACGAATTCGATCTCACCGGCATGGCAAGACTATTGGAGGGAATGTGAACACTGGGATACCCGGTCATGGCGATACGGTGCTGGTCATCGACGATGAGCCGGCATCGCTGCACATGATCACGTCGGCTCTGGAAAGCGCCGACATCACCGTTCTCGTCGCCACCTCGGGCGAAGGCGGGCTGGCGCTGCTCGAGAACATCCTGCCGGACCTGATCATCGTCGATGCGGTGATGCCGGGGATCGACGGCTTCGAAACGACGGTCCGGATCAAGCGCAACCCGCGGCTGGCAAGCATCCCCGTCATCTTCATGACCGGGCTGGTCGAAAGCGAGCACGTCGTCGAGGCCTTCGAGGTCGGCGGGGTCGACTATGTCCGCAAGCCGGTCAACATCAACGAGCTGCTGGCGCGCGTGCGCGTGCACATGGCGCAGGGGCGTGCGGTGCAGGCGAGCACGACCAGCCTCGACGCCACCGGGCGGCTGATGCTGGCGACCGACGCGCGCGGCAGCCTGCTGTGGTGCACGCCGCGCGCCGAAGCGGCGATCAGCCGCATGGTGCCGGGCTGGACGCGCGAGGAAGCGACGCTGCCGCCGGCACTGCGCACCCCGGTCGAGCGGCTGCTGTCGCGCGGCGACGGCGCCGGGGCGACGGTCCGAATCGACGAGGAGAGCTCCGAAGGCATGCTCGAGCTGGTGCTGATCGCCCGCTACCGCCAGAACGAGGTCCTGATCCGCCTGAACGAGCTCAATCCGAAGCAGGACGTGATCAAGCTGGGCTCTGTGCTGGGCCTCACCCAGCGCGAGGCGGAAGTGCTGCTGTGGGTCAGCTACGGCAAGTCCAGCACCGACATCAGCGAGGTCCTGGAGATCAGCCCGCGCACGGTGCAGAAGCACCTCGAGCACGTCTACGAGAAGCTGGGCGTGGAAACCCGCTCGGCCGCGGCGGCGATCGCGATCCGGGTGATCCAGCAATAAGGGCGGGCGGCCCCGGCCCATAGAAAAGCCGGGCCGGTCTGTTGCGACCGGCCCGGCTTCGCTTTCAGGTCATCCCCGGAACTATTCGACGCCGGCGAAGCGCTTGTTCGTGGCGTTCACGACCAGCTGCTGGATCTTCGGCTCGATGCTGTTGGCCATCTCGTTGCGGCACTTGAAGTCCGGCGAGGTGTCGGCGTTCAGGCGATCGCCGGGGTTGCACACCGCGGCGATCTGCTCTTCCAGGCCGCGGCGGAAGGCAGCGACGCTGTTGGCGTCGGTGAAGTCCACGCCGGTGGTGTTGATCTTGAATGCGACCTGCTCGCGTTCGGCGGCGGAAGCGCCGGTGGAGCCGGCGAGAATGCCGGCGGCGAGGATCGCAATGCCAATGGCCTTCATTTTAATCTCTCCTGCGATAGTAGTATTACGATGAACAACTTTAGTGATAACGTATCGTCAGGCTCTTTCTGCACTAGTCTGGGCTATGGCCTGTCAAGCGTTCTTGGTGCGCTGAGCAGCGAAATATGCGCATGAGAGAGTTAAATCAAGTCAAAAATCGGCGGAAAAGCGCGGAAAAATGATGCCCGTCCATGCTGCAACTGCGTTGACAGTTGCCTTGTCGGCTGCCGCAACAGCTCAATTCTACAGAGGCTGCCACATTTATATATTAAGTATTATGTCAGGATGTCTGAAATTTGTTACTTCATTTGACAGACAGAATATGCGACATGAGTCATATGACTCACATCATGACTTGCATGGATCTGCTATCATCTAAGTAACACCCAATTTATATTCAAAACTTTACATGATACCGCTGCCGCGTAGAAAGGCACATACGCAAAATTGCGCAGATCGCCGCTGCGATGCACAGGATTACTGGACCGGGATCGGCGTTCCGGCCGTCCTCCGCCACGCTGGCGAGCACCGGCCCCTCATATTGCATTGCAGCAAGAGTCGGCTGGAAGCGGAAAGATTCACCTCGCCGGATCGGCATCCTGCTTCGTCCGCAAACCGCCGGGAATGCGCAATTTGCCGCATTCCGCCGTCCGCCCGCGCCCTGCAGGGGTGAGTGGTCTTCATCATGAGGAAGGACGATGGCAACGCAGAAACTTCAATATATCGATGCCGGCATGGTCGAAAAGATGTCGGCTCTGCTCACCCGGCAATCGCCCGAAGAGGTGCAAAGCCGCCTCGGCATCGGCATTAACACCTGGACCAAGCTTCGCAAGGGAGAGGCCATCCGCCAGTCCGTGGCCTTGCGGCTGCTGGAGCGCGTGCAGGGCGGACTCGTCAACTAGCCGGCGATCCTTCACCGATCGTCCAAAAGCAGAGGGCCGGCCCGCAGCTACAAAGCGCGAGCCGGCCCATCGCTTGCCGGGAATTACGTCTCAGGCGATCAGGTGCCGGGCTTCTTCGCGGCGATCGCCTCGATCTCGATCAGATAGTATGGGCCGACCAGGGCAGCGACTTGAAACGTCGAGCGCGCGACCGTTTCCGGCGTTTCTGCGTTGCCGAAGAAGGCCTTGAAGCCCTCGTTGGCACCGGCGAAGTCCATCTTGCCAGTACGCGGGTCCGCCGCCACGAACAGGGTCAGCTTGATTACGTCGGACATCTTGAAGCCCTGTGTCGCCAAGATGTCCTTCACTTTTCCCAGGACGCTGACCGTCTGGGTCTTCGTGTCGCCGAGATCCTCTACGCTCTTCACCTCGCTCATCGGCTTGGTCGGATCGACGGGCGAGGCGAGCTGGCCCGACACGAAGACCATGTCCGCACCCGCATTGACCCGCGCCGCGTCGAGAATGATCGCGCTGGGATTGCGTTTGATGCGGATGACCTGGGCGTCGGCGGAGGCGGGAAGCGCCACCGCTGCGACGGCCGCGGCGAGCGCGGCGGGCATGAGTTTCCTGGAGACCATCGGCAAGTCCTTGCAAACGTTGTTCGAAACAGCGCCGCGCCGCGTCCACCGGCTCTCGACAGCTGGAAAATCCGCGCTCGAATTCTCGCAGAATTCCTAGCATTTCCGCGCCTGTAACCCCTCTACGCAAATCGGCGTATGGGCTTTCCCCGGGCTTTGGACTGGATTGGGACCATCGGAACAACGAGTCCGGCATCCCGAAGCCGAGGGGGTCGAGGGATTACCAAGACGGATGAGGGCAAAGCCGGCGCGGCCATAGGTTCGCGCAGCGACGCCACCTGTCCGGAGCGCAGAAAGGGGGAGGAGGTACGACATCCACATGGGGGCAACTATGCCGCGTATCTCCAAGACGCTTACGATTGCACTTTTCGCTACCACAGCTCTCTCGACAGCGGCCAATGCCCAGGACACGACGGCTCCCGCCGACGAGGGCGAGGAGATCATCGTCACCGGCACGCGTGCCGTCGGCACCCAGGCGGCAGAGAGCGCCGCGCCGATCCAGCTTCTGAGCGACACGGCGCTGGAGAAAGTCGGCCAGCCCAACCTCAACCAGGCGTTGACGCAGCTGGTGCCTTCGTTCCAGGCGCAGACGCAGGGCACCGACATGGCGAGCTTCTCGCTTTCGGCCCGCCTGCGCGGCATCAGCCCCAACCACACGCTGGTGATGGTCAACGGCAAGCGCCGTCACGGCAACTCGATCCTGCAGGTGATCAACGGCGCTTTCGGCGGTTCGGCCGCACCCAGCATCGACTTGATCCCGCCGGACATCGTCCAGCGCATCGAGATCCTGCAGGACGGTGCCGCGGCGCAATACGGCTCGGACGCCATCGCCGGCGTCATCAACATCATCCTCAAGAGCGACACCGAGGGCGGCACGGTCAAGTTCAACACCGGCCAGTACTACGACGGCGAAGGCACGACCTACAGCGCCAGCGGCAACTTCGGGATGCAGGTCGGCGACAGCGGCTTTCTCGACATCTCGCTGTTCCATCGCCGCAACGACTGGACGACGCAGGGCAAGGGCCAGTTCTCGGTCAGGAACTACAACGGCACGACCGTCACCAACATCTCGGCGGCATTCAAGCCGATCTACGACGCCTGCAACGCCGAGAACTGCACCGCCAACATCAACGGCGGCCAGCCCAAGTCGAAGCTGACCCTGGCCTTCTACAACTTCGGCTACGATTTCGGCGGCATCGAGTTCTACTCGTTCGGCGACGTCTCCTACCGCCACGGCGACGCGCTGCAGGGCTATCGCGTGCCCAACCGCGTCTGCAAGGTCACTGCCGATCCAACGACCTGCTTCGCCCCGACGCTGCCCTACGGCATGGTCCCGCACATCGAGGTGAAGCAGGACGAGTTCTCGCTGACCAACGGCTTCAAGGGCGAGATCGAGGGCTGGAACTGGGACCTCGCCGCCAATTACTCGGAAGACATCGCCAAGGTCTACACGACGCATTCGGCGAACGCCTCGCTGTTCAGCGCCACCGGCTTCACCCCGCGCGACTTCTACGACGGCAAGTTCGAGTTCAAGCAGTTCGTCGGCACCGTCGACCTGCGCAAGGAATTCGAAGTCGGCCTCTACGAGCCGCTCAATCTCGCCCTGGGTGCGGAAATCCGCAAGGAATCCTACTCCATCGGCGCCGGTGACGCGGGTTCGCTCTATATCGAGGGCGGCCAGTCGTTCCCCGGCTATGCCCCGAGCGACGCCGGCACGATCAAGCGCACCGCCAAGGCCATCTATGCCGATATCGCCGCCAAGCCGATCGACGGTTGGACCGTCGACATCGCCGGCCGCTACGAGCACTACAGCGACTTCGGCAGCACCACGATCGGCAAGTTCACCACCCGCTACGACTTCAGCGAGGCCGTCGCGCTGCGCGGCACGGTGAGCACCGGCTTCCGAGCGCCTTCGCTGCCGGAATCGGGCTATTCGGCCACCAACGTCGGCCCCACCAGCGCCGTGCTCCAGCTCGCGCCCAGCTCGCCCGGGGCGGCCAGCGCGGGCTTCGGCGACCTCGGGCCCGAGAAGTCGCTCAACTTCTCGGCCGGCGTGGTGCTGCGCCCGATCCCGCGCCTGGTGATGACGCTCGACGGCTACTACATCAAGATCAAGGACCGCATCGTTTCCTCGGGCAACATCCAGGGCCAGCTGGCACAGCCGATCCCCCTGGCCGGCGTGCCGGTGCTGACGCCGCTGATCAACGGCCAGACTCCCGCCGCCCTGGTGCTCGCGGCGATCGCCGCCAGCGGCAAGGCGCTCGACCCCACGGTGCTCCAGTCGGGCACGCTGAGCATCCAGACCTTCACCAACGGCATCGACACCCGCACGATGGGCCTGGAATTCTCGGCGCGCTACCCGGTCGACCTGAGCTTCGGCTCGCTCGATCTCAGCCTGGGGGCCAACTACAACGTCACCAAGATGACCAAGAACAAGATCGGCACCTTGTTCGGCATCACCGCGATCGACACGATCGAGAACGCCAGTCCCAAGTTCAAGGCCAATGCCGGCGCCCTGTTCAAGACCGGTGCCTTCAGCGCCAACCTGCGCATGAACTACTACAGCAAGACCACCACCCTGGTGCAGCCCAACACCGCCTCGACGACGCCGCGGCCGATCGTCGGGACCTATTACGAAGCAGTGGTCAAGGCGACGCCGATCATCGACTTCGAGGTCGACTACGACTTCACCGAATCGCTCAACGTCGCCGTCGGCGCGAACAACCTGTTCAACAAGAAGCCCGAGGCTCCGCCGCTGGTCGCCGACTACAACCCGGCGACCTGGCCCACCAACGGCCGCTCGCCCTACATCAACAACGGCGGTGCCCTGGGCGCCCGCTACGGTCACGGGCCCTACGGCACCAACGGCGGGTACTACTACGCCCGCGTCAGCCTGAAGTTCTGAGCTCCCTCGGCGGGCGGCGGCAACTCGCCGCCCGCACCTTACCGCAAACCGACAATCACAGGGGAAGACAACAATGGGCAGACTATCCCTAGCGACGGCCACGGCCCTCTCGCTTGCGCTGATCTCCACCGGCGCCGAGGCCAAGGCCAAACCCAAGCCGCAGATCGAGCGGACCTCCGCCAATCCCAATTCGGTCATCTCCAGCACCGCCTCGATCCCCCCTGGCAGCAGGATCCTCTACCTTTCCGGCTCGACGGCTTCCCCGGTCGACCCTGCCAAGCCCGAGGAACTCGGCGACACCCGCCAGCAGACGCTGTCGATCCTCACCAAGATGAAGGCCCAGCTCGAAGGCATGGGCTGGTCGATGGGCGACATCGTCAAGATGAACGTCTTCCTGGTCGCGCCGACGCCCGGCGGGCGCATGGATTCGCCGGCGATGAACGAGGTCTTCAAGACCTTCTTCGGCACGCCCGAGCAGCCCAACAAGCCGACCCGCTCGACCGTGCAGGTCGCCGCGCTCGGCCGTCCGACCACTTTCGTCGAGATCGAGGCGATCGCCGCCAAGGCTCCCTGACCTACCGCATTTCCAGAATCCACCCGGGCGGAGCTGCCTGAAAGGCAACCAGAACAATGACGGACGGCCAAAGGGAAGGAACAGCGCCCCAGACCCGCCGGGATTTGCTGTCGATGATCGGCAAGGTCGGCGGCGGCCTGGCCATGTACCAGGCGATGACGGCGCTGGGCCACGCCGCCGAAAGCCGGTTCATGGGGCCGCCCAAGCTCGGCGGTGCGCGGGCCGGAGCCTCGGTGCTGGTGCTCGGCGCCGGTCTTGCGGGCATGCTGGCGGCCTACGAGCTGCGCAAGGCCGGCTACAAGGTGCAGGTGCTGGAGTTCCAGAACCGGCCGGGCGGGCGCAATTACTCGGTGCGCGGCGGCGACAAGGTCGTCGAGATCGGCGGGGCGACCCAGACCTGCGGCTTCGCGCCGGGCAACTACCTCAACCCCGGCCCCTGGCGCATCCCGCACCACCACCGCACCCTGCTGCACTACTGCCAGGAGCTGGGCGTCGAGCTCGAGCCGTTCCTGCAGCTCAACCACAACACCTTCGTCCACCGCAAGACTGCCTTCGGCGGCAAGCCGCAGCGCTACAAGGAGCTGGCGGTCGACTTCAAGGGCCACGTCTCCGAGCTGCTGAGCAAGTCGCTCAACGCCGGCTCGCTCGACGACAAGGTCAGCGCCGAGGACAAGGCCCGGCTGCTCGAGGCGCTGCGCGAATGGGGCGTGCTCGACAAGAACATGGCCTATGCCGGCAGCCTGCGCGTCTCGGGCCAGCGCGGCTTCGACAGCCCACCAGGCGGCGGACCCAACGGCGCGCCCACCGCCTCGACGATCAACGGCCTCGGCGACGTGCTGGATTCGCACGTCTGGACGCAGATGGGCTTCTTCTTCAACTACGTCATGCAGACGACGATGTTCCAGCCCAAGGGCGGCATGGACATGATCGGCAAGGGCTTCGCCAAGGCGCTCGGCAACGCCATCCGCCTCAACACCCGGGTCACCAAGATCGCGCAGGACGACAAGGGCGTCAGCGTCGACTGGGAAGACGCGGTCACCGGTCAGAAGGGCAATTCCACTGCCGACTTCTGCGTCTGCACGATCCCGGCGACGATCCTGGGCCAGATCCCGATCCAGGTCGCCGAGGCCAAGGTCGCGGCGATCAAGGCGCTGCCCTACAGCAATCCGATGAAGATCGGCATCGAGATGAAGCGCCGGTTCTGGGAGGAAGACTACTCGATCTACGGCGGCCACAGCTTCACCGACCAGGCGATCGGCGTCCTGTCCTACCCCAACTACGATTTCTTCACCCGGAAGCCGGGCGTCCTCGTCGCCTTCTCCAGCGGTACCGGCGGCTACGAGCTGGTCGGCATGACTCCCGAGCAGCGCATCGAGGCGGTGCTGGCGCAGGGATCGGTGTTCCACCCGGCCGAATTCCGCAAGGAGTTCGCCACCGGAACGTCTTTCGCCTGGTCGCGCATGCCCTGGATCCTCGGCTCCTGCGCGCGCTGGACCGAGGAGACGCGGGCGCAACACTACCAGAACCTGGTCTCGATCGACGGACGCATCGTCCTCGCCGGCGAGCACGCCTCGCACCTGGGATGCTGGATGGAGGGAGCGCTGCTCTCCTCGCTCGACGCGATCACGCGCCTGCACCAGCGCGCCCTGGCGGCCTGACCGGAGGAAACGACCATGACCGAAGACACCCTGCCCACTCGCCGCCAGCTGTTCGAGATGATCGGCAAGGCCGGCGGCGCCATCGCCATGTACCAGGCGATGACCGTGCTCGGCCATGCCGCCGAGACCCAGTTCAAGGGGCCGCCGATGCTCTCGGGCGCGCGCAAGGGCGCCAGCGTGCTGGTGCTCGGCGCCGGGCTGGCCGGCATGGTCGCCGCCTACGAGCTGCGCAAGGCCGGCTACAAGGTGCAGATTCTCGAGTACCAGGACCGCCCCGGCGGCCGGAACTATTCGGTGCGCGGCGGCGACAAGATCGTCGAGGTCGGCGGAGCAACGCAGACCTGCCAGTTCGCTCCCGGCAACTACCTCAATCCCGGCCCCTGGCGCATCCCGCACCATCACCGCACGCTGCTGCACTACTGCAAGCAGTTCGGCGTCGAGCTCGAGCCGTTCATCCAGCTCAACCACAACGCCTTCGTCCACAACAGCAAGGCCTTCGGCGGCAAGCCGCAGCGCTACAAGGAGCTGGCGGTCGACTTCAAGGGCCACGTCGCCGAACTGCTCGGCAAGTCGCTGAACACGGGGGCGCTCGACGACAAGGTGACGGCCGAGGACAAGGCCCGGCTGCTCGAGGCGCTGCGCGAATGGGGCCTGCTCGACAAGAACATGGCCTATGCCGCCAGCCTGCGCGTCTCCGGCCAGCGCGGCTACGACCGCGCTCCCGGCGGCGGCGTAGGCGGAGCGCCGACGCCGTCGGCGATCAACGGCCTGCCCGACCTGCTGGATTCGCACGTCTGGACGCAGATGAACTTCTATTTCGGCTATGTCATGCAGACAACGATGTTCCAGCCCAAGGGCGGCATGGACATGATCGGCAAGGGCTTCGCCAAGCAGGTCGGCGATCTCATCACCTACAACGCCAGGGTCGTGAAGCTGGCGCAGAACGGCAAGGGCGTCACCGCCACCTGGGAGGATACCAGGACCGGCGCCACCGCGACCGCCTCGGCCGACTGGTGCGTCTGCACGATCCCGCCGCCGGTGCTCAGCCAGCTCGAGCTGCAGGCGGGCGACAAGCTCAAGGCCGCGATCAGGGCCGTGCCGTTCAGCCCGCAGTGTAAGATCGGCCTGGAGATGAAAAGCCGGTTCTGGGAAGAGAACTATTCGATCTACGGCGGCCACAGCTTCACCGACCAGACGATCGGGCTGATCTCCTATCCCAACGACAAGATGCACCAGGATGGGCCCGCGGTCCTGCTCGGCGCTTTCGCCAACGAGGCGAACGGGCTGATCCTGGCGGGGATGACGCCCGAGCAGCGGATCGAGACCGCGCTGCAGCAGGGCGCGGTGTTCCATCCGGCGGAATACCGCAGCGAGTTCCTGAACGGCGTCGCCGTGTCCTGGCCGCGCATGCCGTGGATCCTGGGCTGCACCTCGCGCTGGACCGACGAGAATCGCGCCGCGCATTACCAGAACCTCGTCGCGCTCGACGGCCGCATCGTCCTCGCCGGGGAGCATGCGTCCTACTACGGCGGCTGGATGGAAGGCTCGCTGCTGTCGGGCATCGATGCGATAACCCGGATCCACCAGCGGGCGCTTGCTGCATGATTCGTGCGTCGAAGGCCGCATTCATTTCCAGCGCGGTTGCGGCATTCCTTGCGGCAGCGGCAGGCGACGCCCAGGACGCTCCGGGCAGCGGCCCGACCAGCGTCGCCGTGTCCGACGAAGGGCGCAAGATCTACGAGCAGATCTGCCAGGCCTGCCACCTCGCCGATGCCAAGGGCGGCGGCGGCGCCGGTGCGGTGATCCCCGCCCTGGCCGGCAACCGGAATCTCGAGGATCCGAAGTTCATGATCGAGGTGCTGATGAAGGGCCGCGGCGGCATGCCGTGGTTCAACGACATCCTGACTCCCTCCCAGATGGCCGCGGTGATCAATTACGTCCGCACCCATTTCAACCAGTTCAAGGGAACCGTCGGCGAAGCCGATGTCGCCGCTTTCGCTGCGGCCGCCGGCAAGCCCGACCGTGCGGAATGCGTGACATGCGAGTGACGAAGGCGACGGTGGAACCCGGGCGGGGCGATGCACCGCCGCTCTCTCTCTCTCGATCGGGGAGCGAGCCTGCGGGTTCGATCGCGTGCAGGAAGGAGCGGTGACGGAAGCGTGTTGAAGCGACAGCTATGGGGATTGGTCGGCGCCGCGGCCGCGGTACTTGCGGTGGACGGCGCGCATGCCGCCGGCGGCGACGCCAAGGCCGGCGAGAAGGTCTTCGTCCAGTGCAAGGTCTGCCACAAGATCGATGCGAGCGGCAGTTCGGGCGTCGGTCCCAATCTCAACAAGGTAGCCGGACGCAAGTCGGGCACGCTCCCGGGCTTCAAGTACTCGCCGGCCATGGTCGCGGCAAAACGGGTATGGACCGATGCCGCGCTCGATGCCTATCTCGCCGCCCCGGCCAAGGCGATGCCCGGCAACCGCATGCCTTACGCCGGGCTGAGCAATCCGGCCGACCGCCGCAACGTCATCGCCTACATAAAGTCGATGGCGCGGTGAGGCACGGCGCGATGGATCGCCTGATCCGCAGCATCCTGCTTCTCGCCGTGTCGCTGCTGGCATCCTGCTCGGCGGCCAAGGAGGAGCGCAAGCGGCCACCGCCGATGGTGCACGCGGCGCCGGTCAAGCGGCATCTCTTCACCGACGTGATCAAGTCGGAAGGCACGGCCCGCGCCAACGAGCAGGTCATCATCGCGTCCAACGTCACCGAGCGGGTGGAGCGCGTCCTGTTCACCGACGGCATGGCCGTGCGACGCGGGCAGCTGCTGGCGGTGCTGACCCAGGGCCAGGAAAACGCCGCACTGCGCGGCGCCAACGCTTCCGAAAAGCAGGCGGCGGCGCAATACCAGCGGATCAAGAGCCTGTTCGACCGGGGCTTCGCCACGCGCGCCCAGCTCGACCTGCAGCTGGCCGCGGCAGAGGGCGCGCGCGCCGATGCCTCCGAAGCCCAGGCGGCGATCGCCGACCGCATGATCCGCGCGCCTTTCGCCGGGGTGACCGGCCTTCGCGTCATATCGGCGGGCGCCATCGTCTCGGCGGGAACGCCGCTGGTGACGATCAGCGACATCACGCGGATCAAGCTCGACTTCACCGTGCCCGAAACCCAGCTCGCGGGTATCGCCGTCGGCCAGAACGTCGATGCGACCTCGGCTGCCTATCCCGGCGAACTGTTCCAGGGTCGCATCACCAGCATCGACCCGGTGATCGATCCCAACAGCCGCGCAGTCATGGTCCGGGCGCTGCTGCCCAATCCCGGCTCGCGGCTGAAGCCCGGCATGCTGCTGTCGGTGACGGTCAAGCGCAGCTCGCGCCTGGTCGATGCCGTTCCCGAGCTCGCCGTCGTCGGCAACGGCGAGGAGCGCTCGGTCTTCGTCGTCGGTCCCGGCGGCAAGGCCAGGCAGGTGACGGTGAAGACCGGCCTGCGCGATAACGGCCTGATCGAAGTCACCGGCCTGCCGGCCGGCGCCAAGGTGATCGACGAAGGCGTGCTCAAGGTTTCCGACGGCATGATGGTGCGCCTGCCCAAGCCGAAAGGCGGTGCGGGCGGCAATGGCGGTAATGGCGGCAGGGGCAAGCCCGGCGGACAGGCGGCACCGGCATCATGATGCTGTCCGACCTCTCGGTCCGGCGTCCGGTCGTCGCGGCCGTGGTGGCGGTGCTGATGACGATCGTCGGCATCGTCGCCTTCATCAACATCCCGGTGCGCGAATATCCCGATACCGATCCGCCGGTGGTGTCGATCTCCACCACCTACACCGGCGCCAGCTCGCAGGTGATCGAGAACCGCATCACCCAGCCGCTCGAGGACCGCCTGGCCGGAGTCGAGGGGATCGAGACGATCTCCTCGCGCTCGATGGACGGGCGTTCGGATATCACCATCGAGTTCCGTCCCGGCCGCGACATCGACGCCGCCGCCAACGACGTGCGCGACCGCGTCTCGGGCGCGGTCGGCGACTTGCCCGAGGATGCCCTGCCGCCGGAAGTGCGCAAGGTCGATGCCGATGCGCAGCCGATCATCTTCTTCTTCGTGCGGGCACCGAGCTGGGATCCGATCAAGCTCGGCGAATTCGTCGACCGGGTGGTGATCGACCGGCTGTCGACCGTCGACGGGGTCGCATCGATCAATGCGCCGGGCCTCGCCCGCCCGTCGATGCGCGTCTGGCTGAACCCCGGCCGGCTGGCCGCCTACCGGCTGACGCCGAAGGACGTCGAGACGGCGCTGCGCACGCAGAACGTCGAGTTGCCCGCCGGCCGCATCGAGGCGGTCGAGCAGAACGTCTCGCTGCGGGTGAACCGCAGCTTCACGACGCCCGCCGACTTCCGCTCACTGGTGATCGGGCGCGGGCCCGACGGCTATCTCGTCCGGCTCGGCGACGTCGCCCGGGTCGAGGAAGGGCCGGAAAATCCCTATTCGACGTTCCGCTTCAACGGCGAGCAGGGGGTCGGCCTCGGCGTCGTGCGCCAGTCCGGCGCCAACCAGCTCGAAGTCGCGCGCGCAGTGAAGGCCGAAGTCGAGAACCTCAAGAAGGAGCTGCCGCCGGGCGTCGAGTTGCTGACCGGCAGCGATACCTCGCTGTTCATCGAGCAGGCGATCAAGGGCGTCTACGAGACCCTGGTCGAAGCCGCCCTGCTCGTCACCGTCGTCATCTTCCTGTTCCTGGGATCCTGGCGGGCGACGTTCATTCCGGCGATCACCGTGCCGATCTGCCTCATCACGACTTTCGCCGCGCTCTGGGTGATGGGCTATTCGATCAACCTGCTGACGCTGCTGGCCATGGTCCTGGCCATCGGCCTTGTCGTCGACGACGCCATCGTCGTGCTGGAGAACGTCCACCACCGGATCGAGGAAGGCGAGCCGCCGCTGCTCGCCGCTTTCGCCGGCGCTCGCCAGGTCGGCTTCGCGGTGATCGCGACGACGCTGGTGGTCTGCGCGGTCTTCGTGCCGGTGATGTTCCTCGCCGGCCAGACCGGCCTGCTGTTCCGCGAGCTGGCCGTGGCGATGATCGCGGCGGTGGGCATTTCGGGCTTCCTGGCGCTGACGCTGACGCCGATGCTGTGCTCGAAGCTGCTGCGCTCCACCCCGCGCACCGGCTTTTCCGCCCGCATCGAGACGACGCTGGACCGCTTCGCCGCCGCCTATGCCCGCGCTCTCGACGCGGTGCTGGCGCGCTGGCTGCCGTTCGTCCTGGCGACCGGCGCGGTGCTGCTGGTCTCGGGCTTCCTGTTCACCCGGCTGGAAAGCGAACTGGTTCCGCCGGAGGATGCCGGCGTCGTCGACGTCCGGCTCTCGGCTCCCGAAGGGACCGGCTATGCCGAGCTGAACCGCTTCGTGGCCCAGGCCGAGAAGCTGGTCATGCCGATGGTCGGCACGGGCGCGGTGCGCGGCATGAATGCCCGCATACCCTCCGGCCAGGGCGCCTCGGAGGATTTCAATTCATCCAACATGGTGGTGTTCCTGCGCCATTGGGACGACCGCACCGAGACCTCGCAGGACGTCGTCACCCAGATCAACCGCAAGCTCGGCCAGCTTGCCGCGCTGCGCGGCAATGCGGTGGTCCGTTCCTCGCTCAATCGCGGCCGCGGGCAGCCGATCAACTTCGTCATCGCCGGCACCAACTACAGCGACCTCGCCCGCGCCCGCGACCGCATCATGGCCGCGGCCCGCGAGAATCCGGGCATCGTCAATCTCGATGCCGACTATGTCGAGACCAAGCCGCAGATGCTGATCAACGTCGACCGGCAGCGCGCTGGCGACATGGGCATCTCGGTCGACGACATCAGCCAGGCGCTGCAGTCGCTGATGGGCTCGCGCCGCGTCTCCACCTTCGTGCGCGACGGCGAGGAATATCGCGTCATCGTCCAGGCCGACGCGGCCGACCGCAACAGCGAGGCCCGGCTGGCGAGCGTCTATGTCCGCGCGCGCAGCGGGGCGATCGTGCCGCTGTCGAACCTCGTCAGCCTGCGCGAGAGCGCGACCGCGCGCGAACTCGGCCGGTTCAACAAGCTGCGCGCGATCACTCTGCAGGGCAGCATCGCGCCGGGCTATACGCTCGGTGCGGCGCTCAGCTTCCTCGAGGACCAGGCGAGCGCTTCCCCCGAAGTCATCGCCGTCGGCTACCGCGGCGAAAGCCTGTCGTTCCGGCAGACCGGCGGGTCGATCTGGGTGGTGTTCGGCATCACCGTACTGGTCATCTACCTGCTGCTGGCGGCGCAGTTCGAAAGCTTCATCCACCCGGCCGTCATCATCTCGGCGGTACCGCTGGCCGTCTCGGGCGGGGTGCTCGGACTATGGCTCTGCGGCATGACCGTGAACCTCTACAGCCAGATCGGCATCGTCATGCTGGTCGGACTGTCGGCCAAGAACGGCGTGCTGATCATCGAATATGCCAACCAGCTCCGCGACAAGGGGAAGAGCGTGGAAGAGGCCGTGCGCGAAGCCTCGGTGCGCCGCTTGCGGCCGATCGTCATGACCTCGCTGGCGACGGTCGCCGGCGCCGTGCCGCTGGCCATCGCCTCGGGCGCCGGCGCGGGTGCGCGCTCGGCGATCGGCGTGGTCATCGTCTTCGGCGTCACCCTGGCGACAGGCGTTACCCTGTTCGTCGTGCCGCTGCTCTACCGCTGGCTGGCGCCGCATACTTCCTCGCCGCAGACCATCAGCCACATGCTGGGCGTGCTGCTGAAGCGCAAGCCCGGCGCCGAGCCCGAGCTGGCGCCTGCGGAGTAGCGCGGCCGGTCGAGGCAGAATCGAGCGAGCTATTCGGCGAAGCGCCGGAAATAGCTCTCCTCGCGCCAGCGCGGCTTCTCGGGATTGTCGGCGACCCGGCGCAGCAGCTGGGCGGACCAGGCGTTGAACTGCATGGCATCGCCGCGACGGATCGGCTGGGCGACGTCGTCGCGCGGGGAATGGTAGATGTTCGCGCGCCAGGCGCGTTCGATGTCCGCCTCGGGCGTGCCGGCGGCAAAGCCGAACTTCAGGAACAGCGCGGGGATGCCGGCGCGCACGAAGCTGTACTGGTCGGACCGGATGAACACGTTGCGGTCGGGGAAGGGATCGGGAACCACCGGCAGGCCCATGGCCGCGGAAACCTGCGCAGCGTCGTCGCCCATCGTGCTTTCCTCGTAGCCGATCGGGGTGACGCTGGTCAGCGGGAAGATCGGCAGCGGCATGTCGAAGTTGATGTTCGCTACCAGCGAGGCCGCGGGCACTGTCGGCCGCCTGGCGAAGTAGCGCGAGCCGAGCAGGCCCATCTCCTCCGCCGTAGGGACGAAGAACAGGATCGAGCGGCGCGGCCGCTTGCCCCGCCGGGCAAGGTCGCGCGCGATGGCGACGACGTTGGCGACGCCGACGGCATTGTCGATCGCGCCGTTGTAGATGGCGTCGCCGTCGATCGGCTCGTTCACCCCCAGCCCGTCGAGATGGGCGCTGAGCACGACGTGCTCCGCCGCCAGCCTGCGGTCGCTGCCCGGCAGGCGGCCGATGACGTTGGCGCTGCGCACGGCGCGCGTCGCGGCGGCGATCCGCGCGGTGAACCGCAGCGGCAGGTCGAAGCGCGGCAGCGGCTTGGAAGCGTCGGCCAGCGCCGCCAGCTCGGCGAACGAATGGGCCGCTCCGGCAAAGAGCCGCCCGGCGCTGTCGGGCGAGAAGCTGGCCGACATGAACGGGCCCTCGACTTCGCGCAGCGCGGCATCGGCGAGGTACATCGACGGCCGCGCGGCAAGCGCCAGCTGCCGCTCCCAGGGGATTTCCACCTGCCGGGGCGAAGTCAGCGCAATCAGGCCCACGGCCCCGCGCTCGACCAGCAGCCGGGCACGTTCGGAGCGGGCGTTGGCCTTGCGCGATCCGGGGATGTCCTGCGGCCCGCCCGAGATCACCAGCACCACCTTGCCGCGCAGGTCGAGGCCGGCGAAGTCGTCGTGGCCGAGCTCGGGGATCGACAGCCCGTAGCCGGCGAAGACCATCGGTGCATCGACGGCTGCGGGCATGGGATGCGCGCCGCGGAAATAGAGATCGCGCGGAATGGCCAAGGGTGCGGCAGCACCGCCGCCTGCCAGTGCCGCCTGGCTCGCTCCCGTGGCAAAGCGCTGCTCGACGAAGTCGACCGGCTGGAAGTAGCCCTGGGTCCCCGCGGGTTTCAGCCCGATGCGGCGGAATTCGCGGGCGACATGGTCGGCCGCCCTGTCGTAGCCCGGAGAGCCGGTCATCCGCCCGGCAAGGCTGTCGTCGGCCAGCACCGCAACCGTCTGCCACCAGCGCTCGGCCGGGCCGCTGCCGGCCTCGACGCTGCCGCTTGCCATGAGCGCGAGAGCCAGCCCCGCCCCGAGCCGGAACCGTGCCGGGCTCATGACGCGATAGCTCGCGCGCAGAGCCGTCCGACATCGGCGAGAACCGCTTCCGCGGCAGGATCGATACCCTCGGCGTGGACCTTCGGCTGGAAATAGGCGGCGACGATCAGCGGCGCTCGGCCGGGCGGCCCGCCGTAAGCGAGGTCGACATAGGTGGTAGAGCGCGGATCGGTGCCGGTGCCGGTCTTGTCCCCGGCCAGCCAATCGCCCGGAAATCCGGGCCGCAGGCGGCGCTTGCCGGTCTCGACCTCGGCCATCCAGCGCACCAGCGTGGCGCGATCGCGCGGATCGAGCACCTCGCCCGTCACCAGTGCGGCAACCGTCGCCGCCATTGCCGCCGGCGTGGTCGTATTCGCCTCGCTGCCCGGCAGGACGACATTGAGCTCGGGCTCGTAGTGGTCGAGGCGGCTCACGCCGTCGCCGGTCTCGCGCCAGAAGCCGGTCAGCGCCTGCGGGCCGCCCAGTCGGCGCAGCAGCAGGTTCGCCGCCGTGTTGTCGCTGGTGACGAGCGTGCCATGGGCGAGTTCCTCCAGAGTCAGGCCGGCCGCGACGTGGGCGCCGGTGACCGGGCTGTTGGGCAGCAGTTCGGCTTGCGACCAGCGAAGGCGCTCGGCGAGCTGCCATGAGCCGCGCCGGCCGCCGCGCAGCACCATGGCGGCCAGCGAAAGCTTGAACGAGCTGCAGTGGGCAAAGCGCTCGGCCTCGCGCCAGCCGAAGCGCCGGCCGGTGGCCGTGTCGACGACGCACGCGCCGAGCCGCCCCTGCGCCTTGGCCTCGATCGCTGCGAGGTCGCGGTCGAAATCGGCGGCGCCTTGTTCCCTGGCCGCCGCGCAGCCGGCAAGCGCGGCTGCCGTGATCAGGGCAAGCGCGCCGCGTCGGTCGATCGAATCCATCGCGCTCCTTTCTCCCGGCGAGGCAGCAGCATGCCGAATGCGCGATCCCGGCGCCATGCGATGCTTTGCGTATGCCGGCATGAGCGCGCGCGATCGAGGGCCGATCGCCATGGCAGAAAAAATTGCCGCCGGCGCATGCGGAAGGTGAGGCCCCGCGCCTCTATGGACGGAACGACAGTGGGGATTGAAGCGACGCGCGGATGGATCGCCCGGGCAACGAAGTCCGGCGTTGAGAGTGCCGCATGGCTGGACTTGCCGTGCTCTGCGCTCTCGCCGGCGAAATCGAAGCCCGCCTCGCAAGCAGCCGATGATCGCAGGGAGAAGAGGTTCATGAAACTGCGGATCAAGCCGCTGGACGCCATCCTGGCGACGGCCGAGAAGAAGGGGCTGCACCGTTCGCTGGGCGGGTTCCAGCTCACCATGCTCGGGATCGGCGCGATCATCGGCACCGGCATCTTCGTGCTGACCGCGGAAGCCGCGCAGAAGGCTGGGCCGGGCATGATGCTCAGCTTCGTCATCGCCGGCTTCGTCTGCGCCGTGGCGGCGCTGTGCTATTCCGAACTTTCCTCGATGGTCCCGGTTTCCGGGTCGGCCTATACCTATACCTATGCGGTGATGGGGGAACTGCTGGCCTGGATGGTCGGCTGGGCCCTGGTCCTCGAATATGCCGTCGCCGCTTCGGCCGTATCGGTCGGCTGGTCGGGCTACTTCGTCGGCCAGCTCAAGGGCTGGTTCGGGATCGACCTGCCGGCGACGCTGGTGGCCGGACCCTTTGCCGGCGGGCTGGTCAACCTGCCGGCCCTGGTCATCGCCCTGCTGGTGGCGGCACTGCTGACGCTCGGCACCACCGAGAGCGCGCGGGTCAACGCCGTGCTCGTCTGCATCAAGGTGGCGGCGCTGGCGGCGTTCATCGTGCTGGCGGTGCCGGCCATGCAGATGGACAATTTCACCCCCTTCATGCCGCTGGGCGAGGCCGGCGTCTACGGCGCGGCGGCGTCGATCTTCTTCGCCTACGTCGGCTTCGACGCGGTCTCTACCGCCGCGGAAGAGACTCGCGATCCGCAGCGCAACGTGCCGATCGGGCTGATCGGCTCGCTCGGCATCTGCACCCTCTTCTACATTCTCGTCGCCGCCGGGGTGATCGGCTCGCCGCTCGGCGCGCAGCCGGTGTTCGGCGCCGGGGGCGAAGTGCTTTCGCCGGGAAGCCCCGAGCTTGCGGATCGCTGCCGGGCGGTGGCCATGCTCTCGGCCGAGCCTGTGGCCTGCTCCAAGGAGGCGCTGGCCTACGTCATGCGCACGCTCGGCTATCCCAACTTCGGCAACCTCATCGGGCTCGCCGCCTTCCTGGCGCTGCCCTCGGTCATCCTGATGATGCTGTTCGGCCAGACTCGTATCTTCTTCGTCATGGCGCGCGACGGGCTCCTGCCCGAAGCCCTGGCGAGCATCCATCCGCGCTGGAAGACGCCGCATGTCGTCACCGCCATCACCGGCATAGCGGTGGCGCTGTTCGCGGCCTTCCTGCCGGTGGGCAAGCTTGCCGACATCTCCAATTCGGGGACGCTCTTCGCCTTCTTCATGGTCGCCATCGCGGTAATGGTGCTGCGGCGCACCGACCCGGCACGGGCGCGGCCGTTCCGCACGCCTGCGCTGTGGCTCGTCGGGCCGCTGGCCATGGTCGGCACGGTGGGCCTCTACGTCTCGCTGCCGTTCGATGCGATGATGGTGCTGCCCGTCTGGGGCGGGGTCGGGCTGATCTTCTATTTCCTCTACGGCTACCGGAAAAGCCATGTCGGCCGCGGCCAGGTCGAGGTGCACGAGGAAGACGCCGATGTGCCGCCCCGGCCCGTGCCGCCGCTTCCCGAATTATGACGGCGCCGCCGTTCAGCCTCCTTCAACATCGTGTTCGGCCACTTCCGCAATGAAGCGGCCGCCATCCGAGAGGAACCCTGCCATGATTCGTGTTTCCCGTCTGCGCAGGGCCGGCCTGTGCCTTTCCTGCGGACTTGTCTTGGCCTTGGCCGTCCAGGCGCCGCCTGCCGCCGCCGCGCCGAAGCGCCCCACCGCGACCGCCCCCGCCGACCCGCTGGCCGGTCTCACGCTCGACATACCGGCGACCAGGTTCGTGCTGAAGAACGGCCTGACGCTGATCGTCCACGAAGACCATTCGGCGCCGCTCGTCGCGGTCAACATCTGGTACCACGTCGGCTCGAAGAACGAACCGGCGGGCAAGACCGGCTTCGCCCACCTGTTCGAGCACCTGATGTTCAACGGTTCGGAGAACTTCAACGACGACTTCTTCAAGGCGACGCAGAAGATCGGCGCGACCGAGCAGAACGGCACGACCAACGTCGATCGCACCAATTATTTCCAGACCGTTCCCAAGGCTGCGCTCGATTCGATCCTCTGGCTCGAAAGCGACCGCATGGGCCACCTGCTCGGCGCGATCGACCAGGCCAAGCTCGACGAGCAGCGTGCCGTGGTGAAGAATGAGCGGCGCCAGAACTACGAGAACCGCCCCTATGCCAAGGCCTGGGGGCTGATCGCCGCGGCCATGGCGCCCAAGGGCCATCCCTACGACCATCTGACGATCGGCTCGATGGAAGACCTCGACGCCGCCAGCCTCGACGACGTCAAGAAGTGGTTCCGCACCTATTACGGGCCGTCGAACGCGGTGATCGTGCTGTCGGGCGACATCACCCCGGCCGAGGCCAGGGCGAAGGTCGAGAAGTACTTCGGCGACATCGATCCCGGCACGCCGGTCTCGCAGCCGCGTAGCTGGGTGGTCAGGAAGACCGACACCGTGCGCGAGGTCGCTTACGACCGCGTCGCCCAGGCGCGGCTCTACCGCGTGTGGAACGTGTCCGAATGGACCTCGCCCGATACCGACCACCTGCAGTTCCTCGGCGGGATCCTGGCGGGCGACAAGAACAGCCGGCTCTACAAGCGGCTGGTGATCGAGGAGCAGCTCGCCACTGCGGTCGACGCCGGGGTCGACAACCGCGAGATCGGCGGCCACTTCATGATCACCGCCGATGTCAAGCCCGGTGCCGACGTCGCGCGGGTCGAGGCGATCGTCGACGAGGTGCTGAAGCGCCTGCTCGCCGCCGGGCCCAGCCAGACCGAGATGGCGCGGGTACGCACGACCATTCTCGCCGGCTTCGCGCGCGGGCTGGAAAGCATCTCGCAGAAGGCGAGCGTGCTGGCCGAGAACACCGTCTACGGCGGCGATCCCGGCTTCTGGAAGGCCTCGTTCGAACGGCTGAAGGCGGCCCGGCCCGCCGACCTCCAGCGCGTTGGCAAGGCCTGGCTGAGCCAGGGCGACTACGTGCTGCACATCCTGCCTTTCGGCAACCTCGCCGCGGCGAAGGAGGGCGCCGACCGCAAGCAGATGCCGCTGCCGGGCCAGGCGGTCGCGGCGACCTTTCCGGCGGTCGAGCGCGCGACGCTCGCCAACGGCATGAAGCTGGTCGTCGCACGGCGGAGCGGCGTGCCCGTGGTCAACTTCGCAATGCTGCTGCCGACCGGGACGCCGGCCGACTGGAGCGCCACTCCGCAGGGCACCGGCAGCATGGCGATGAGCCTGCTCGACGAAGGCACCACCAGCCGCAGCCGCGAGCAGATCGCCGAGGAGCTGGGCGGGCTCGGCGCCACGCTTTCCGCCGGCGGCGGCGGCGAGGAGAGCATGGTCTCGCTGTCGGCGCTGAAGCCCGCGCTGCGCCAGAGCCTCGCGCTCTACGCCGACGTGGTCATGCGCCCGGCCTTCGCACAAGCGGAGCTCGACCGCCTGAAGGCGCAGTCGCTCGCCGGGCTCGCCCAGTCGCGGCAGGATCCCGGCCGGATGGCCGGGCGCGTATTGACCGCGGTGATG
Organism: Pseudomonadota bacterium; assembly: GCA_963205265.1. Classification (GTDB taxonomy): domain Bacteria; phylum Pseudomonadota; class Alphaproteobacteria; order Sphingomonadales; family Sphingomonadaceae; genus Novosphingobium. The sequence continues at coordinate 41,296 of CAUJJI010000041.1, forward strand.
CACGGCCCCGACAGCGCCTATGGCCGCATTGCGACCGAGGCATCGATCGCCGCGATCGACCGCGCCGGCGTTGCGGCCTTCCACGCGCGCTGGTTCCACCCCAACAATGCGACGCTGATCGTCACCGGCGACACCACGCTGGCCGAGGTCCGACCCCAGGTCGAAGCGGCATTCACCGGCTGGAAGAGCGCGCCCGTGCCCGAACGGATCGCCCCGATCAGCACGCCGGCGGCCAAGCCCGTGGTCTACCTGATCGACAAGCCCGGCGCGGCGCAAAGCGTGATCCAGGCCGCGGTCCTCGCCCCGCCGCGCAAGCAGGGGGACGAGATCGCGCGCACAGCGTTCAACACGGCTTTCGGCGGCTCATTCACCTCGCGGCTCAACATGAAGCTGCGCGAGGAAAAGGGCTGGGCCTATGGCGCGCGCAGCGGCATCGGCGGTGGCAAGGGCTCGCGCCTGTTCACCGCCGGCGCCTCGGTCCAGGCGGACAGGACTGCCGATTCGATGACCGAGATCGCCGCGCTGCTCAAGGGCGCAACCAGCGACCGCCGCATCGACGCGCAGGAGCTGACCGGCGCGAAGCAAGAGATGAGCCTCGGCCTGTCGAGCGAGTGGTCGACGAGCAACGGCATCGCCCAGTATCTGGCGGATCAGGTCGCAAACGATCTGCCCGACGATTACTATGCCCGCTACCCCCAGGACGTCGCCATGGCGTCTCTGGAAGCGGTCAACGCCGCGGCGGCGAGCTTCCTTGCCGATCGCGCGGTCACCTGGGTGGTCGTCGGCGACCGCGGCAAGATCGAAGACAGGATCCGCGCGCTGGGCTTGGGCGAGCTGCGCGTGATCGACGCGGACGGCAAGCCGGTGCGCTGATTGCCCGAACCCTCCCAAGGAAGTGCGGAAATCGGTCCGCGGCGCATTCTAACAGGCGGCAGACCCGCTGCCGTGCCATGCAAGGGAGCTTTGCTCATGTCCCTGTGCGCGAGACCAATGTCCGGCATCGTCCTGCTGGCCGCGGGAGCGGCGGTTTCCTGGGGATGCGCGCCGCCGCCTGCGCAATCGCCTTCCGCAATCGGCCGTTCCTGCTTCGACAGCGGCCTCGTCGAAGGATTCGAGTCCGACAAGGATGCCTCGGTGAAGCTCCATCTGCGCGGCGGGGACATTTATCGCATCGATCTCGTCGGCGGCAATTGCCGCGACGTGGGCTGGAGCACGGCCATCGCCTTCGAAACCAGAAGCGGCCGCACCGTCTGCACCGGGTCCCAGGCCGGAGACATCAAGGTCTCGTTCCGCGATCCCACCTCGAGCCGGGCCGTGCGCTGTGACGTCGCCGGCGTCACCCGGCTGCCTGCCGAAGCGCGGGGAGGGGGCAAGCCATAGCCCCGGCTCGGGCAGCAAAAGGCCCCCGGGCGGATTGACCGGAGGCCTTTCGTGCAGTCTGCCTGCTTTCAATAGCGGCGGCGGTATCCGTCGTTATCGTCGAGCGCGCCGCTGATGATCAGCCCGATCAGGCCCGTGGCGATCGCCGCCATGACGATCTCGCCGCTGTCGGTACGATAGTAGCGGTATCCGCGCCACGGCCGCTCGAGTCCGTAGCGGCGGTAGTCGTCGATCCAGTACCGGCGGTTGTTGTAATAGGGATAGCGCTGCCCGCTGCGCCAGCGGCCCTTGTAGCCGCTGTAGCCGTGCCGCCCGCCCCAGTAGTGGACCCGGTCGCGGCGGTTGTCGCGCCGGTCGTATTGATCCGGCCGCCCGTCGCGATCGCGGTCGCGGTTCCATTCGCGGCGGTCCGGAACGCCGTCGCGGTCCCGATCGCGCATCTGCGCCTGGGCCGGGACTGCCGCAAGGACACTGCCGGCCGCGGCTATCGCCGTGATCACGCCAAGAACTGATTTTCGCATCGCTTTCGCTCCTACCTGGGCCGATTTGGCCATTTGGGTCGCGTAGGGAGCAAACGGCCTGGCGGCTGCGATGTTCCGGATTGTTCCTCTGGGCGGCGAACCCACCATCGACGATAAGGTCGGTAGCGTCGGTTTCCATCCGACAGTATGAGGGCACAGGGGAGACAGGTGGCCAGGCCAGATCGCGACGCTTCGACCGACAGGACAGGTTGGCTGATTGCCGGGGTCATCCTCGCTCTGGCCTTCGTGTTGCGCGCACCGACGTTCGGTGATCCGGCGCTACACACCGACGAAGAGTTCTACTTCTATGTCGGCCAGCAAATGCTCGACGGGCGGTTGCCCTACGTGGACATCTGGGATCGCAAGCCTTTCGGGTTGTTCGCCATCTACGCAGCGATCGCGGCGATCTCGCGTTCGGTGGTGGCCTACCAGGTAGCTGCCTGCGTGAGCGCGGCAGCGACGGCGATGCTGTTGACCAAGATCGTCGGCGTGCGCTGGCCGGCGGCTCTCTGCATCGGGGGTTTGTACCTCGTCCTCGTGCCGCCATTGGGAGGTTTCGGCGGGCAGGCGCCGATCTTCTACAACACGTTCATCGCCGGCGCAGCCTGGTTGATCGTGGGGGCGCTGCCGACGCTCGACAAAGGCCGGATTCCGTGGCGCGTCTATGCGGCCATGGGCGTTTGCGGCCTGGCATTGACGATCAAGCAGACGGTCATCGCCGAGGCGGCTTTCTTCGGTCTCTATGCGCTGGCTGCGGCTCGTCGCGGAGGCATGGGCTGGGGCCGTCTGGCTGCGACCCTATCCGCCTTCGCGGCGATCGGGGCACTGCCCTGGTTGGCCGTCGGCGCGTTCTATGCCTTCGAAGGCCATTGGGCCGACTATTACCAGGCGATGGTGACTTCCAACTTCGACAAGGGTGCGCATCCGCTGCCGCGGCGGATCGCTTCCACCACGCTGATGTTGAAGCCCCTCTGGTTGCCGATCATTGCCGCAGGCGCCGGATTGGCGGTGGCGCCGCGGCTCCGGGTGTTCTTCGGCAGCTGGCTGCTGGTGGCAATGGCGGCGCTGTTCCTGGTGCCGAACTTCTATTGGCACTACGGGCTGCCGCTGCTGGTGCCGGCGTTGTGCTGCATGGCCTTCCTCTTCGACCGCTGGCCGGCGCTCATCGTCTTCGCGCTGGGCGGTGGGCTTTGGGCCCTCGCCCATGCACGGACATTCGATGTAGAGCTGCACCGGAAGGCACGGGCAAACATGGTTGCGGCGGCACAGGATATCGACCGCCATGGGAGGACGCTCTTCGTCTATGACGGGCCAGTCTATCTCTATGCGATGACGCGGGCGAAGCCGCTGTCGAACATCGTTCTCCCCTGGCATCTGAAAGAGAAGGTTGAGGACGGGGTGAGCGGCCGCAGCCAGCACGCGATCGTGGCCGAGATTCTCCGGCGACGGCCCGAGACGGTCACGTTCCATGACGGACCGCAGAGGGTAGAAGGCACGCGAGCGATGGTGCGCGACTATGTCAGGAAGCGCTGCCGGAAGATCGCCGACCGTACATCCTACGAGTCATTCTCGCCACGGCCATTCAGCATTTACGCCGGCTGCAGATAGAGGCGCAGTGCATTCAGTGGACCAATCGCAGTCCCGCCATTTTCGGGGAGAAATTCCGTGCGGCCAGGGCCTCGCGCCGATGGCGCCGAATCGAACCGCTCCGCAAAAAGCTGGATGCCCCGCGAGGAATATAACTCAACTTTCGTGGGCATTCGCCCCCCTTCATAGACCGCCAGCAAATCTGTCAGTCGTCCCTTTTTGTTCCTTCGCTTCCATTCGTTGACATTCGCCAGCAATCGCCCGATAGTGTGGGAACCATTGGGGGAACCACTATGGGCAAGCTGACCACGAAGTTCATCGAGAAGGCGAGGCCGGGCAGGCACGGGGACGGTGACGGGCTCAACCTGCTCGTAAAGCCTTCCGGCGCGAAAAGCTGGCTGCTCCGTGTGCAGGTCGACGGGCGCCGTCGTGACATCGGTCTTGGCGGTGTCGAGTTGCGGCCGCAATCGGATCGGACCCGGATCGGCGATGACATTCCGCTGGAGCAGCGCAGCAGATTGACGCTGGCCGAGGCGCGCGAGCTTTCGGCGCGGCTGCGCAATGTCGCAAAGGCAGGGCGCGATCCCTCAGCGGAGCGTCGTCGGGATCGGCGACCGCCGCCGTCATTCAAGCAGGCGGCGATCGAGGCTCATACGTCGCTGGCGGGTGGCTGGAGCGACAGAACAGCCGACGCTTTCCTTGCATCGTTGGAGGATCATGCGTTTCCGGCCCTGGGTTCGAAGCGCGTCGATCTCATCGAGGCGGACGACATCGCCACGGCGTTGAAGGCGATCTGGTCCACCAAGCCGAGTATTGCCCGCAAGGTCAGGCAGAGGATCGGTAAGGTTTTGGACTACTCCAAGGCGAAAGGCTGGCGGGAGAGCGAGGCGCCGAGAGCTTCCGTCACCACACTCATCGGCAAGGCCAAGCAGGGCGGCAACTTCGCGGCAATGCCGCATGCCGAGGTGCCCGACTATTTCAAGAAGCTCGGTTCGGAGACGGAAACAGCGGGTCGCCTGGCCCTGATGCTGGTAATCGCAACCGCCGCGCGCAGTGGCGAGGTCCGCTCTGCCCGCTGGGGTCATATCGATTTCGAGAAGAAGGAATGGAGCCGGCCGGCGGAACTGATGAAGTCCGGAAAGGGGCACGTCGTCACGCTCAACGACGCGGCGTTGGACGTGCTGCGCAGGGCAGCGGCCTCTTCCAGTCCGGACAATCCCGACGCGCTGGTGTTCGCCAACAGAAAGGGTCTGCCGATGTCCGACATGACGGTTTCGAAGGTCATGCGGGACGCGAATCTGGCTTACGTCCCGCATGGGTTCCGGTCGAGCTTTCGGGATTGGGCGGCGGAGAAGATGCCGCAGATTCCCGATGCTGTTGCCGAGGCCGCTCTTGCCCATACCGTGCCGGACGCGGTGGTGCGGGCTTACAAGCGAACCAATTTCCTCGACATGCGCCGGAAGCTGCTGGACGCCTGGGGAGCCTATATCACGTCGAAAGGCGGTGTCGTGGTTCAGCTCGATTTACTTCGGGCGTGAGCAGGCGAAGGGATAGGGTAGCTCCCGACAAGGCCGGATTATCCGCCTGGCCTTCCCCCGCCACATTCAACGGATCGCCTGGGAGGGCGGAATGATCAAGAATCAGATGACGGGACGGGATTGGGATGGGGAGGCCTTCAACGACTGCCTTGCCAGAGCCGGCCGAGTCCGTGAGGGTTATTGGTCTGCATTCGTGACACTCGCATGGATCGCGAGTCGCTGTGAGGCCTTCGTATCTGCCACGCAGATTTACGAGGAAGAAAACTACGCCAGTAGGGGCGGGCTATTTACGGCCGCAGCGTGGAACACACTGAACAATGAGGCTGGAAGCCGATATGGGCTCGCAATGTCAGAAGCCGTTGGACCGTTGAGGGAAGCGCTTGAGGCTGGGCACATTCCCGGGGGAATCGCTAGGCCACAACCTGCCGACAGGAGTCCTCGCTCCAAGTTCCAACCGATCGAGCCATATCAATGGAAGGATTGGCAGAGGGCGTTTGAGTCCGATGGTCTATCGCTCATCCCAGGCCTCGTCGATTTCGCTTGGCCGGCGGAAGCGGTGAGACGCGCCTTCCCTATCAGCGCTGGCCCGGTCGAGACCGGGGGAGTGAGCTCTCAAGTCAACAAGTGCTTCCCGGATCCGCTAGTTCAAAAGAAGACTGCACGGCCTACCAAGCCCCTTTCGAGGCGGCCAGGCCCCAAGTCCAAATTCAAAGAAAAGCTCTTCGAGATATTCAAGCAGCGCCCTGGGCTGTTGAAGCAAATGAGCGAGAAGGAAATGCTGACCCACGTGACAACGCATTGGCCGGATGACAATCCCCCAGCATCCGCTCGCACTGTGGCCGCCTATTGGAAGGAGTGGAGCGAGGCTCGACTAAGTGATGTCGCCAAGTCACGCGCAGAGTTGGGGTCATAGTTACGCGCAGGGTTCGCGCAGAGTTGAGCTTATTAAGGCATTGATATTGCTGCAGAGGCGCGCAGGGTTATGCGCGAATTTTCTGCCTTCTGATTCCGGCCAATAGGAGGTCGACGCAACCTTTCGGAAGTCACCGCGCATTCACGCGAACGCGCACGGTGACGAGAACCGAAAGGAACCAACATGTCGTTTGAACCACTCGGCGTCTCTGTGAAGGACGCCTGCCGCGCCATCCCGTGCGGGCTGACAAAGGTCTACGAATACATCAACGCGGGCGACCTCGATACCTACATGGTTGGGAGCCGTCGCATTGTTACGACCGCCAGCCTCAAGCGGCTGGTCGCCAAGCTGATTGCTGAGCAAGCCGGTATCGAGAAGGCCGCCTGACCGTGCGCCTCGAAAGGTTCCCGCACACCGAAAGGCGGCAGGGCCGGCTCTCTCTCAAGAAACCGGCCCCGACGAATGCTCTGCTCCCCAGCAATGAGCCGTTCGACAATAGCTTGGATGCCCCTGAAACGCAAGGTTTCGCCCTCGCGATCTGGAACGCGAAGCTCGCCTGGGAACGCAGGCGTGGTTTCGATTCCTGGCATGGTGACGACAATCGGATTGGTAGGGGTGAAGCTGAGCGGCGGCTGCGTCGCGCACTCGCCGCACTGGCCGAGAAAGGGGATGGGCGATGAAGCGCATCCCTACCGAGAGGCTGGTCAAGCTGCTCAACCTGTTGGGGTCACCGCATGCCGGCGAGCGTGCTGCGGCGGCCCTGAAGGCTCACAGCCTAATGGTGGAGTGCAACGCCACCTGGGCGGAACTGCTGCCGGCAGAGGCGCCCCCTGCTGATCCTCCTGCATCGTCCTGGGCGAATGCATGGGCACCGCGTCGTCGTCCCGGCGAAGTCGACATCGGCAAGCGCCACCAAACCGTTGCCAGGGCACTTCTCGGAACCCCTCACGCCTGGAGCGAATGGGAGGTCAGCTTCCTTCGCTCGATGGTCAACCGGCCTCGCCCTACCCCCGCACAGCGGGAGAAGCTGGCTGAGCTCGAACGGGCGCGGCGGGAGGTCCGGACATGTGTCAGCACCCGGAAGAAATTGTTCGTGCTCTGCGCGCTGAAAGTGGTCCCCGCTTTCGCTCCGGATGGTGGATCGCCGCCAACGAACAAACCGGCGAGTCACGGCCAGAGGCCTATCTCATGCCTGCCTCCGACGATTGGGCGGACATCTATCCAGCCCCGACGTGGTGGCAGGCGATGGCGACCGCGCTCCGCCTCAGCAGGGATCTACCTGACTGCGAATACATGGGAGGGCCTGATGGCGTTCATGGCTAACCCAGACCGGTTCGAGCCTATCGATCTGGACGATATTCGCCGCCGGTATCCGCTGCCCGAGATTGTCGGCGCGGTGGTGCCGCTCAAGCGTGCCGGCCGGGAATTGAAGGGCTGTTGCCCGTTCCATGCCGACCGGTCGCCGAGCTTCACCATATTCGACAGGGGCCAACGCTTCCATTGCTTTGGCTGTGGCGTCGGCGGGGATGTCTTCGACTTCCTTTCCCGCCTGCACGGCGTTGGACTTCGCGAGGCGGCGGAGATGTTGGCCGGGGGTAGTCTCCCCTCGGTTCATATCGCACCGCTGCCAGTCGACGACGGGGTCGATCGCATCGCGGAGGCGAAAGCCATCTGGCGGGCGTCGCAACCGGCAACCGGCACGCTGGCCGAAACCTATTTGCGCAGCCGGGGACTTCACCTGCCGATCCCTGCGAGCATCCGGTTCTCGATGCTTCGCTATGGCGCGCGCGGTCCCGAGCATCCGGTTCTCGTCGCTGCCATCGCAGGCGCGGATAACAAGCTGGTCGGTATCCAGCGCACCTATCTCCAGCCGGACGGCACGGGCAAGGCGGACGTTCCGAAGGCCAAGCTGAGCCTGGGCAGGGTATCGGGCGGCGCGATCCGCCTTGCGCCCTGTGCTCGCTCCCTGGTGGTCTGCGAGGGACTAGAAGATGGACTGACGCTGCAGCAGGAGCTCGGACGGGCGACCTGGGTGGCAGCTGGGGCCTCGATGCTTCCGAGCATGATTTTCCCGGCCGGTGTCGAGTCCGTCGCGATCGGCGGCGACAATGACGAAACAGGTAGGGCGGCGGCGCGCAAGGCGGCCGAGACATACGCCCATCGCGGTATCGCAGCGCGGGTCTTCTTCCCCGTCGATGCCAAGGACTTCAACGCGGAATTGATGGAAGGAGCCAGCCGATGACGGCGGCGAAAATGCGTGAGGCGTTCGATAGCGCTGAGGTAGTGAACATCTGGACCAAGCCGGACCTGTCGGTTCTCAATGCTGGTCGACGTGAACCTGTCGCCATGCCGGGGGACCTGTTTGGACCCGCCTGGGGGCTGTTGGGTGACATCGCGGAGGGCGTCTGCACTTCGGTCGATTATCCGGCAATGAGCTTCCTTGCCGTGTGCGCCAGCCTGATAGGCGGCAAGCGTCGAGTGAAGCCCTATGAAACGTCGTCCTGGGCGGAACCGTGCATCCTGTGGTGCGGTGTCGTTGGCGATCCCAGCTCGCGCAAGTCTCCGGCGCTCGATGCCGTGACGGACAGGCTGCGGGACATCGAGCGGGATCATACCGAACGCCACAAGGCAGACATCCGCAGCTACCAGGAGCAGGCCGAGCGCGCGAAGGCTTCCCGTTCCGAATGGCAGGAGGCAATGAAGAAGGCGGTGAAGTCCGGCGATGCAAGCCCGGCGATGCCGAGCGATGCGGTCGAACCGGACGAGCCCTCCCGGCGGCGCCTGATGGTCATGGATGCGACGCCCGAAGCAATGGGGGCAATCCTCGCCGGCAATCCGCAAGGCACGCTGCACTTCCGCGACGAGCTCGCCGGGTGGCTGACTAGCTTCGACCGCTACTCGCCTGGGGGGCGAGAGTTTTGGCTTGAAGCCTATGGGGGCAGGGCCTTCGCATTCGATCGCAAGAACCTGAGCAAGGGGCCGTTGCAGATCAGCTTCAACGGCGTGTCGGTGCTGGGCGGTATCCAACCGGCGAAGATGGCCGCCGCCCTACTACAGTCGCCTGATGACGGACTGGTTGCGCGGTTCCTCTGGGCCTGGCCCGACAAGCTCCCGACGATCCGGCGCCCGCGACAGAGCGCAGACATCGACGCGATAGAGAACATCTTTCGGCGACTTGAAAGTCTACCCTGGGGGCGGGACCAGGAAGGCCGGGACCGTTATGTCATCCTCCCGTTGTCCGCTGTCGCTGCCGACATTTTCGAACGGTGGGAGCAGGACAACGCGCAGGTTGATGAAGACGCCACCGCATTGTTCAAGTCGTTCGTCGGCAAGATGAATGGCGTTGTTCTCCGGCTCGCTCTGGTCGCCGAATATATCCGGTGGGCCTGGCTGGGTGGAGACGAGCCGCGCGAGGTATCCGACGACAGCCTGATCGCGGCGGCTGCCTTCGTCGATGACTACGCCAAGCCGATGGCTGAACGAGTCTATGGTGACGCTGCATTGCCTGCGGTGGAACGCAACGCGGCGGTGCTTGCCCGGTACATCTGCAAGTCGCGGATGACTTCGATCAACAAGCGTGAACTGAAGCAGACCCCGCACAAGTCGAAACTGCCCGGCCTCCGGGACCAGCGCGTGATGGACGAAGCAATAGACTTCCTCGTTTCGGCTGGGTGGCTGCTGCCGGCGCCATCACGGGACGGTGATACGTCCGGCCGGGTCCGTGCTGACTATGCGGTCAATCCGGCCGTGCATGGAGGTGTATGATGGGCTGGCGGGACTATGCCGATCAAGTTCGACACCCCCGGCACAATAGGCACGATAGGCACAATAGCCCCTCTCAGGAGGCTAACGTGCCATTTGTGCCAATTGTGCCAGCCTCTCCGCCGCTCGATCCGATCCGGGCGCAACGGGAGTGGCGGGCGGGGTTGGTGCGCCTTGACTCCTGCCAGCCGCCAGAAGGCTGGAAAACGATGCGATGGCAGCCGCTCGTCGACTCGGCGGTTTGGGTGTTCAACGAGTTTGGCGAGCAGCTTGCGCGGGCGGGTTGGTCCGGTCTCGATGTCTTCGGCATCCTGGAGTCCGGACCAGGATGGGGCGGCCTTGTCGATCGCATCGGTGAAAGCCGCAACCTAAAGGTGCTCGGCGAGCGGGCCGTCTGGTCTAGCTGGGGGGTGAAGGACTGGACCTGTCGCGGCGCAGGCGACGCCTTGGTGCCGTCTGGCCTGGTGCTGCTCTGGAAAGTAGGGGATTTCGGCAGCCAATCGCCGGGCGCTTCGCTCTAGTCGTAGAAAAACTCCGCGACACGAAACCCGTAGCAACCGTCCTCCAGGCCGGCCTCGACACGGCTCGCAAATTGCTCGAAGCCCTCGGCGCGGTAAATGGAAGCCGCGCGGCGCCGGATCTGGTAAAGCCTCCATTCGGCATCGTTCATGTCCATCGGGTCCATTGTTATCCTCCTTCGTAGCTTGGGCTAACATCTCTCACCGTGAACTGTCGTCGGAAAAGTGCCTTTATCCACCATATCGCGCGGTTGGTTATATTCCCAGACTGAGAGCCATTAAATTCAGGTAGTGTTTTGTAATACATCATTTAATTCATACAAAATCAAGTCGGTTCCCACGTTAGCCCCCACGTGGAGGGTCAATCTGCAGCACTATGGCCACCTTGGCCCCTCCAGTTCGCCTTGCATTTGATCGTACCGCTCGGCCACCTTCAACCACACCGCTGCACTGCCGTAGTCGCCTTCCAGGGTGAAGTACCCGATGCGCTCGGCGATCATAGCGGGTGCGCTATCGCTGTGGTGCTGCACCATACGGAGGGCCATGGCCCATAGCTCTTGATCTGGTGTCACGCCGCTACCGTCGCCGCCTGTCACGCGGTTCAACCTCTTCCGGCGGCTTGCTGTAGCGTGCTCGCAATTTGCGCATATAGTCCGGCTCAATGTCGGTGTCGCCGGGGCTCCTTTCGCCAAACACATAGCGCAGGGCTCCGTCCAGCGCCTGGCGATGCCAGTGATCCATGCCGCCGAGCTTCACAGGCATGGGAAGCCTGCCGGCCGCAACCTCCTTGTCGAACGAATGGATAGATAGATCGCAATAGGCGGCGGCCGTCTTCCGGCGCATGGCTTGCGGCCAATCGCGCGGGCCATCGACGCGAACGACGATCTGGGGAGCTGGCGTCGCAATTGCCGCCTGCCGTGAGGCTTGCGGGGGCGTGTCAGGTTCGGCGGGGATGGTGCTCATGGACCATGTCTATCAGTTATGACGGCGGTGGGAACCCGGCAGAAACATGTTGGAAGGCCTTTGGAATGTAATCATCATTATGACATGCAGCGATGATCGCGGAAAAAATCGCCGTCGAAATGTAATCGCGCTGCGGAAATTGGCTGCGTAGCCATATCGTAATGATGATTATGGCCCGGCAAGTTTCCATTCAATATTATTGACTCTCGGAATATGCATGCCAGTTTGGCGCCCTTTTTAGGGGGCAACTATGGATAAGAAGGTCTTTCTGGCGTCGCTGGCGATCTGCGTGTGTGGTCCGGCCTATGCGCAGGGGGCGTCGGCACCGCAGCCTGATGCACCCATGCCTGTGGTGGCTGCCACGGCTGCGCCCACTGCTGTGCTGCCGGCGAATACCGAAGTGCTGATGGCCATGAACCAGGAAGTCTCGACCAAGGGGGACCGGTGGAAGGAAGGTGACAACTTCGACCTCTCCGTCGTCAACGATGTGACCTTCGGGAATTATGTCATCATTCCGAAGGGTAGCCGGGGCGTCGGTCGTATCTCGTTCCTCACCAGCAAGGGGGCGTTCGGCAAGTCGGGCAAAATGGATATCGAGCTGGAATATGTCGAAGTCGGCGGCAGGCGCATTCCGGTAACGGGGCACTACCGGCAGGAGGGCGAGGGCAACACGGTCGCGACAGTCGGCGGTGTCATACTGGCTGGCGTTTTCGCCGGCTTCGTCACGGGTAAGAGCGGCAGGATTCCGCAAGGTCGCGAGCTGATGGCCCGGACCAAATCGGACTTGGCCTTGGCATTGCCTGCGACCGCTACGCCGGTTCAGGTCGCAATGCCGGTCCAAGCTGTGCAAGTGGCAGCCCCGACACCGGCCGTCGTGCAGGCTCCGGTTATGGTCAGCTCGCCAGTGGTCCAGGCGACGCCTGTCAGTGCCCAAGGCAAATAGTTGGGCAGCTGGCATATGTAGTCCCACTTATTGCACTACGGTGGTATTTTT